>JAATGB010000172.1 GCA_015654945.1 Lactobacillales bacterium | reverse complement strand
GTTGTAGCAATCATATGATCACAAAATTTGCCAGCTTTTTCTTCTGAAAAAGATTCTAATATTTTATTGAAGTTATTCATTTTAAAATATGATCAATGACCAATTTCTCCATTTCCGAAAGATCTGCATAGTTTTTGGTTAATTTTTGATAAAATTCCGTCAAAGCAAGCTCCTTCTTGATGTATCCGTTTCAAATCAACTGTTTTTGTTCTAGCCTATCCTTGCCAAAGCTCAAGTATGAACCGTAACTCTTTACCTTAAACCATTGCACCCGATATCTACAAATAAACTTCCTGTTAGGCGCATGTTTCACAGCTTTTTTCTGGTATTCTTTACCACCCAATAAGCAATGTAATTGCCAACCCAGGAAAATCCCATGATGAGTACCAATAAGCCTATCGCTAAAGCGACAAAATTCGTTGCATTCAAAACGTTCAACCCAATCAGATAAGCCGGCAACACCGTGAATACATTCATTAACACTTTATGCTTATAAGGCAAACTCCGATAAAATTGATCCCCTTGCCGCTTCATTTTGACTAACATTTTCAATTGATCTCACTCCTTTTTAAAATGAAAACTCAAATCCTGCACCTCTTTCTTCTATTGTACCGTAAATCAAGCAAGAGTAAAATAAACGGCTACAAAAAAAGATCAAAATCAGTCTAATATACTTGCCTTGATCCTTTTCTTAATTCAGTATGAATACTCTATTTCCGATACATCTTAAATTCTAAAAATAAGTCATTGTATTCATTCAAAGTTTTTTGACCTAGATTTTGGTATACTTCCAAGTGCGACATGGTTTCTTGATCCGGATAAAATTGCGTATCTGAGGTAATTTCTTTTGGTAATAGCTTCATGGCTTTTTCATTCGGCGTCGAATAACCAATGTATTCAGCATTTTGAGCCGCATTTTTCGGTTGTAGCATAAAATTAATGAATGCATAGGCGCCCTTTTTATTTTTTACTGTTTTCGGAATCACCATATTATCAAACCAAAGATTGGAGCCTTCACTTGGAATCACGTAGTGCAAATGCTTGTTGCTGTCTAGCATTTCAGAGGCTTCACCCGAAAAAGAAACCGCCACAGCACTTTCTTCATTAATCATATACATTTTGATTTCGTCCGCAACAATTGCTTTCACATTGGGTGTCAATTTCGTTAACTTCTCCTTTGCGGCTTCCAAATCTTGCGTATTTTTATCATTCAATGATTTTCCTTCACTATTTAAAGCAAGTCCCATGATTTCTCGAGCTCCATCAATTAGCATGACATTATTCTTCAAGGCTGGTTGCCACAAATCATCCCAGTGTTGAATATCTTTCGCCTCCACAAACTTATCATTATAAATGATTCCCAAAGTTCCCCAAAAATAAGGAATTGAATACTGATTTCCCGGATCAAAAGATTGATTCAAGAACTGTGCATTAATATTGCTTAGCCCAATAATTTTTGTCGGATCAATTTTTTCTAGCATCTTACTTTTAATCATTTTTTCGATCATATATTCACTTGGAATCGCAATATCATAGTTTGTCCCACCTTGTTGGATCTTTGTGTACATGGCTTCATTCGAATCAAAGGTTTCATAGTTGACTTTGTAGCCTGTTTCTTTTTCAAATTTTTTAAGCAAGGAAGGATCAATATAATCGCCCCAGTTATAAATCGTCACAATATTATCAGAAGCATAGCCCTGATTTTTTTCCAAATAGCGAGCTGAAAAAAACAATACGCCAATAATAACGACAATTCCGATCAGCAATGTCTGCAATTTTCTCATAATAGATCCGCCACCTCACTTTGCTCTTGGCGAATTTTTCGTTGCTTTTTGGTTAAATTTCCCTGACTAATATAGTAGTACCCCACAACCAGAATCATAGAAAAAAGAAAGACCAAGGCACTCAACGCATTGATTTCTAAACTAATTCCCTGTCTAGCTCGCGAATAGATCTCAACGGACAACGTAGTAAAGCCGTTACCTGTCACAAAAAAAGTCACCGCAAAATCATCCAAGGAATAGGTAAACGCCATAAAGTAGCCCGCAATTACGCCTGGTGTTATATAAGGAAAAATCACTTTACGGATGACCTGCCAGTTACTCGCACCTAAATCTCTGGCAGCATCTATCATCGAGTCATTCATTTCTTTTAATTTTGGCAGTACCATTAACACAACAATTGGAATACTGAAGGCGACATGAGAAAGTAAAACAGATGAGAAGCCCAAATGTAGCCCTAAAAACGTAAAAAGAATTAAAAAGCTGGCACCAATAATGACATCCGGTGAAACCATTAAAATATTGTTCAGACTTAAAATCGCATTCCGTGCTTCGCGCTTCTTCGTGTAATAAATCGCCATCGCGCCAAAACTGCCAATTGCCGTTGCGAGTAACGCGGAAAGAAAAGCGAGCATAAACGTATTTAACACAATCCCCAGTAACCGTGTATCCGCAAAAAGCGTGCGATAATGTTCAAAGGTAAACCCAGTAAACTGGCTCATCGTACCTGCTTGATTAAAAGAATAGAAAATCAGGTAAAAAATTGGCAAATATAAGACGATAAAAACCAACAGCAAATAGAAATTGGACCACTTTACTCTTTTTTTCATCGCGTTTTTTCGCCGCCTTTCCTTTTTTTCTCACCTGTTGCAACCATAATAAGCAACATCGCTAAAATCAAGATGACCCCAATCGTTGAACCCATCCCCCAGTTTTGTGTCACCAAAAAATGTTCTTCAATCGCCGTTCCTAATGTAATCACACGATTTCCACCAATCAAGCGAGTCAACATAAACAAACTTAAGGAAGGGATAAAAACCGCTTGAACACCACTTTTTACACCATTTAAAGACAAAGGGAAAATGACACGGCGGAACGTATCTACACTATTGGCGCCTAAATCACGACTCGCACTAATCAAAGAAGGATTCATTTCTTCTAACGCATTGAAAATTGGCATAATCATAAATGGAATCTCAATATATGTTGCAACAAAAATAAAACTAAAATCGGTAAATAAAATCTGCTGCTGTCCAATGCCAATAAATGCAAAAAATTGATTAAGACTCCCATGTGTACTGAAAATCCCAATAAAGGCATACGCTTTTAACAATAAATTTACCCAGGTAGGTAAGATAATTAACATGAGCCATAATTGTTTATGCTTGGTTTTATTTAACACATATGCAGCTGGATAGCTAATTACTAAGGTAATCAACGTAATAATAAATGCATAGATGACCGAATTAACCGTCATTTCCAAATAAGTTGCTGACGTGAAATAATTGGTATAATTTGCAAAAGTAAACTGTCCATTAATTCCTAAAAAAGATTGATACACGATCAATAAAACCGGAGCTGCTACAAATAAAAGCAGCCACAAAAAATAAGGAACAGCATACATTCTTTTGGTTGATGTCACAAGCGTTCCTCCTTATTCCTCTTCATAACTTTCTAACCGCGCATCAAATTCTTCTTCTGATTCACCAAAACGCATGACATGGATATCTTCCGGTTCAAAGAATAATCCAATTTCGGATCCTTCTTTGGCTTTCTTCGTCGAATGCACCATCCACTCATTTTGATCCTCATCGTAGCAAATAATCTCATAATGAACGCCACGAAAAAGTTGGGTATCTACTTTTGCTTTCAGTTTGCCTTTTTCCACAGAAGTAATGGTTAAATCCTCAGGTCGCAAGACAATTTCAACTGCTTCATTTTTTTTCATTCCGCCATCGACACATTCAAACCGTTTGCCAACAAATTCAACCAAACCATCCGCGACCATTGTTCCTTTGACAATATTACTTTCCCCTATAAAATCAGCCACAAACCGATTAATGGGTTCATCATATATATCGACCGGTGTCCCACTTTGGACAATTTCACCTTGGTTCATGACAAAAATCTCATCACTCATTGCCAATGCTTCTTCTTGATCATGTGTTACAAAAATAAAGGTAATGCCCAAACGTTTTTGTAATTCCCGCAATTCATATTGCATGTCTGTCCGTAATTTTAAATCCAAAGCAGAAAGTGGTTCATCTAATAGCAAAACTTCTGGTTCATTCGCAAGTGCGCGTGCGATCGCCACTCGTTGTCGTTGACCACCCGACATTTCACTAATTTCACGATTCTCAAACCCAACTAATTGGACCAAGCGCAAAACTTCTTTCACTTTTTGCTCGATTTGCTTTTTCGGTAATTTCTTAATACTCAAGCCAAAAGCAATATTATCAAAGACATTTAGATGAGGAAAAAGCGCATAATCCTGAAAGACAGTATTGACACGTCTTTGGTTAGCCGGTAAATGATTGATCTTCTTTCCTTCAAAAAATACCTCGCCGCGATCCACTTCTGTAAAGCCGGCAATCAGCCGTAAAATAGTGGTTTTTCCACAGCCCGACGGTCCTAATAATGTATAAAATTTCCCTTGTTCAACCTCAAAACTAATATCTTTTAAAATGATGTCTTCATCATATTCTTTATGTACATGACGGAACTCAATTATTTTTTGTGCCACACTTTTTGCACTCCTTTATTCATTTTACAAATAGGAATCTGTTGCTACTAACAGTAAGCGACTTTTGCCACTAGCTATATTTTTGATGCAATGCGATTCCGTTGCTTGATAATAAATCGTTTCCCCTTGCTCCGCATAATACCGCTGCTTCCCAATTTCTACACAAACTTCTCCTTCTAAAACTAATGCAAATGTTTCGGACAAAGAAGGCGCAAATTCTTTGAATTCACCGGCTTCTTCAAATAGTAGGAATATTGGCTCCATTTCTTTTTCATTCGATTCTGGAATTAACCATTCGATGCGGTAACCTTTTTCTGCATCCTCATAGATCGTTCGCTCTTCCTCAAGATAGACAACTTTTTGTTCCTTTTGCTTCTCATTAAAGAATTCCGCTGGTTTACATCCCAAAACCTCTAAAATCGAAAAAAAAGTTTCCATTGAAGGTGAACTTAAATTTCGTTCGAGTTGCGAAATGTACCCTTTGGTTAAATCCGTTCGCTCACCTAATTCTTCTTGCGTTAAGTTTTTCTGAATTCGTAAATTTTTGATTCGATTTCCAATATCCATTGAAGACTCCTTAAAGTTTGCTAGGACTAAACTTTCACTCACAAAAGTAAAGTAATAGTAAACAAATAGTTTAAAGACAGCATTGATAGTATACAAGGATCCTTGCATTTTTTCAACTGTTTTTTTACTTTTTTTCAAAAAAAAGAAGGAAAAGGAACTCTCAAAAAAAAGACAAATAATTTTCTTTAGCATCTTTGGTAATTCATGTTAAAATAGAACCAATTAACACGTTACTTCGTATAATAAAATCCGTTGAAGGAGTCCTAACAATGCAAACATTTCGCAGCTTCGTCGTTAAAAAAAATGAATCCGCTGTTATTGCAGATTATCAAGCAAGCACCACAGAAAATCTATCACCGGGGAATGTCCTGATTGACGTTGCTTATTCTTCCATTAATTATAAAGATGCCTTAGCAACCCTTGAAAATGGCGGTGTGATTCGAAACTATCCGATGATCCCCGGAATTGATCTAAGCGGCACTGTTCTTTCCTCGGAATCTGCGGCAATCCAAGCAGGCTCACGTGTTTTAGTAACTGGCTATGGACTAGGTGTGACGCATACAGGTGGCTACAGCGAACGTGCGCGTGTTCCAAGCGATTGGGTCGTTCCACTTCCAGAATCTCTCACTTTAAAGGACAGTATGTTTATCGGGACAGCAGGCTTCACTGCTGCACTCGCTATTTCTCGCTTGGAAAAACAGGGAATGCGTGTCCAAGATCAACCGAATATTTTAATTACAGGCGCAACAGGCGGTGTTGGCAGCTTAGCGATTAGTATGTTACACATGCTAGGTTACACTCAGATTACCGCTATTTCCCGAAAAAAAGCGCACTATACTGCTTTTCTTAAAAAAATTGGGGCAAATAGAATCCTCACACCTGACGAAATCCGACCAGAAAAGGCAAAAATATTGGATTCTCAAAACTTTCATTATATGATAGACACAGTTGGCGGAGAACAATTAACACCGCTCATTGCTCAGCTCCACTACGGTGGAAGTATCGCACTTTGTGGCAATGCAGGTGGCATTTCGTTGAGCACAACTGTTTTACCCTTTATTTTACGGGGGGTATCTTTGCTAGGAATTGATTCTGTCCTTGTTCCCTTGCATGAAAAACAAGCGCTTTGGCAACGGATCGCCACTGATTTTTTCCCGTTTTTTGCACAAGCTGAATTGGAAGAAATCGTCCCTTTTGATCAGCTGAAAACCCGTTTTCCTACATTTTTATCTGGTAACAGCAAAGGACGCAAAGTCGTCCAAATCTTTTCATAAATTTTGCTAGTAAAAGGAGTTCCTCACATTGAAAATACTCGTCACAGCTGGCGGAACATCTGAAAAAATTGACGATGTTCGTCATATTACGAACCATTCCACTGGTCGGTTAGGAAAAGAAATTGCCGAACAGTTTGCCCAACTACCGGGAACCGAGGTTCTTTATCTTTGCGGAATCCATGCGGTTCGACCAAAGATGGAAAACATCCAAATTATTCCTGTCACCTCGGTCCGTCATTTAGAAAGAACAGTAAAAAAAATTTTGACAACGGAAACAATCGAAGCGGTCATTCACAGTATGGCTGTTAGCGACTACCAAGTAGCGGCGTTAGTCGATACCGACCAATGGATTCATTCCTTAAGCACACAGCTTGTAAACCAAGAAAACGTTGCCGAAATCGAAAAAATTATTGCTAAAAATAGTACACAGCACACAGCTGCTTCAGTAACAGCTGAAAAAAAAATCAGTTCAAAAACTGAAAATTTAACCTTATTTTTAGAACAATCGCCTAAAGTTATCAGCAAAATAAAAAAATGGCAACCTGAAACGCACTTATTCGGCTTCAAACTCCTTGTCGGCGTAACAACGGCAGAGCTGAAAAAAGTGGCCTTTACACTTTTACAAAAAAACCAGTGTGATTTTGTGTTTGCCAACGATTTAGAAACAATCACACAGGATACGCATCCCGGAATCTTAATTGATAAAGCCGGAAACACTTATCCCTGCACAACCAAAAAGGAAATTGCCGCAACCATTGTCGCCCAATTTTTACACGTGAAAGAAGGAAGCTAATATGCCCGCGATTCTACTTGGTATCACCGGAAGCATCGCTGCTTATAAAGCCGCTGATGTAGCCAACGAATTAACAAAAAAAGGTTATACTGTTCATGTCATTATGACCAAAAGCAGTACGGAATTTATCACACCTTTGACGTTACAGTCTTTAACCAAAAACTTGGTTCACTTGGATGTTATGGTCGAACCCAATCCACAAAAGATTAATCATATTGAATTAGCCAAACAAGCCGACCTTTTTGTGATAGCACCCGCTTCCGCAAATATCATTGGCAAACTTGCAAACGGTATCGCTGACGATTTGCTTTCTACTACAGCACTAGCCTTACCGGAAATGCCAAAATTACTTGCTCCAGCCATGAATACGGTGATGTACGAAAGTCTGCCGGTTCAAGAAAACTTGACGAAACTTCATCGCTATGGCTATGAAATCATTGAGCCGCGCGAAAGCTTACTTGCATGCGGAGATTTCGGCAAAGGAGCTTTAGCTACGAACGAACGGATCATTGAAAATATCATTCAAAAATTGCCCTAACAAATACTGACAGTCATTCTTTTAAAAGGAGAAAAATATGAATACAAAAAACCGTGCTTTTCGTATCACCATTCGCGCGATCTTAACCGCCATCATTATGGTGCAATCAATGACCCCGTTTCTCGGCTATATTCCATTGGGCATTGTAAATTTGACCATTATTCATATCACCGTAATCGTCGCGGCGATTACCCTCGGCACAAGGGATGGCCTTTTTGTTGGCTTAATTTGGGGATTAGGAACGCTAGTCCGTGCATGGACTGCGCCAACCTCCCCATTAGATTCGCTTGTCTTTACAAATCCACTCGTTTCCGTGGTGCCACGAATCCTTGTTGGTCTAGTTGCCGGCTTTATCTTTAACTTTTTTTATCGGCGCTCAAAGAATATCCCTTTTTCCGCGCTAGCATCCGCAATTTGTGGCACATTGACAAATACAGTTCTCGTTCTTTCTGCCATGGGCTTGCTTTACTCAAATGACGTTGCTCGCTTAAATGGTGTGGATACATCGGTTCTATTTAAAACGCTAGCGCTGATTGCTGCGACAAACGGTATTCCAGAAATTATCGGTGCCGCCGTTTTGACACCCTTGATTGTACTGGCAATCTTTAGAGCGACACGATTGACACCAGACCATATTTAAAACAGTAACTAGGCCAAAAAACGAATTCATTACATAAAAAAATAGAGCGAAACAAAACTTTTTCTGTTTTGTTTCGCTCTATTTTAAGTTTATTCAACCATCAGACTTTCGGGTATTCTTTTATCTCATTCAAATCATTTTATCAATCAGCTTTTCCGAAATCATCACAACGTTAATCTGTAACAATTTTTCTTTATAAGTTTGATCAATACATTTTTCCGGTTCAAGCGTCAGCAAGACTTCAGCTAGATGTGCCTTAAGAAAAGTTATCCATTCTCCGACTTTTGCTTCTTTTCCTGGTAACACTTGAAACTTACCTAAATCTGTTTGCATACTCCTTATGGATTCATCATTTCTATCCTTCTGAAGTAAATACTTCTGAAACATCATCATCTTCTTCTAATTTATCAACTAACTCTTGCAATTTTTCGCTATCGGTATCTGAAAGCTCTACTGTAATACGTGGCACCATTGTCAATTCAGCTTGCGCCAAAATAAAACCGGACTTTTCCAATTCATCACGTACTTGTGCAAGATCTGTCGCTTCGGTATAGATTTCAAAGACTTCTGCTGAAACTTCCATATCTTCTGCCCCAGCTTCAATCACTTGTAAAAGCATCTCATCTTCATCTAACGCTAAATGCTCACGCTCAATCGCAATATACCCTTTCCGGTCAAACATGTAGCTAACCGAACCAGCCTCCCCTAAAGAACCGCCATTTTTGTTAAAAACAACGCGCACATTGGAAGCCGTTCGATTACGATTATCCGTTAATGCGTGCACTAAAATTGCTACTCCACCAGGGCCATAGCCTTCGTATACTACTTCATCGTAATGTTCCCCTTCACCAGCAGTAGTCGCTTTTTTGATAGCTCTTTGAATATTATCGTTGGGCATATTGCTTGCCTTCGCTTTATCAAAGATCAACCGCAAAGCTGGATTTGAATCGACATCACCACCGCCGTTTTTCGCTGCCATGTAAATTTCCTTTGATAATTTTTGAAACACTTTTCCTCTTTTCGCATCTTGTGCATTTTTACGTCCTTGAATATTGTTCCATTTTGAATGTCCTGACATCCAAAATCCCTTCTTTCCACTATTTTTTCTTTGCCAATCGTTTCCCGAAAATAACTATCACACATAGCATACAGGCAGTTAGTGCTCCTGCGCTGTCCAATACAACATCTTGAAAAAGAGGTGTTCTTCCTCCAGTAAACATCTGATGAAATTCATCCAAAGCGGCATATCCTGTCGCAGCGAGCCAAGAAATCACGAGTGAAATGCCCACATTTTTTAATTTCGGATAGACCCCTAAAAACCACGAGCCGCCTAATAAAAAGTAACAAAAAAAGTGAGCACCTTTCCGGATGAAAAACTCCACAAACTTATAATAGCCACTCGTTTTAACACTCATCACTTCTCCAGCGTATTGAACGGAAAAGCGCGACAAAAATTGTTCGAACGGCTGTGCTTTAAAGGTCTTCTCAAGAAAAGGTACAGAAGTTTGCTGCTCATATGTCTGTGATGAACTAATAAATAGAAGCGCCATAATGGCAAATGCAAAAATAAAATATATTTGGTGATTTTTAACTATTTTTTTCACGTGGCTGTTCCTCCTATGCTCTTTTATCCTACTGTAAAAAAAGAAATATATCAATGTTTTCATTAGAGAAAATTTACTATATAATAGATATATTATTGGAAGGAGTGTTAAAATGAGCTATTCGATCAACTGGGACTTAGAATCTATTTTTAAAGGTGGCAGTTCTTCCACCGATTTAACCAAAAAAATTATCGATTTGGGACAACAAGGCCAGTCATTTAACCAAAACGTGACAAGTTGGCACCCTCATCAAGATGCACCGGTATTTGAAACATTTATCAACATTCTCAACGAATGGACCCTGCTGATGGATGGCCTTGCCCAAGTGCAAAGCTTCATTAACATGATTCAGTCTGCCGATGTTACTGATAAAAAAACGATCCCCTTACAAGGCAAAATAGATAGCGTCTATACGCTTTTCAAAAATACTGATTCCCTGTTTACTCAAAAGCTAACGGAGATTTCAGAAGATGAATGGACTAAGCTAATTGCCATTCCTGATGTGGCAGATCAAAAAATTGCTTTTAATTTAGCAGAAATTCGTAAAAAAGGCAAACAGCTTTTAAGTCAAAAAGAAGAAATCATGTTAAATTCACTTGCAACAGATGGCTTTAACGGCTGGAGCTCGCATTACGATACATTAGTTGCTTCCATTGTGGTGCCTTTTACCGAAAAAAATGGAACTATTACCGAATTATCAGCAGGACAAGCATTTAATCGCATGATGAGCGATCCTGATCAAGAGGTACGTGCTACTTTATTTGCAACATGGGAAAAAGTTTGGGGCGAAAAAGCACCGCTTTTTGCCGATACACTTAATCACCTCAACGGATTCCGCTTGAAAAACTATGAATTACATGGACAGCAAGACTTTTTAGAAACCCCTTTAACCTATAATCGGATGAAAAAAGAAACACTCGATACGATGTGGGAAACCATTGCAAAGAACAAACAACCTTTCCTTGACTTCCTTACACGAAAAGCACAGCTTTTTGGCAAAGAAAAAATGGATTGGCAAGATCAAGATGCACCTATCATTTTGGGCAATTTAAAAGAGAAAAAATTTAGTTTTGATGAAGCTGCAGCTTTTATTATCGAAAATTTCAATAAATTCAGCCCCAAAATGGCCACCTTTGCACAAAAAGCCTTTGATAAAAGCTGGATTGAAGCCGAAGATCGTCCTGGAAAAAGACCTGGCGGTTATTGTACTAGCCTTCCTGAAAGTGAAGAATCGCGGATTTTTATGACCTATGGTGAATCAATTAATGAAGTGTCCACACTTGCACATGAATTAGGCCATGCCTTTCATAGCGACGTAATGTGGGATTTACCGGCAATCAGAAGAGACTATGCGATGAACGTTGCCGAAACCGCCAGCACCTTTGCGGAATTAATTGTGGCTGACGCGACACTCAAAGAAGCCGCAACTCCAGCAGAAAAAATCAATCTATTGGATACCAAAATGCAAAATGCTACGGCTATGTTTTTAAATATTCATGCACGTTATCTATTTGAAACAGCTTATTACGAAAAACGCAAAACAACTATGCTTTCAGATGATGAAATTACGTCCTTAATGCTTCAAGCACAAAAAGAGTCCTACCAAGATTCATTAAACTCGTATCATCCACATTTTTGGGCAAGTAAACTGCATTTTTATATTGATGATGTGCCTTTTTATAATTTTCCTTACACATTTGGCTACCTATTCAGCATGGGAATCTATGCTTATGCACAAAAAAGTGAAGGCAACTTTGAAGAGCAATATATTGCATTACTTCGCGATACAGCCTCAATGACGACCGAGGAACTTGCGTTGAAACATCTGAATGTTGATCTAACCAAGCCTGATTTCTGGCAAGCCGGTATCGATATGGTGATCAAAGATGTCGAAGAATTCGTAACTTTAACTGAACCGTTTTTGAATAAATAATCTTTTAATAGGTAAAAACAAAGAAACTGGAAAAAATTCCAGTTTCTTTGCTTTATGTTATTGTGCTCTTTTATTAACTGATGCTGACAAAGAGCCCATAAAATCGCATAAATCTACTAAAAAAGATGTTTGGCTAATGAGTTAGCCAAACATCTTTCACCTATTTATTGCTTAATTAACACGTACACCAAAGTCTGGTGTGTAGGCAGAGATGCTTGTAATTTTTACAACATCACCGGTTTGAGGTGCATGAACAAATTGTCCGCCACCAATATAAATTCCAACATGATGAGTTGAGCCACGAGCTCCAAAGAAGACTAAATCTCCAGCTTGTAATTGGCTAATTGAAATCACCGTACCAGAAAATTCTTGTTGTGTCGTCGTTCTTGGTAAAGTAATACCATTCATAGCGAAAACATATTGAACCAAACCAGAACAGTCAAACCCAGAAGGTGTTGTGCCACCCCAGACATACGGTACACCCAAATATTTCAAAGCGTCACTAACAATTCCACTTCCATTAGGAATTGGATCTGGTGTTGGTGTTGGCGTTGGCGTTGGTGTCACATTATTATCACTGTTCCCACCTGTATTCGATGTTCCATTATTTGTATTTGAGTTGCTTGAAGAACTTGTTCCGCTAGTCGATGTCGAAGTGGATGTTTGGGCAGCCGTTTTAGCTGCTGCTTCTTCCGCTGCTTTATTTTCCGCTGCTACTTTCGCTAAACGAGTTTGTTCTGCAAGTTTTTCTTCTGCTGCTTTTTGTTGTGCTTCATATTCTGATTTTTTACTTGTTTCGGTTTCTTTCGAAGCTGCAATTTCATTCACTAACGCTGTTTGTGTTAGCTCTTGATCTTGAAGTTCGCCTGCTTTTTCATCTAATGTAACTGCATTTTTATTGACTTCGTCTAATTTCTTTTCAGAAGCTGCTTGTTTGGTTTGAACCGCTTTTTTATCTGATTTTTGTTGTTCCATTAAATCATTATTTGCACTAACCAATTCATTGGCAGCCGCAACTTTCGTGATCGCATCGGAAACAGAATCAGAATTTAACACGATATCTAAGTAACCAGTATTTGCACCTTGTGTTTGAACCGAACGAGCTTGTGCTTTGATCGTTTTGTCTCTTTTTTCAATATTGCTTGTTAATTCTTTAACTTCTGAATTTAATTTCGTGACTTCTGAATTTAAAGTCGCTTGTTCTTTTTGTAATTTTTCTGCTTCGGCTTTGATTGTCGCGATATTTGTACGAACCTCAGCTAATTGTTGTGAAGCACTTGCTTCTTTCTTATTCAAATCATCAATTTTCTGGTTTTGTTCTTGAATTTTTTGATCATACTCATCTGCTGATGCCACTAAAGGTGCTCCTACAGCTGATAGTATCAGTGAACAGGTCATTAATGTTGACACTAATTTATTCTTCACTATTCTATTCCCCCGACTAACTTTTCTTTTTATTTAAAATTTCAAATTCTTTTTTTACGATAAAGTAATTGTAACATAGCTAAATGACAAAGACATAAAAGAAATGTTACAAATATATTTCAATTAAAAAGGCGCTACGCTACACCTTTTCTGCTTTATCTAAGAAAAATTTCTTCATTGGGTAAATAAGGAGAACAAATATGGTTACATTTAGTAACAAAGTGGGACCTAAGACATTCGTGATGAAATAGAGAATATCGACATCAATTAGTTTAAACGCGATTCCCATCAACAGTGTAGCCACTTCCATAAAAGTGACACAAATAATAAAAGTTAGTAGTAAAGAAAAAACAGAGGGCTCTATGTACTCAAAAATTGTATAAATCATATACACCAAAAGAGGCAAACAGAGCATATTAATCCCAATAATACTGTAATAGTAATTATCATATAGCGCACCAAAAATCGTTGCGCAAATGACTAAAAATTGCTTTGAGCATTGAAAGCTGCCAAACAACATGATGAGTAATAGGAGATGGCAGTTCAGTGTAATTTCATTTTCGACTGAAATCCGCAAAAAGTTACTTACTTGTCCATCTACAAGCATTAATAAAAATAGCGAAAGCGGCAACCAGTACTCTACATTTACTTTTTTCCCCATTAATTCCCACTTCCTGCCAACCGTTGAATAACCGTCACAACTGAAATATCATACATAGAGCTAGCCGGCGTTACATAGATTTCTTTATTTAAGCCGTACGCATCTGATTTGATTTTCTTCACTTTTCCGACATATAACCCTTTCGGAGAATTCCCGCCTAGTCCTGATGTCGAAACAGTATCGCCTGCTTTGACTTCGTCGCTTTCTGTTAATTGTGTAATCACAAAAGCATTTTCTTTTTCATCGTAACTTTCGAGTAACCCATAAGAAAAACTGTCATTTTGCGTAGCAATCATCACTGGAAAATGGTTAGAGCTTTGATTAGCGGACGTCAACAATTCCACTTTCGACGACAATTCATTGACTACGACTACACGGCCAATTAATCCTTCGCTTCCCATAACAGGCATATTCACTTTGATGCCATCTTTTTTTCCTTTATCAATGATTAACAAATTTTGCCACGTATTAGGGGAACGACTAATGACCGTTGCGGATAGTTTGTCATAATTCGTTAGTGTCGCATTAATTTTCAATTGGTCTTTGAGCTTTTCATTTTCTTTCTTGTAATTTTCATTTTCACTTTTCAGTGAGGATAGCTCATCCACTTTCTTCTTTAACGTGTCGTTTTCTGTGTACGTGTTGAATAAACTATTAATGGACTGAACACTGCCATTCATAGCTTTTAAAGGGAAAGACAGCCCTTTATCGACGATTCCTACAATATCATTGGTGAAAGATTGTAAGAAACTTTCTTTTTTTTCATTATTTCTTTGATATGTTGTAAAACTAACTAAAAATACAATCACGATCACAACAATTAATGTAATAATGATTCTCTTAGAATTAAACTTCTTCACAAGCCCACCTCAGGTTACTTTTCTACGCTTACACGGTACCTCCAATTGTATCATTAATAAAGAAGTTTTTCTATAATTGTTCGCATGAAAATAAAGAAACATAGAAAATTTTAAGAAATTTCTTTCTTTGTATAAAAAGCGTGCAGACTAGCTGTCAATAGATTTACCCGCTCTTTTATGCTATAATTTTAAAAACGAAAGATTTTTTTGGAAAAGGAGCAGGTTTATTTGTACTACTGACTGCTTTCCAAGATAAAAATAGGCGTACAAAGCTGTGGACATTCTCACTCTGTCCGGAGCTTTTTTTGAAAGGAAGAAACATGTTAAACTTTATTCACATTAAGCAACAATTTAACGATAAAATTTTGTATGATGACTTAAATTTACAAATTAATAAAGGCGAACACATTGGCTTGATCGGACAAAATGGAGCTGGAAAGAGTACGTTAATTAAAATTTTAACGGGGGAAATCCTTCCTGATGAAGGGCGGATTGAAAAACAAAAAAAACTGCAAATTGGCTATCTTGATCAATATGTTGAAGTGGATGAAACGCTCACAATTCAAGATTTTTTGCGAACCGCCTTCCAAAAAGAACAACGAATAGAAGCAGAAATCCAGACACTTTACGCACAATATAGTGAAACCTTCGCCGAAAGCTGCTTAGAAAAAGCAGGGAAACTTCAAACAAAATTAGATGCCAGCGAATTTTATCAAATGGATACTTTGATTCAAGAAATGAGTACCGGTTTAGGGATTCAAGCCTTTGGTATGGAACGCCCTTTAAAAGAGTTGAGTGGTGGTCAACGGTCGAAAATCATTCTCGCAAAATTATTATTAGAAAAACCGGAAATGCTTATTTTGGATGAACCGACCAACCATTTAGATGATACGCATATTCAATGGCTAACGACTTTTCTCCAAAATTTTTCTGGCACTTTTCTGGTAATTTCTCATGAACGACACTTTCTCAATCAGATTACGACTCATATTGCGGATATTGAGTTTGGTCAACTGATTAAATATACTGGTAATCTATCACAAGCGTTAAAACAAAAAGAAATGAACCGGGAAACTTATCTCCGTCAATACGCGTCACAGAAAAAGCAAATCGAAAAAACTGAAACCTATATTCGAAAATACAAAGCAGGTTCTCGTTCAACCATGGCGAAAAGTCGCCAAAAACAATTAGACAAAATCGACCGTTTAACTCCTCCTTCAAAAACGGGCAAGCCGCACTTTGTTTTTCCTTATCAAGAAATTGTCAGCACGCTGGCATTCACAACTACAGATCTTGTTGTTGGTTATGAACAGCCCTTGCTGCAACCTCTGAACATAACCATTCGTTATGGTGAGAAAGTAGCGATTCGAGGCTTCAACGGTATTGGAAAATCGACCTTGATCAAGACGATAATTGGTGAAATTCCGGCTATTTCAGGCACTTTTTCCTTACCGCAAAACACAGAAATTAATTATTTTTCGCAAGATTTAACCTGGGCGTCTCCTTTGGAATCTCCTCTACAATATTTAAGTAATTTGTATCCCAAAGCATCCATCAAGGACTTACGACAACATCTTTCACGTGCCGGACTTGTCAATGATCTCGCCCAAGAACCCTTGCAAAGCTTAAGTGGTGGTGAGCAGACAAAAGTCAAGCTTGCGCATATGACTCTTCAAAAAGGCAATTTTTTGATCTTAGATGAACCAACGAATCATATCGACCAAGAAGCGAAGGAAAGCCTGCAAAAAAGTTTAGCTACCTATCCGGGAACCGTTCTGGTTGTTTCTCATGAACAAGATTTCTACGAAGATTTTGTTGATCGAATTATCGATATCACGCATAATGCCAAATAAAAATAAAGATCGAAAATCAGGAAGCTGATTTTTGATCTTTATTTTTCATTTAATTTTTAAACGAATTCATTATAAGATGTACGCACTTTTTCAAATAATTTTGTATAGGGCTTTAAGCCTGTATATTGTTCAATCGCTGAATCCAGTCCTTTTTCTTCAATCATTTCTTGTAACGCACAGGCTTCTTCATCCGTTGGTTCTTTAAATTTCATCGCCGCTGCAATCCCAATTGCTAAAGCTTTAGGCGTTTCATTAAAGGCTTCGACAAATTGTCTGGCCGGTTGTGTAAAACGATCATTCTCGCTTATTTTCCGAATTGGCGAACGCCCCACTCGAGTCACGTAATCAGAAACATACGGATTTTTGAAGCGTTCAATAATTTTATCGATATACGCTTGGTGTTCTTTATGCGAAAATTGAAATTTTTTTTCAAGTAGTGCACCGGTTTCTTCTAAGGCGCTGCGAACGATAAATAAAACTTTTTCGTTTAAAATCGCATCTTCAATCGACTGAATGTTTTTTGTATAGCCGAAATAAGCAGTCACCGCGTGCCCGGTATTGACGGTAAATAATTTCCGCTCAATATACGGCGTTAGATCCGGAACATAGCTCATTCCCGCAATTTTTGGTGTGTTTTTTTCATTTACAGGTTGTTCCACTAGCCATTCGTAAAATGGCTCTACAGTTACGGTTAAAGGATTTTCATGCACTTGAGTTGGCACAATTCGATCGACGGCTGAGTTTGGAAAGGCGACATATTTGTCTGCATAGTTTCTTCCCTGATCCGTTAAGCTTGGGTACACCGCTTCTTTCAATATAGCTGATCCACCAATCATGTTTTCACACGCAATAACCGTTAAATAGCGATCAGAAGTGCTTCGCTGTTCAATTCCCTTCGCAATCACTTCGCCTAATTTGGGTAAGACTGTTGGTCCAACTGCTGTGGTGATTATTTGCGCATCACGAATTAATTGAATTAATTTGTCTGTTTCTTTATTACTATTCACAGCCTGAACACCTTTAATCGTAAAATGATCCTGCTGCTCATTTGCTAAAATCACTTCGTACTGTCCTTGTTGATTGATTTCCTTCACTAAGGATTCCGCTACATCGGCAAAAACAACTTGATAGCCGCTTTGAGCTAATAACCAACCAATAAAGCCGCGCCCAATATTCCCAGCACCAAAATGTACCGCTAGTTTTTTCATACATTCACCCCATCTTTAAACAACTGAATGATCTTTTCGGCAGAGCTTGCCGCAACAATTTCCGCCACATTTTCTACATCGGAACAAACCAACGCAATTTCAGACAACAATTCTAAATGTTCATTTTCAATTCCAGCAATTCCAATAATCAATTTGACTTGATTGCCGTCAAAATCAACTCCATCAGGTACTTGTAAAATCACGATACCCGATTGATGGATCCAAGCTTTAGAATCATCTGTTCCATGAGGAATCGCTACCATATTTCCGATATAAGTGGTTGTTAACTCATCTCTTTCAATCATTTTTTTCGTATACTCGGCAGAAGTATATCCTTGTTTTGCTAAAAGCTGACCGCATGCTTCAATGGCTGCTAATTTAGTTGCAAACTGCTGATTTAAAGTGATATCTTCAATTTTTAATGCAATCATTCTATTTTCCTCCTGGTCTCTAAATAAGACAATAATTTTCCGACAAAATACGTCGCTATTTTTTCGCCGACTCCTTCTGTTAAAATTGTTCTCAGCTCGCGATTATCAACAAATAAGGTGCTGATATAGCTGATGATTTCTAGCCCTTCCTGGGAAAACTTTTCTGGCACTAAAAGTAAGACGATTTGATCAATCATCATTTTAGATTGATCCATATTTTTAATAAGTAATGGTTTTTCTAATGAAAACAGTTGGAAAAATGGCTCTTTAATTGCGTTATTCCGCGTGTGAAACATCCCAATTCGGGCTTCTGGAATGCCAAAAATTTTCCAGTCATCTTCTTGCAATAAAGTACTGATTAAGCCTTCCACTTCGAGTTCGGGATCTTTTTCCAAAAGTTGTGTACACATGGCGCGAATCGTATCTTCAATCGTTCCTAGATTAGCATCTAATCTTGCGTAGTTAAAATTTTTAAAAATGGTTAAGATCATTTGCGAAAAAAGTTGTTTCTGTTCTAAAAAATGTATCGCCTCAAGTAAATTTAACTGTTCCGCTTGCTTTTCATCCGCAATCTTTTTATGATAATCTCCATGTAAGCTTTTTAAAAAAAATTCAATTTGAGACAGTTCACGTTCATTCAAAATAGGCGAAACTAAAAAATAATCAAAAGCAACTTTCCCTAAATCAATGGTTGAAATAATTACATCAAAGTGGCTTTCCGCCCTTTTTTTAGGTAGTTCAAATAAAGAAACGGTTTCTAATTTTTTCAACTGAGGAATCCGCTGATGTAACCGGGTAACCAACATTCTAGAAGTCCCAATGCCACTGGCGCAAACGACTAATCCAGAAAAACGATTGTCGTTTTCTAACTGGATTAAGACAGCGCCAAAATGCAGAACCAAATACCCAATTTCTTCATCTGGTGCATGCACGCCTTGATAAACTTCATCAAAGGCTTCTCGCACGACTTTAAATAAATCCGCATAATCTTGCTTAATTGACTGAATCAATGGATTATAGATTCGCATTTCTTGCTGTAATCTTCTCAAAGTCGGTCGTAGATGTGCCTCTAATCCCTTTGCTAACGGTTCTTTAGGCAGCTTTTGATCTAGTTTTTGTTCAACCAACGCAATTAGTTTCTTCGTTAACGTCATGATTTGAAGCTCTTCATTTTCAAAAAGAAGCTGGCTATTTTCACGAATTTTCGCGCCTCTTAAATGCGCAGTTACATACGAAACTTCGCCCTTGGGAACATAATCCGGCTCCATGTCTAGACTATCCGCCAATAGCTGCATAGCCGCTGTAAACTCTGGATACTGTTCCATTTTTTCCTGATTCGGACCGTCTTGGATAAAATTTCCTGCAATCATTCGTTCCACTGAAATTGAAATGTGAACAACTAAATTGGCATACGCTTCATCACTAATTTCATTGGCATTTTTTGCTCGCCAGCTTCGAACAATTCCTTCGACTTTTTCCAGTAATGGTTCACTTATTAAATGCAATAAGCGTTCTTCCACCCATTCATTCGTCGTTTCAGTTCTTGCTTTTTCTTGAAAATACTTCAAGAGTTGGTAATGAGGAAATTGTTGGGTAAATAATTCACTCATTAGGCTTCTTTTATGCGCTTCATCGGCTTGTAAAGAAACGCCAAATCCTCTTTTTTTTTCGATGACTACCGTTGCCGGAAGCCATTCTTCGATTTTCGTTAGATCATTGCTAATCGTCGAAACTGTTACTTTTAAATCATTAGCCAAGCCAACTAATTTCAATCCGTCTTCCTCTTTTAGCAATGCTTTCAGAATCTTTTGCTGGCGTTCTTCTGGACTATAATCACTATAAGATAAATCCATCAAATACCAGCGAAAATTCTGTTTGTCCCGCTCGGAGCCTTCTAAGGTCAAATACCCATGATCTTTCAACAACGCTAGCTGATACGATTTTAGTGTCGCTTTCACTTCTTTCAAGTCTCTTCGAATACTTCGCTCACTTACGTTTAAGTCTTCTGCCAGCTCTTTCACGTCAACTGGTCGGTTACTTATTAATAATTGTTCCATAATGAGTCTTGCTCTGGCTGAAAGATACATGGAATTCCCCCTCTAAAACTCATTTTTCACTCTAAGACAGGCGTCATTGCTACGGATAATTTTTCAACTAATTCATCGTATTTCTCGCTACTCAAAAAATTATCAACCGATACATGATACGCTTGTGGTAATTTCTCCCTTGCACGGGACGTTAAATCTTTATGGGTAACCACAATATCCGCATCATTTGGTAGCTGTGAAATAGCAGAATTGACGACTTCAATCGTTAATCCGGCTTTTTTTATTTTATTTCTTAATACCGAAGCTCCCATTGCACTTGATCCCATCCCCGCATCACAAGCAAAAATAATTTTTTGCGTATTGGCTAAAATTTTTGTTACATCATCTAATTGAATAGCTACTGAAGAATTTGCACTTGCGGTTCTTGGTGTTCTTGCTTTTCCTTTTAAAGAGCTCATTTTTGCAGAAGCTGTCTCTAAATCGGTTTCGCTTTCTTTTGCAGTTTTAAGGATTAAAGCTGAAATTGCAAATGAAACGATCGTTGCCGCAAGAATACCCGCCAGTACACCTATATAACTATTTCTTGGCGTCATTGCCAAAATAGCAAATATACTACCCGGTGAAGCCGGTGCGACTAACCCAACATTAAAAAGAGATAACGTCATTACTCCAGTCATACCACCGCCAATTGCCGCTATTATCAACGCAGGCTTCATCAAAATATAAGGGAAATAGATTTCATGAATCCCTCCTAGAAAATGGATAATAATTGCGCCTGGTGCTGTTTGTTTCGCACTTCCATGCCCTAAAATTGTAAAAGCAAGCAAGATGCCCAAGCCAGGTCCTGGATTCGCTTCTAATAAGAACAGCACGGATCGTCCAGTTTTCGCTGCCTGCTCAATCGCAATCGGACTAATCACTCCATGATTGATTGCATTATTCAAAAACAATACCTTCGCAGGTTCAATAATAATGCTGGCTAAGGGTAATAACGAATGATCCACTAAAAAAGAAACGCCAGATGCTAAAACTTTATTTAAGGTTTCAACTGCAGGTCCGACAAGTAAAAAAGCGATCACAGATAAAAAGGAAGCTAAAATACCAGCAGAAAAATTATTTACGAGCATTTCAAAACCAGGTTTGATTTTTCCTTCTATAAATATGTCAAATTTTTTAATACAATAAGCCCCTGTCGGTCCAACGATCATCGCACCTAAAAACATCGGAATATCTGTTGCTGCAATCACTCCCATAGTAACCATCGCACCCACGACACCGCCGCGAATTCCATAAACTAAGCGACCGCCCGTAAAACCAATTAAGATTGGCAATAAATAAGTAATCGTTGGCCCTGTAATTTGGTTCAGATGTTCATTTGGAAACCAGCCTGTCGGTATAAAAAGCGCTGTCAAAATCCCCCACGCAATAAATGCTCCAATATTGGGCATAATCATTCCACTAAGAAAGCTACCAAATTGCTGCACTTTCACTTTTACATTGCTTTGTGTTCGTTCCACTATTTTTCCTCCTCTAAACATAGTTAAGAAAAACGACGAGAGATACAATCTGCGCAGATCTATTCTCAGACAAACTTTCATTGTCATCTATATTGTAAACGCTCACTACTATTGGTACAAGAAAAGGAAAATACGATTTTGTCCAATACTTTTGGACAAAAATAAAAATAGCTTTACTAAAAAATACTAACCTTGGTTCATCGCAAATAAAATCATTGCTTCTTTCTATTCGTTTACGTAACAAGCTAGCACATATTCGCACAAACACTGCTTATTTTGGGATAAAAAATAAGACAGCTACCCATCAAAATGATGAACACCTGTCTTGGTTTATTGCGAATTGTCTATTCGTTTTTTTGACTAGTTTCCTTGATACGCGTCAAGAATAATTTGTTTTAATTCACTAATTAGCGGTTCCTTTGGATTAGCCGTTGTACATTGATCTTCATACGCTAATTCCGCCATATGATCGACTGTATCGTCCAAAGTTTTTTGTGTGACGCCTTGATCTTTCAGATTCATTTGAATGCCGACTTTTTTACCTAGCTCTAATACTTCGTTGACTAAAGCTGCCACAAGCTCTGCTGTTGTTTCACCTTTCAAGCCTAATAGCTTCGCGATATCGGCGTAATCAGTATCCGCACGGAAGAAATCATATTTAGGGAACATCGCATGTTTTGATGGATCTTTTGCATTGTAGCTAATAACATGTGGCAACAAGATTGCGTTTGTACGGCCATGAGGGATCCCATATTCTCCACCGATTTTATGTGCAATGGAATGGCTGATTCCCAGAAAGGCGTTGGCAAAAGCCATCCCAGCCATCGTCGAAGCATTATGCATTTTTTCACGATTTTCTAAGGTTGGTGTGTTTACTGAATCTTCTAGATATTCAAAAACTAATTTGATTGCTTGCAAGCTTAGACCGCGGGTATAATCAGAAGCCATTACAGAAACATAGGATTCAATTGCATGAGTCAGGACATCCATTCCAGTATCAGCAGTTACAGATTTTGGTACCGATAAAACAAATTGTGGATCCACAATCGCTACATCTGGTGTTAACGCATAGTCTGCTAATGGATATTTCACATGCGTATCACTATCTGTAATAACTGCAAATGGCGTGACCTCCGAACCTGTTCCTGACGTTGTAGGGATACAAACAAATTGTGTCTTTTGTGCTTTGGCAATCTTATACGTCCGTTTGCGGATATCCAAGAATTTTTGTTTTGCGCCAAAGAATTCAGTATCTGGGTGTTCAAAAAACATCCACATGCCCTTAGCCGCATCCATTGCAGAACCACCACCCAGAGCGATAACTGTATCTGGTTCGAAATCAACCATCATTTTTGTTCCTGCATAAACAGTATTTGTTGAAGGATTGGGTTCCACATTGGAGAAAATTTCAATCTTCACGTCATTTTTCCGTTTACGTAATTCAGCCGTTACTTTATCTGCATAACCAAATTGAACCATTCCTGGATCACAAACTAAGAATACTCGTTCAACGTTTTCCATTTTTTGCAGATACTGTAAGGAGTTCTTTTCAAAGAAGATTTTTGGTGGAAGTTTAAACCATTGCATATTATTTCTCCTTTTTGCTACCGTTTTTACATTAATTAAGTTAATAGCAGAAACATTCTTCGAAACAGAGTTTTTACCATATGAACCACAGCCTAACGTAAGTGACGGAATCATTTCATTGTAGATATTTCCGATTCCGCCTTCTGCTGCTGGTGTGTTCACAAGAATCCGGCACGCTTTCATGCGTAAACCAAATTGCAATTGTAAGTCTTCATCTTCTGAATGAATCACGGCTGTATGTCCTAAGCCACCTAATTCAAGCATCGTTTCACACAATTCTAAAGCATGTTCTGTATTTTTGGCTTTCATCATCGCGAGCACAGGTGATAATTTCTCACGAGATAACGGGTAATCAGCGCCCGCACCTTCTAATTCAGCTACTAAAATTTTTGTTCCCTCTGGGACTTTGATTCCAGCTAATTTTGCGATTTCATAAGCAGAGTGCCCAACGATTGCTGGATTGACCGCATATTTTCCTTCATTCATCACCACAGCTTCTAATTTTTGCAGTTCATTGGCTTTGACAAAATAAACTTGATGCGCTTCAAATTCTGCCTTAACTGCAGCATATACTTCTTGATCCACGATTACTGCTTGCTCAGAAGCACAAATCATTCCATTATCAAATGATTTCGAAACAATCAAATCATTAACTGCACGTTTGATTTTCGCTGTTTTTTCGATATAAGCAGGTGTATTTCCTGGTCCGACTCCTAATGCTGGTTTACCTGTTGAGTACGCTGCCTTCACCATTGCTGAGCCGCCTGTCGCGAGGACAATTGCAACTTTCGGGTGATTCATCAAGGCGTTGGTCGCATCTAAAGATGGTTTTTCAATCCATTGAATACAGTTTTCAGGTGCCCCTGCTTTGATCGCCGCTTCACGAACGACTTTAGCAGCTGCTACAGAACATTTTTGTGCACTTGGATGGAACGAAAATACGATTGGATTTCTTGTTTTTAGCGAAATCATGGCTTTAAAAATCGTTGTTGATGTAGGATTGGTGGTAGGGACAATCCCACAAACGGTTCCGACTGGATCAGCAATTTCAATTAAGCCTGTTTGGTCATCCTCGTTAATCACACCGACTGTTTTATCATGTTTGATATTATTCCAAATATATTCAGAAGCATACATGTTCTTAATACATTTATCTTCATAAATTCCGCGACCTGTTTCTTCGACTGCAAGTTTTGCGAGCGGCATATGTTGATCTAATGCTGCCATTGCCATTTGATGAACAATATGATCGACTTTCGCTTGGTCAAAACTCGCCATTTCTTTTAATGCCTGCTCTGCATTTGTGGCTAGAATATCAATTGTCTCCTGCACACCATCTGTCTTTACTTTCTTTTCTGCAATTGCTTTTGCCATTATATAATCCTCCTAAAATTTCTTTGTTAAACTTTTCACATGATTATCATACAATAAACTTTTTCGTTTGTAAATAGTTTTTGTGATTTTTTTCACTTAATAGAATAAGAGCCTCCAGCATGAACTGGCGGCTCTCATTCTTACTCTGCGTATATGTAGTTTTTTATATAGAAAATCTCTTCATCTGAAATAGTCACAGAATAAAATTCTTCAATTGAATCAAAGGATTGCTTGAACTTTCGCTTGAATTCTTCTTCTAAATTTAAAGAAATGGAACGGTCATTTATGTTTTCCTCTTCGATCCGTATTATCCGTTCAATCATGCAGCAGGTATGGATATAAAGACCAAAGCATGTATTAATAGGAATGGAAAAACCTAATTTCATTTGGAGATCATCAATAGCGGAAGTCACAAGTTTTAACAATTTACTAGGATTTAATATCGTTAGTTCATTGACTAAATTGGTGAGTGTAAATTCATTCAATAATTTTTTCGTCATTTCAGCAATTTCTTCCCTTCCATACACATCCTTTAGTAGATACTGAAACAGCTCATTCGCATTATTTGCGATTAGATCCCCTACCGAAACAAAAGGAATTTTATCAATATCTGGGTCTAATGTTCCAATGATAAACTTTATAGCGAATTCTTCCCTTATTTTTTCCAAATTTCGTTTGGTGAATAGATCATTGTATGGAATAGAAATAATTTTCATTTTATTTTCATCTGTAAAGGCTTGTTTTAAAATCGCAGAAATTTTACTATCTGTATCCTTTCCAGAAGCACAAGAGCAGATAATCGCATTTTTTTTGACATTTTTTTCACGAATATCAATGGAAAAATTTTTTGTATATTCGAGAATATTCGCTTCCATGATTTTTAAAGACGCGTCTTGCAGTAAATCGTTACCAATGGTGAGTGCTAAGGGTGGATTAACACTATTCACAATGATAAAATCAGTTTGCTGTGCCGTTTCTTCGCTTGCAATTTTTGTCAAGCTACCCATGTCAGTTAAAATCGCAATTTTTTTCGCATGTTGATTCTCCTTTATTTTATCCTTTAAAATGAGCATTGCTTCTTTTGCATTCGCCTCTAGAGGTAAATCAATTCCTTCAAAAATAAAACTATTTAACATTGTATTAACGGCGTTCGCTATTTCTGTAGCAACCCGACTTCCGTGAGCCATAATAATTCCGGTATGTGTATTCGGGGTACTGCTAATTGAATAATAATCAATAAAACTAAACAAAATTAGTTGGTATATACGCACATTTTTAAGTGGGAGCAGCTTACTAAATTGTTCATATACATAATCAACGATCTTGGCTTCTTTTTTCAGTATATTGTTTAAACTACTCGCCGCAGAGTAAGCAGCCTCTTCTAATTCCTGAAACAATTTATAATTCGAATCACTACAAAATAGATACAAGCTATCTGTAAGCGTTTTAAAATCAGTCATTCTTTTTGAAAAGGTAAAGTAACCATGTAAATTGCTTGACTCAATTGTATAAAATATATTTTTTAACGCTGTTTCTAAAATAAGTTGGTCCTCAGAAGGAAATTGGTCATTTTTAAAATGTAAGTGCGTCAGTGTTTCCCATAATTTTTTTAGCCATTGCGCGTAATGGCTCCCGCCTTCTATTGTATAATCCGTAGCAAGTATCGTCAGAATCTCACTGATAATTTCGGTATTATTCTCATAATTAATCACGATATTTTTTAATTCGCTCACTGTCAAAAAAATCTGTTCTTGCTTTAAATCCATACGGTTTCTTTCAGAAGAAACGCTATTTAGTGAAAGTCGGATTGTCTTTCTCTTCGTCAGAAAAGATTGATTCGCAATCGCTAATTGAAAAACATTTTTTAATTCGCCAATATTCCCTCTAAATTCCGCAGTTAGCAGATACTCTAGGGCATTCTCACTGAGGGTAATTTCCTTGCTTAGCTTCCTTTCTTCTTCGGTCATTAAAAAAGTAATCACCTGAATCTTCTCAAGCTTCGATCGTTCACTTAAAGATGGCACCCTTAAAATAACCGGAATTCTTCTCAAAAAAGTCGTTAAAAATTTTGTGCTCGGATACTCCGTCGTCGCAAAAAGCAAGCGAACATCTGCATGTAGCCAAGTTTCATTGTCCCCAACGCGATGATAGTTTCCTTGATCCATAAATTGAAATAATTTTTCCTGACACGACCTATTTAACGCATGGACTTCATCAAGAAACAAATACCCTTGATCCGCTTCCTCTATAATCCCTTTACTATCTTTATAAGCGCCTGTGTACGCGCCTTTAACAGAACCAAATAAATTCGCTAAAAATAGATCTGGATTGTTTGAATATTCACTACAATTAATATGAATAAATGGCGCTGAAGCTTGAATGATCCTGTTTTGTCGTGTATATTTAACCATTTTTTCCGCAATAAAGGTTTTCCCTGTGCCAGATTCTCCAACAAACATAATTGGTAACCCATGATCCGAATAGGAAACTGCTGCTTTGGACTGAAAGAGTATATTTTCAAGACTCCCATCATACCCAATAATTTCTTCTAACGCATCCTGATCTAAGTATTCCTTTAATTCAGCCATTGTTTTAAAGGTTTCTTTTGGCAAGTTGCATTTATAGTTTCTTTCAATACTTGTCTTATCAAAAAAAAGAACGGGTCGTGAGTTTATTTTTATTACTTTTTTTTCCTTGACTAAATTGTTCAAAATACTCGATGCTCGATTTCTGCTAATATTTAATTGATTTGCAATGTAATCCGCATTTGCATCTGTACAAAAATCATTTGTTAGCGCCTTTACTAATCGTTTTATTTCTTCATCCATTTCGCTACCCTCCTTTTATTTTTTTATTATACACGTAGTGTCCATTTTTTTAAAATAGTGTCTACCCAACGATGAAAACCCTTACTTAATCAAGAGCTTATAAAAGTGGCACAAAATTTGCTTATAGTATGATGTAAAAAGTAAATGTTTCTAGGAGGAATGAAGATGACAGTCGTCGGAGCAAGAATTGACAATCGTTTATTACATGGCATTGTCGCAACGCAGTGGGCACCCCAATCAGGTGCAAGTAGAGTCATGGTGATTGATGATACCGTTGCAGAAGATCCCGTGCTAAAAGAAAGTATGAAATTAGGACGACCTAGCGGCATGGCAATCTCAATTATTTCTAAAAAAACGGCATTGACGAATTTCAAAGCAGGAAAGTATGATGCTCAAAAAGTATTTATTGTCTCCAAAACACCTGAGATCTATTTGCAATTATTAAAGCAAAATATTCAAATTCCCGAAATTATTTTGGGCGGCACCGTGGTTCCCGAAGAAAACACCGCGCTTAAAGTCTCCAAACGCGCATATATTCTAGAAGATCAATTTGATGTTTATAAAGAAATCTTAAAAACTGGTAGTCGCATCTTTGCGAAATTTGTTCCATCTGACAAAGATATTGATCTGGCAACGCTCATTTAAACTAAAAGGAGGGGCTCAAAATGGATCTTAGTATCATTCAAATTACATTGTTAACGTTACTTGCCTATTGCAAGGTCCTTGAATGGAGTACAACGCAGATAACGGCATTCAATACCGTTATTTATGGATTCTTAGCAGGTTTAATTTTAGGGGATGTAAAAACAGGTTTGGAAGTCGGGGCTACTTTACAGCTTATGTCATTAGGCGTCGTTGCGGTAGGTGGTTCTTCCATGCCTGATTATCCTGTAGCTGCCATTATTACAACCACGATCTCTGTTGTTACAGGACAAGGCATTGCAACAGGGCTAGCACTGGGGCTGCCAGTTGGTATGTTAGGTGTTCAATTTGATGTTATCTGGAAAATTTTTAATGGTTTCATCAATCGAAAAGCCTTAGCTTACGCAGAAAAAAAAGAGTTTACGAAAATGCTGAATATCTCTTTAGTCTCAACCGTTACAGCTGGACTTACGGCTGCGATTCCAGTATTTTTATCCATCACACTAGGCATTGACATTGTTAAAAAAATATTGGATTTCCTACCGGTTTGGTTTACCAATGGCTTGCAAATTGCAGGTGGAATGCTTCCAGCTGTTGGGATTACAATGCTTCTATTGTACATGCCCGTCAAAAAATTATGGTCCTATTTATTAATTGGCTTTGTACTCGCTGCCTATTTATCGCTCCCAATATTAGGAGTTGCTTTAATTGGTTTAGCTTTAGCTTTTGAATTCTATAAACGAAATATTCAAGGTGGAAAGACCCAATCTGCCGGAGAAACGAATGGAGTTGACATGGAAGATGAGTAAACAACCCGTTTTAACAAAAAAAGATTTAGATAGAGCAGGAAAGCGATGGTTTATCGGTATTTCAACTTTTAATTATGAAACACAATTAGCCCCAAGTGTCGTCTTTGCTTTGTTTCCTTTGTTAAAGAAGATGTATCCAGATGAAGAGGATTTACTAAAAGCAGTTAAAAATCATAGTCGTTATTTTAATACACATCCATGGATAGCAAATCTTGTTCTAGGAACTGCCCTGGCGGTTGAAGATGAAGGCGGTATTGAGAGTTTAGATGCAGTACAAGATTTAAAAGTTGGGCTGATGGGACCCTTAGCAGGAATTGGGGATACTATTATCTGGGCAATGTTTCCGACTATATTTGGTGCGATTGCTGCTTCAATGGCTCAAAATGGCAGTGTTCTTGGTTCATTGATCTGGCTTGCTTTTTACGGTATCTCTTTATTTATCCGACCCAAATTAATGTGGTTTGGCTACCGACAAGGATCAAAACTAGTAACCCAAATGGGCGCTCAATTAAATGCTTTCACTGATGCGGTTTCTGTTTTAGGCTTAACCGTAGTTGGGGCGATTCTTTCCAGCACAATTAAACTTTCAACCGGCATTGTTTATAAAAACGGAGAAGTGAAACTCAATCTACAATCAACCTTAGACAGCATTCTTCCTTCGTTATTGCCTGTTTTACTTGTAGGGATTTTGTATTATTTAATGGGTAAAAAGAAAATAAAAATGACAAGAATTATTTTGATCCTCATTATTTTCGCTTTAATCGGATCATTTTTAGGAATTTTAAGCGTCTAAATGAATTTAAGTAAGATGGTGAATGGTATATGAGAAAATATTTAATTGCGACCCATAGAAAAATGGCAGAAGGATTAGTAGATACGTTACATTTCTTCGTAGGTGAACATAATATCCAGACATTATGCGCTTATGTAGACAGTAATGAACTATCCAATGAAACAATTGAACACTACACCCGTCTAAGTGACGAAGATGAGCTCGTTATTTTTACAGATATTGCTTCTGGGAGTGTGACCCAAAAATTTTACCCGTATTTAAAAAATGAAAATATCTATATGATCAGTGGTGTCAGCATGCCTTTAATTTTATCTGTCATTCTTGCTGAAAACGAAAAACTTTCAACTAATCTGCTTGATGAGCTTATTGAGCAAGCGAAAAATCAAATGCAACAGCTTACCTACAAACAGCACGAAAACAAAGAAGACGAATAGCAATTTTATAAAAAGGAGTGGCAATTAGATGGATATTGCAAATGTTATTAATCGCATCCAAAACTATCATAAAGGAGGATTTGATCCCCTTACTTCCAAGGATAAAGTTCTCTATGGTGATAGTACGAAAGAATGTACCGGTATTGTAACCTCTACATGGGCGTCCGTCGATGTCATAAAAGAAGCTTATGAAAAAGGAGCGAATCTGATTATTTCCCATGAAGCTTTATTTTGGAATCGAGGGGACTATACCGACTGGTTAGAAGCATCTGAAAATAAAACATTTCTTGAAAAAAAGAAATTGCTTGATGATACAGGCATTGTGGTCTGGAGGAATCATGATTTTGTTCATTCAGGAATTCCTTTAGAAAACGGAACTTACGTCGATGGTATTTTTTACGGCTTGTTTCAAGAATTAGGTTGGGAAAAATTTCATTTCACGAATGGACCTGTTTTAGCGACAATTGAAATCCCAGAAACATCCGTCGCAGCCCTTGCTCAAACTATAATGGCTAAATGCCATTTTGCAGGCGCACGTATCTATGGCGACACAACCACCTTAGTAAAAAAAATTGTCATCCCTTATCATGTTCTTGGTGCTGCTAGAGCGGAAATTTCTTATATTGAGCAAGAAAATAGTGATCTAGTTCTAGCAATGGAAATCGTTGACTTTACGTTAAGCGAATACATTCGAGATACGAACATGTTAACAAAAAGCAAAACAATGCTAACGTTTGGTCATTTTAACCTAGAAGAACCAGGAATGAAGTACATGATAACCTATCTTCCAAAGGCAATTGGGACAGATCAAATCCCGTGTCACTTTATTCAATCTGGTGATATGTACCATTATTTGATTGGATAAACAGTTTGCTCCTTTTATTCATTTTAAATCTTTACATTAAAACAAAAAAGAAGCATTAGTTGCTCAAAAAATGTCGTGCCCACAAAAATTAGCCTTTTCGAGGACACGACAAAGTTTCTATTTCATTCTCATTAACAACTTCATTTTCCTTATTTCTAATTTTTTCTTTCAACAATTTGATAGTAGCTACGTGCTGTCAATTGGTACACAATTAAATAAAGTAGCGAAAAAATCAAGACTACAATAATCGTCGTCACCAAGAACAATTGCCAATTTAGCAAACCAAATAATAATAAAAGCTTACGAATCATGCTAAACGCAACAGCCAAATGAAGAATGGCGACTGCTAATGGGAAAAGAAACACAAATAGCACTTGGCTATGAATCACTTTTTTGACCGCTATATGGCTCATGCCGACTTTTTGCAAAATTTCAAAACGGGCTTGATCATCTATTCCTTCAGAAATTTGCTTATAGTAAATAATCAAAGAGGTTGCTACGATAAAGATAAGCCCAAAAATAATGCCTAGGAATAAGAAACCTCCAGTTAAGGTGTTGTTACTCTCCTCAAACTCATCTTTTGAATCAACATTATAGTTTTCATCCGAAAATTGCTGCGCTAACTTCGTCTTTACTGCCGCAACAAAATCTAAGCGCATTTGCTTGCTGCTATCTGAAAAATCAAAATCTAGCTGATAACTTTTTGCTTTGTAAAATTCATAGCCAGTTCCATCATACCATTTATCTAATAGCGAATTAATACTTTGCCAATCTTTCATTACGACTAGAAAATTATCTGTTAAACCGTCTTGTGCTGTAAAATCACCAAATTTTTTCACTGTCTTTTTAATCACATAGCGATCACTGTTTAAAATAAGCGTTTTTCCTTTAATTGTGCCATTTACTGGAAAGACGAGCACTTCATTGGCTGCCAAGCTCGTTGAATTACCTGATAATTTCGTATATTCCGCTAAACTAAAAAGCTGAATCATTGCGTTTTTCGCAGCCTTTGCTGTTGCATTTTTATTATTGTTTATTACTTGATAATTTTCCTTGTTATTAAAAAATAATAAGGGTTGACTCGAAAGAACTTCTGGCATTTCTTTCAGCTTAATGCCAGCCTGATCAGCAGTTTCAGCGACAATTTTTTTATACAGTGCCGGATCTTCATTGATCGTTAAGCTAATATCATGCGTATAACGATTCTTCAATGAGTCTTCTTTGCCAATGTACAAACTCGCCGTGGTCGTTATTGTAACCAAAACCATTGTTGCCAAAATACAAATACTTGCCAAACCAACTGCATTTTGTTTCATCCGATAAATCATATTTGAAATTGTGATAAAGTGATTGGCTTGATAATAATATTTTTTATTTTTTTTAAGAATTTTTAATAACGTAATGCTGCCTGAGGTAAACAAACAATATGTGCCAATAATCACCAGAATGACCGCAACAAAAAACATACCAATTGCCGCAATCGGTGATTGAATGGTTAAAGCAAAATAATACCCAAGACCTAAGCATATTAGACCAATAAACGTGGCAAACCACTTGGCTTTTGGTTCTTTTTCACCTTTTTTATTTCCCAATAAAAGTTCAATCGGATTCATCCTTTTTATTTGAAAACAATTCACTAAAAAAATAAACAGAAAAATCAAGAAAAAGAGGAGCAAAACAGTGAACAAACTAGAAACGGAAAAAGAAAATGTAAAAGCCGTTACAGCGCCCATTAATTTTTTCAACACTAAAAACCCAAGTTTTGCCAAGATAAGTCCGGTAACAATGCCTGCGCTTAAAACCAACAGAAAACTCAACGTATTTTCCCAAAACATTAGCTGATAAATTTCTCTTTTTCCTAAACCAAGAACATTATAAAGTCCAAATTCTTTCTTCCGTTGCTTTAATAAAAAACTATTGGTATACAACGAAAAAATAACACTAAAAAACACAATAATAATATTTCCAAATTTAAACATTCCGATGGCGCTTGCACTGTCATGTAAAGCTTTCATCCCTTCGTTCGTAACAATCACCTGCGTCATGGTGTTAACGGCAACCAAAAACAACATGGAAAGCAAAAAGGGCAGATAGGCTCGGTGGTTTTTGCGTAAATTATGCAAGGCTAGTTTATTATAAAACATCCGCTACTCCTCCTTTGCCAACAAAGCTGTCATGGTTGCTGTAATTGTTTCCAAGAATGCTTGATTATTTTTATCGCCACGATATAGTTGGTGGAAAACTTGTCCATCCTTGATAAACAATACCCGATTTGCATGACTAGCGACAATATTACTATGAGTAACCATGACAATCGTCTGTCCACTCTGATTAAATTGCTGAAAAACCTTCAATAGTTGGTCAGAGGTTTTCGAATCCAAAGCGCCAGTCGGTTCATCCGCAAGCAACAATTTCGGTCTAGTAATAACTGCACGCGCAACCGCAACACGCTGTTTTTGACCACCAGATAATTCATACGGATAGTGATCCACTAATTTCTCAATTCCTAAATCTTTGACAATTTTTGCCAATCTCTTTTCCATTTCTTGCAGAGGCATTCTTGATAAAACTAAAGGCAAAAGAATATTATCTTTCACCGAAAAAGTATCAAGTAAATTAAAATCTTGAAAAACAAAGCCGAGGTGATCTCGACGAAATGCCGCAGCATCTTTTTCTTTAATGGCATTTAAATTACTATCTTCCAGCAAAAGGCTCCCAGAAGTTGGTTTATCTAAGGTTGCAAGCAGATTTAATAATGTACTCTTTCCTGAGCCAGATTCTCCCATAATCGCAACATATTCTCCATGCTCTACGACAAAATTAATCGCACGTAACGCTTCAACTGCCGTTCCTTTCAGCTGGCTTTGATAGACTTTTCTGACTTCCTTCACACGTAATAATTCATTCATTGTCATTCCTCCTCTATTCCTTACTTTCAGCATACGTGTCCGCTCAAACGAACGCTACTTACAAAAACAAACGCAAACTTACAGTTTTGAAAGTTTGCGTTTATTTGCAGAAGTGATGTTTTTCTGGAAAAAGGATAGTCACTTTTGTCCCATAGTTTATTTGTGAAGTAATCGCTAACTGACAGCCGATTTTCTCGGCAACAATCTTACTCAAATACAAACCTAAGCCACTTGCTCGTTGTTGTTCTCGTCCGTTATAGCCGGTGTATCCTTTGTCGAAAATACGCGGCAAATCTTCTTGCCGAATCCCAATTCCAGTGTCTGTTATTGTGAGTTCATTTTCGCTTGCTTCAATCGTAATTTTGCCATTTTTTGTATATTTTACTGCATTAAAAATCACTTGTTCCAGAATAAAAATCAACCATTTCTTATCTGTCACAACTCTTTCATCCAAATTGCCTAGCTTTAATTGTAGATCCTTTTGCGAAAAAAAGACTGCATATTTTTTTACAACTGCTTTGACAACGGCATCTAGCTTTTGCTGTTCAAATACCAAGTCTTCTGTATCCAAATTTTGCCTGAGATAATT
>JAATGB010000171.1 GCA_015654945.1 Lactobacillales bacterium | reverse complement strand
TGATCTGCTAAAAGATGAGGGCCAAACACAAGAGCAACCCAAAAAAGAAACACCTATCGTTAAAACAACAGATAAAGTGGAGCTTTTGGATTTATATCCGAATGTGCTAATGGGTTGATGTGATCCAAATAAGTGACGTCCGTTATACCTTATTGATTCATATTTTACGCGTTTGAGGGGTAATTAATTTGAATTATGCCTCAAACTTTTTATGTGGCTGCCTTGCGTAATTAATTATTTTTATTTATTTAGTTTATATGTTGACAAACAAACTAAAAAGTTTTATATTTATTTAGTTAGCAAAAGTAAAAACTAAATAAATAGAAGGAGACCGTAAAATGGATACAAACAATATACTCGCTAAATTAACTAGAATTAGTCAGCAACCATTTTTGATTTTTGCCAATCAAATAGAAGAAAAAACGGATAATGCCTTTGAAACGCTACAGTTATTGCGGACAAAGGAAAATGTTACAGCAGGTAGTATTTCTGAATTCTTAGACATTAAACCATCGAGTGTGACACAAATTATCAAAAAGCTCGAATCTGCTGGAATGGCGGAACGTGTCAAATCAGAAGCAGATGCGCGCGTTGCTTTCGTCAAATTGACCGATAAAGGTAAAATGAGTCTCGAGGATCGTGGTAAGATTTCTATCAATCTTAAAGAGGAGCTGTTCAAAGATTTTAACGAAGAAGAGCTTGAAAATCTAGATGAATACTTAGAGAAATTACTCGATACGATTTCAAGTGACGTGTTCCAAGAAAATTTGAATGAAATTTTTGCGGATGATAAACGATGGAAACAATTTAGTCAAATGTCCGCTCATTTTAGTCGCGCTAGGGAACAAATGTTAGAAAATAGTCGCTTTGGTGAGCTTGGTGGTCCAAGAAGATTTGGCGGGTTTGAAGAGAGCTTTCATGGTGGAATTGATCGAGAACGTCATTTTTTTAAAAGGGGGCACAAAAAATGAGTGGAGAAAGATCAGCTACAGCTAGTGTTCGGAAAGATGGAACAAAATTTTCTCTGAGCCAATTTACAAAATTAATTACAACGACAAAACCAAAATATTATTTACTGGCAATTGGTTCGCTACTCTTAATCATTTCATCAAGTGTTCAAATCTATGTGCCGAAGCTGGCTTCCTCACTTGTAAATAATTTTTCCAAGGGAATCGACTATTCGCTCCTGATAAAAGTTGTATTACTTTTTATCGTATCTGCAATCGTGTCTGCAACCGGAGGAACAATCCTCGGTGTTTTTGGGGAAAATGTGATCCAAAACTTGCGCAAACGCTTATGGTTAAAATTGACAACACTAAAAGTAAAATATTTTGATACAGAAAAAGCAGGCGAAATTTCAAGTCGCTTAGTAAACGATACGACGCAGGTAAAACAGTTACTTGCCGCAACTATTCCACAAACATTAGCCAATGTTATTTTAGTTCTAGGTTCTGTCTATATGATGATTCGGATGGATTGGCGCATGTCTCTGGCCATGCTGATTGTGGTTCCTATTGTGATGCTGGTTATGTTTCCTATTATGTCATTTGGAGCAAAAATTGGTCACCGGCGACAAGACTCACTCGCCCAGTTTAATGGAGTGGTAAGTGAAACGCTAAGTGAAATTCGTTTAGTAAAAACATCAAATGCTGAAAAGCAAGCACAAACACGTGCGGGCAAAGAAATTGATCAACTGTTTAGCGTTGGCAAGAAAGAAGCCGTTTTTGATGCACTTATGCAACCCTTTATTATGATGGTTTTTATGAGCATGGTTTTTGGTTTGCTCGCGTATGGTATGCATCGAATCGCTGTGGGGACAATGGCAATTGGCACGTTAATGAGTTTCTTAATGTATCTCTTTAATCTAATTGGGGCAATGCCAAGTATTGCGACGCTATTTTCAGAGATGGCCAAAGCAGCGGGTTCGACGAAACGAATCCAAGAGTTGTTGGATGAAGAAACAGAAAATCTTGAAAGTGGTAGAAAAATTGACTTAACAGGTAAAAAATTGAAAGTTTCACATCTTGATTTTTCATATGAAAAAGACGAACCTATCTTAACAGATGTATCTTTTGAGGCCAACCCAAATGAAATTATTGCGTTTGCTGGACCATCTGGCGGAGGTAAATCCACTATTTTCAGTTTGTTAGAAAGATTTTATCTTCCTACTAGTGGTGCAATTCAGTTTGATGATATCAATGTAAAAGACATTCATTTGGCGGATTATCGTAGTCAGATCGGTTTTGTT
>JAATGB010000112.1 GCA_015654945.1 Lactobacillales bacterium | reverse complement strand
TCGTAATGCCTTTCCTTTTGCAGAAGTAATCGATTTGCCATCAATTAAAATATCTCCACTTGAAATTTCGTGAAGCCGATTAATGGAACGTAGCATTGTACTCTTACCTGCGCCAGATAGACCTACGACAATGACAAATTCGCCTTTTTGAATATCGATATTCAGATCTTTTAAACCTTGAACCCCGTTTGGATAAACTTTATTGACATTTTTAAACGAGATAATAGAGTTTGTACTAGGACTCACTAGAATTCCCTGCTTTCTGCTAATATATTTTAAATAGATAAAATAAAAGGAATGTCTTTGACGATCAAAGACATTCCTCCAAGGTAAGAACATAATATCAAGAAACTTATTGTCCTACTTCTTTTGCATATTCTCGAACAATGTCAAAGTTGCTATCCTTTGCTTTCACATAGCCTTCGTGAGAATAGATGGATGAAATGATTTCATGACCCTTTTTCGATTTTCCAATTTTGATAAACGCATTTTGGATCTTCGTATCCCATTTTTTACTCATGTCAGACCGAACAGTAATGGTATCATTTGGAATTGGTTGAGTGAAGTAAATAGGTTCTACTTTTTCAAAAATATCCGGGGTGTCTTTTGCGACTGTATTACGTGCATCTTCAAAAACAAAAGCTGCATCAACATCGCCATTTAAAACAGACAAAATTGCTTGGTCATGCCCTTTTACTTGAACAGTTGTCATATCCGTTGTTACATCTATTCCCTTTTTCTTTAATTCAGCCACTGGCCAAACATAGCCAGCCGAAGAAGTTACATCCTGCGTTGCAACTTTTTTTCCTTTTAAATCTTCAATATCTTTGATGCCACTACCTGTCTTAACCACAATCATCGAACGATAGGAATCGACAAGTTCATCTGTATTTTTACCGCCTGGTTGTTTAATACCAAACCGTTGTGCTTGTAGTAATACTTTTGCATCCGCTTGTTCATGCGCTAATACATAGGCATTAGGTGGCAAGAAACCAACATCTACTTGTTTTGAAGCCAACGCTTCTACAATTGTATTGTAATCTGTTGATACACTTACTTTTACGGGAATACCAAGCTCTTTGCTTAAAAGCTTTTCAAGCGGTTTTGCCTTTGCTTCAAGTGTTTCTGCAGATTGGGAAGGAACAAATTGAACAGTTAATTCTTTTGGTGTATAACTACTGCTTTTCTCGCTGTCTTTTTTTCCACCACATGCAGCTAAACCAACAGTTAACAGCAACCCTAAACTAATTAATGCAACTTTTTTCAAGTTTTTCATTTTCCACATTTTTCCCCTCATAAAATTGTAGCTTACCCAAACAAACGTAAACCCAATTAATAATTATAGTGGAAACATTTACAGATAGCAACTACTTTGCTAGCTGATTTTAAAAAATAAAACTGTAAAATCCAATAAAAAAAAAGAATTTATTCTACTACATTCTTTTTTTGAAGCTTTTCGCTAACATTAAGATCAGTAATAGCAAAAACGTTCGTGTTTAGCGCGTGATTTACTTTCATTCAACTCTGTTAAGTAAACAGGTAGTAAAGTACACAATAGCCCAGAAGAATAATTTGATCTTCTAGGCTACGGTTAAATAAATACCATGTTTAGCTGTTTCAGTTATTTTTTAGTTGACAAAATCCCAATTATCGTTCCAATAAATTGTTTTAAGCTGGCCATTTTCATCATGATATTCAATCGATACTTTATTTCTAATTTCGTTAATCGGAATATCAATTACTTTTGATTCTGTTGATTTTTTATTTGCTACGGTAAAATCTTGGTATTTGTCACCATCAATTTTAACAGTAAACCCATTAATATTGGCATAATAAACAATTAAAGAACCATTTACCACATTTAGTGAAACTATTGTGTCAATTTTCGGCTCTAAATAAAAGGTAATCCAATACTCAGAACCACTCTCTAGTGAAAGAATTGGTTCATCCGTAATGCGATTATCTGGATGATGCGCAGTATTACTCGTAGTTACAATTGCACCAACGTATTGATAAAAACTGGGTTCACTACTTTTAAGATGTAAATAATTATAATTGTATTTTTTCGTAATAGATCCATCTGTATAGCCGACTCCATCACCATCGCTCCCAGAACAAAAAACAAAGGTTGCTTTATTTTCAAAGTTATCAATTGTTTGTCCGCTTGTATTCCACGCTCGAGCAGTTCCTTGCTTCGGTACTGAAATTCCTTCTTTTTTATTAAGAATCACTTGTTGCAAATGCAGTTTAATTGGCTTCATATAAATATAATTGACAACATGATTTTCTTTCATAAACGGAATTTTTACAAGGGTTGTGCTCGTTGCTTCACTAATTTCCGCATTATCAATTTGAAATCCATAAGCACTATATCCCGAAATTTCTGGAAAAGACTTTGCATAGTTTTGCTCTTTTTTGATTAGTTCTCTTGTACTTGGTTGGATCGATCTGCCAAAATCATCAGAATATTGTTCAATCACCTGAAATTCACTCATAATACTTTTCAGTTGAATAGATGTCATCTCACTCACGTTATTCGCACGATCAACTGCAACAACATGCAAATATTTATTACTATCCGTTGTACCATTGATTCCCGTAATTTTTGCTTTTGTATCATAGGAAATTGCTGTGCTTCCGATTGGAGCTACATAAGTGCTATATTTATCTTTAGGAATACGCCCATAACTATCTTTATAACCTTCAACTTCACTTTTTAAATTAGAATTAGGTTGTTCATCCAGTTTATAGAAATAGCCGGCAACGCTACTCGAAATTGTTTCCTCCACAACATCTGAGGTGAGCATACCTTGATTTTTTGTATTTGCTTCGACATACCATTGATATTTTTTCCCTTTATCGACGCTATCCAACTCAATTTCAAAATTTTCAAAAGTTCCTTCAAGTTGCTTCACAGTTGGTTTGTTTGGCGCTTGATCGTCTGTGACCGAATAATCGTCGGCATAGGCATCTGTTGACACTTGGGCTAAGTTATACAAGGTATTCGCAATTATTTTTCGCTCATCAATTGTTGATTGGCCGTTACTATGGCCCGTTTGGATCATTCCAATGTTGTTATTTGTTTTTAAATACCAGCCGCCTCGCTCGTTTCCCGCATCATATATCTGATTGGGCCAGTTTCCAGATGGCTGAATAAACTCGAGCCAAACCGTCCCAATATTTTTTTGCTGAACTTCAATATTATGCGCATAAGGAATGGTCAAAACAACATTATCTTTTATTTCAAATGGGTATTTCATTAAATAGCCATTGTTTATTAATTGAATTTTTGTTGAACCAGTCCATTTTTTTTGATTTCCTGGTGTTGTCCAAGTAACGCCTAAAAGCGCTGCAAATTGTTTATAATGAGTATTTGTTGCTAAATTACCTGTGACAGTATCATGGCCAAATAAAACACCTCGACCTGAATCAATAAATTCCATAATATATTTTGCAGGAGTTTCTTTCATTGTCACATGATAATTCGCATCCCAGCTGCCACTCATCAAAACATCATATTGCCATTGACCGTTACTATCTTTCAGATATTTCAATGGGTTAGCGTTAAAATTTTTATTTGAAACAGGTGTTACATCAATTAGTTTATTGCGCTCATCATCATAAAGATTTAAACTATTCATCCATGATTGAAACGTATTAGATTGCGCTAGATCCGGATAAATATTTAACACTTTCACTCTTTTGCCATATTTTGTGGATTTCATTTCCCACGTTGAACCAGCATTTTCGGATTGGAACAAGCGAAAACCTTCCTGACTTAAATTTGCTACTTCGTCCCAAGTTGAATCGGCATAATTTTTTTCGCTTGTTGCATCCCACTTATTTTCGACCTTCAAACGAAAACTACCTGGTGTAATGATTGAGGCCCCTTTAACAAGCTCCTTCTCCCTATTTAAATAGTCAAAAGCCAGCATACTCAAACTACTTATGCCTAGAAGTAGGCACAAAACTACCAGCATTTTTTTCATCTGATCTCCTCCCTTTTTTCATTGCACACACTTTTAGCTTTAATTTGCTTTACCTGTTTCATACAGAGATAAATAATACATTTGTGCAATGACCGTCGCTGAATAAGCATAACTTCCCGTTCCGTCTGAAGCGGCACTTGAGCGATAGGTCACTTGCTGAACTTTTACAAATCGCTTACTTTCTTCCAATTTCTTGATAAAAGAAAGGATGTCCTTGCTTGAGTCACCCAGTATATCAAAAGAAATTCGTTCTTCCCGCAACTGCTTCTCAGCTTCTTCTTTTTCTGGGAAAATCAGCGAATTTTCAAATAAAATATTTTGAATGGAAACATTTAGCGCTTCGTCAAATGTTTTTAACTCTTTAAAATATGCTGCTAATTCAATACCATTAGAAATTATGGGACTTTCGGTCACACCATTTGATTCGATTAACTGTGGTAAATTTTTCAATTCAGATAGCGTCTGGTTGACCGTGGTGATTTCAGCCTGTGAACTGATCAAACTTTTCTTTGCTTCCGCAACCTTTACCATTTTAGGCGAAATCAAAAATAACCAAAAACCGACAACAAATAATAAGATGACACACCCGATGATTAGCGAAAAGGTTATGTGCTTTTTAGTAAATAAAACTCTATTCACTTGTCTTCTCCCCCTCTTGTTGAACGGATGGAATTTGTTCTTTTTTTAATCGTATTGTATACTCTGCTTCGATCTGATCTGCATTATTGGTGAAACTAATCGGGTGGACATCATAGACCCATTTTATCTTTTCAATTTCTTCTTTAAATCGAGGGCTGTTATCAAACATATCACCTTGAATTTTTATTGTGATCGGCTGAAATAATTTCGTGCCATCTGCGCCAATGAGATTTTGGTTTTCATTATTCTCATTCTTTTCGCTTAACAAAATATCGTAATTTAAAATCACTAATTGCAGCTCTTTTGCCACTTTTTCAAACTCACTCAAAATTGGTTCCATTAACTTTTTATCTGCTTTGAATGTTTGTAAAAAATCTTGTATGTCTTTCGATTGTGTTGCTTCTAATTCGGTAACTTTTTGCTGTAAGGTAACCTTTTCAATTTTTGCCTGTTGGACTTTCGCTTCTAATTGTTTGGCTTGAACCTGAAAAAGCAAATTAACAAGAACTAAAACAATTGTAAAAAAAACGACTACTGAGATTGTGATAAAAATAATGAGATCCATCGCACGATTTTTAACAAATTTTTGAGGTAATAAATTAACATTCATATCAACGAACCTCTTTCATTGACAGGCCTGCCGCAAGTAAAAAACGATCAGGAAGTCTTTTTTGATTCTTCAATTTTACAGTAGAGGATAAGGTTTTTACCGGAATTTTATTTTCTTGCTGAATACGTTTATGAACCTCATTTTTTAAGAGCGGATGTCCACCAACTAAGTAAATTTGCGCAATTTTACTGGTAGCAGAAATTTCGGTTTCAAAGTATGTAATTAAATTCTGCAGTGTATTTCCTAAGACTTCCAATGCTTCTAATTCACTTGACATTCTAAATTCCGCAATAATATCATCAGTTTGTTTTCGGTACTTCCAATTCGCTTGATTGTAATCTTCATATTGGACATAAACAGGCACCAATTCTTCAAAAATAGTAATCGTTGCAGCACCCGAATCCAACTCAACTAACACAAAGTTCTGTCCCCAATTAATATTTCTTTTTAAAAGTCGTGAATATGTAAGTGCACTACAATCAACACCAATAAGTTGCCCGCCACTTTTATGAATACACTCTCCTAATTCTTCAAGTATTGGCTCTGAAGTAATAATAACGGGAACTTGTCCATTTACAGCCAAGCGATTCTCTTTGATAATTCGTGTTTTTTCCTCTCCTCTTTTTTTAGCTGTCTTCTTTTTTTTCTGATTCGCAGGATCTAATACAAGTAAATCAAAAATTGGTTTTTCAAAAGGCAATGGAATCGATTCGCCTAATTCAAAATACAAAAACTCTCTAATTTCTTTTTCTGTTTGCATTTTATTTAACGGAATCTGTCGAATCAACAATTTTGAGTTTAAAATTGACAGAATGATCATTGGATTACGTAAATGATTTTCTACAAAGATTTCATGAAGAATCTCATTCAATTCCGCTTGATTTTTGACACCATTTTCCGTAAAAAAACTACCATTGGCTAATTTTTCACCATAAATCCAATTACCGTGACGCATTGTGCAATAGCGAATCACATTTTTCTGAATATCAATTCCTAAAGAAATAGATTTTTTTTTCCCAAACACGATTTTTCCTACTTTCATTTTAAAGTTATCTTGAAATAATCTGCATTATTTGGCTCATTTGACCTGAGGTAAAAAGATAGACCATCCAAGAACCAACTGCAATCGAAGGGCCAAATGGAATAAATTTTTGCTTTTTCTGTTGAAAAATAAATAAAAATAAATAAAAAATAATAGCCAATAAGGATGATAAAAACAAAGCAAGTAAAACACCCACCGGACCTAAAAAAATCCCCACGACAGCAAATAATTTAATATCTCCCCCACCAACTGCCTGTTCATTTAGCATTCCCAGTAAGTAAAGGGGTAAAAATCCAGCAAGAAATCCGGCAATTGGATACCACCAAAATTCGTTTTGAGCAATAAAGATTCTTTCAATCATAATTAAAATGAAAAATGGCGCTAAAACTTTATTGGGAATAATTCGGTACACACTATCAGAAACGCTAATCGTAAAAAGTAAGCAAATAAGTGTAAAGCTGACAATTGTTTCTGGAGTTAGTTCAAGTAAATAAGCACTACTAACAAATAAACTGCCGATTAATACTTCAAAAATAGGGTTATGTATCCCTATTTTTGAAGAACAATAATAGCACTTCCCTCTTAGAATCGGGTAAGACAATAGAGGAATTACGTGCCACCAAGATAGCTGTTTTTGACAATTCTCGCAATGAGATCTACCTTGTAGCGTCTCATTTCTCGGTACGCGATAACCTACCACCATGAAAAATGAGCCTAGACACATTCCTATGATAAAAATATAACTATAAATCATTATCGACATGATAGTTTGTTGGAAAACATTCATAAAAAAACTCCTTTTTCATTTTCTGTATGGTTATCACTTTATTTGTTTATTACGGAGCTGGAAAGAGAACGCTTCTTGTCAAACCAAGCACTTGTTCACTTGTTTTGCCTAAAAAATCAGCATTTGTTTCGTTACCAGCCTTCAATTGACCACTTGGAACACTCATGGTTAAAACCCCATTCGAATCAATCGTAAATTTGATATCGTCTGTACTAGCCCAAGTGCTTGTAGGTGTGTCGTGGTAGCCTTCATCAATAACAGTTTTTAAAGTAAATGGTGATGTAACGGTTCCTGCCGTACTTTGGTAAAGCTTAGCAGAGTTCAAAGCTTGTTGAATTTCAGCAACTGCAGCATCTTCTCGACTATTCTGAATAACACGACCAATGGCTGAAACTCCAATCCCAGCTATAATTGCAAGAATGACAACTGTTGCAAGCAACTCAATTAACGTCATTCCTCGTTCGTCTTTTAAAATTCGGCTCATTCTACTCTCTTCTTTTAGTACTAAAACATTTGCCATTTTTTCATTTCCTCCTATTTTTTAAAACATATTCTCTATATTAACTAGAAGTCTAGGTTTCTAGGCTAATAACAATTTTTAATTGGGCTTTTTACCCTTGAATTGTGGTATACATCGAAAACATGGGCAGCATAATCGCCGCCACAATAAATCCAACAATTCCGGCGATCAGTACCATCACCAGCGGTTCGACAATGGTCTTAATTCGTTTACTATTTTCATCGACTTCTTTTTCGAAAATAATGCTTAAACGAGCTAGCATATCTTCCAAGGAACCCGTATTTTCACCGATTTCAACCATTTGGGTTAAGATAAGCGGCACTACTGAATTTTGTGTAAAAACATTGCTTAGCTTGCCACCTTGCTCAATTTCTAATTCACATTGCGAAACAAGTTCTCGAATTGAAGTATTACTAACAACTTCCTTGCTCATCTCAAGTGATTTGACCATCGGAACAGAACTCGCAAGTAGTGAAGACAGCGTCGTCATAAAAACTGAAAAGTTGCTTTTCTGAATAAATTCACCAAAAACAGGTAGCTTCAATTTAAATAAATCCAACGATAATTGAAACTTTTGATTCCTTTTTGCAACTTGAAATCCGATAATTAGTAATGCAATAAATAGTGCTAACCATACTCCTTTGGTTGTCAAAAACCCGCTAATTTTCATTGTAAATTTTGTAATAGCTGGCAATTCGGCATCAAAGCTTTCAAAAAATGCCGCAAACATTGGAACAATCGAAATCATTAAAAAGACTCCTACACCGATCGCGCCAATTAACATCATAATTGGATAAATCATAGCTGTGATCATATTGCTACGATTTTCGGAACTTTTTTCATAGTAGTTTGCCATTTGTTGCAGATTGCTTTCGAGAGAACCAGAAACTTCCGCAACAGAAATTACATTTACTAACAAAGGTGGAAAAGCATTCGGATGTTTGCGATAACTAACTGACAAGGATTCCCCACTTTCTAAATTTTTACGGATATCCATCAAAACCTCTTTAAAAATCCCTTTTTTAACTTGCTTTTCTAACATTCTTGAAGCGTCTAAAACTGTAATTCCAGAAGTGATTAGCGTTGAAAACTGTTGCAGATACGCGACGAGAATTTTCACGTTAACTTTGGAAAAAAATTTAATTTCTTTATTCGCGAGAGTTTCTTCTTGCTCCACAAGGGTTAGTGGTTTGATATGCTTATTTTTCAAATGGTTTCGAGCTTCGGTCAGAGAATTTGCCCGCAGGCTACCTTTAAACTTTTCGCCTGTATACTTCATCCCTTGATAGGTATAGAGGGCCACTACAAATCACTTCCTTCTTCCGCATATGTCTCCGCGACATCGGCATCGACTCGTCCTGTTTGAATCAGTTTAGTAATCGTCGCACTCATCGTATGCATGCCGTCCGCTCTTCCCATCTGTAGCATATTACTGATTTGATGTGTTTTTCCCGAACGAATAATATTGGCAATTCCTTTTGTATTAATCAGCATCTCTGTTGCGGCAACACGCCCATCTCCCTCACGTGTCGGCAATAAACGCTGTGACAAAATCCCTAGTAATGCGCCTGCAAGCTGTGAACGAACTTGCTCTTGTTGCTCCGCTGGAAAGACATCAACAATTCGTTCAATTGTAGAGGGGGCACTAGAAGTGTGCAAGGTACCCAAGACTAAATGTCCTGTTTCAGCTGCCGTAAGTGCAATCGAAATCGTGTCAAAATCACGCATCTCTCCAACCAATATTACATCGGGATCTTGGCGTAAAGCTGCTCGTAATGCATTTGAAAATGACTCAGTATCTCGACCAATTTCGCGCTGTGAGATAATCGATTTCTTGTGTTTATGGACATATTCAATTGGATCTTCAAGCGTTAACACATGGGTTTTCTTGGTATCGTTCAAGTAATCAAGCATGGCTGCTAATGTTGTTGATTTTCCCGATCCGGTTGGCCCAGTGACTAAAAACAATCCTTGGCTTTTGTGAATCATTCGTTGTAAGATGAGCGGCACACCCAATGAATCGAGGCTTGGTATATCAATCGGAATACGTCGAAAAGCAATTGCTGTTGTTCCCATTTGTTTAAAAATATTTACACGGAATCGAGCGGAATTTTTAAGTTCATAGGCCAAATCCACTTCACCTTTCGTCATAAACTCTGTCCATTGTTTTTCATTACAAATTTCTTTTGCCATTTTAGTAATTGTTTCCGAGTATAAAATCTCGCTCCCCTCAATTGGCTGTAAATCACCATGAAGCCGAAAAATTGGTTCAATTCCTTCAATTAAATGCAAATCCGAAACTTTTTGTGTTACTGTAAGCCGCAACCATTCATCAAGTGTCTGTTTTGCTGCTGGTGCATTTTCTGAGGTGGGAATAGCCGTTCTTCTTGATGAAGAATACGGATCCATGATCTTTTTTTCATCAGCGGCAAGCGCAGTGCGATAGCTAGAAGTTCGCCTACGCACATAATTTTTTCTTTCACTCTCTGTTTTGGACTCTTTGGAATGATCAGACCTTTCCTTGTACATTTTCTTCACTTCACTTTCCTTTTTACGCTTCCATCGCAACAACTTTCAGAATTTCTTCAATTGTTGTATAGCCTGCTATAACCTTTTCAAAACCATCGTTAATTAGAAACTTCATGCCATTTTTGGCAACGTAATCACTAAGTTCCTCATTTGTCGCATTTGCTGTAATCATTTTTCGCAATTCCGTCGTAATCACTAACAGTTCTTGGATGGCCATTCTTCCTTGATAACCCGTGAAATTACATTTTGCACAGCCTTTTCCTTTGGCCAAGAATCGGGTATGCAAATCATATTCAGCTAAAATTGCCGCTTCTCGATCGGAAATAGGCTCATCCGTTGTACAAGCAGAACAAACCGTTCGAACTAAGCGCTGAGATAGGATTCCACCTACTGAATTTGCAACTAAAAACGGATCCACTCCCATATCTACTAAACGACTGACAGTACTTACAGAATCATTCGTGTGAATGGTCGAAAGAACGAGGTGACCGGTCATTGAAGCACGGATCGCAATTTCAGCCGTTTCCCCATCTCGTATTTCGCCTACCATCACAACGTTTGGATCTTGGCGCAAAATCGAACGCAAACCAGTCGCGAAAGTTAGCCCGATAGCGCTATTAACTGCAACCTGATTAATTCCTTCTAGCTGATATTCCACTGGATCTTCGACAGTAATAATATTAACATTCGTTGTATTTAACTCGCTAAGTGCAGCGTATAAAGTCGAGGATTTCCCCGAACCAGTCGGCCCCGTAACTAAAATAATACCGTGGGGCTGCTTTAAAAGCTTGCGCATCGCGCGTAAATTATCTGCTTGAAAGCGAAAATCTTCTAGCTTACGAATCCCCACAGAACGATCTAAAATTCGAATTACTACTTTTTCACCATGAATAGTCGGCAAAATGGAGACGCGTAAATCCACAATTCGTGAACCGTTTTTCAAAACTGCTCGACCATCTTGTGGTACCCTAGTTTCTGTAATATCTAAAGAAGAAATAATTTTTAGTCGGGAAATTACAACAGATTGGATATTTTTTGGTAAACGTTTTAGTTCACATAACTCTCCATCCGTTCGAATCCGTGCAACCATATATTTTTCTTGCGGATCAAAATGAATATCACTTGCTCGACGATCAATCGCATCTTGCAGCAGGTTATTTACTAATTTAATAACCGGTGAATCTTGATTTGCAGCTTCACTCGCTCCTGAAAAAGAAATAACTTCTTCGTCTGTCGAAAAACCATCCAAGCTAATATCAGATGGATAATCTCGGACAATTAATTGTTGAATATCTGCTTCACTTGCCCGTTGGGGTTCAATTTGCATACCAGTTTTTAAACGTAAATCATTTAGGGCCACATAATTACGCGGATTACTGATGGCGACAACCAATCGATTATGCTTTATTTCTAAAGGAATTACGCTGTGTTCTTTGGCAAACTTACGTGGTACTAAATCTAACAATTCTTTATCAATTGTATGCGTAAAAAGATCAATCATTTCCTTACGTTCTGATGTTCTACGGATTTTTTTTGACACACTATACTTCTCTTCCTGCTTTATCTTGATCAGCTCCTTTAATTAGCCATATCTAAGTAGTGAAACACACGCGTTATGACTTGCGTCGTTGTTTTGTTTGCTGACGTGGTAGGTCTAATAATTGTAACTTCGCCATTTTTGGCACTCGTTCCACTCTGTACGACTGAAACTGGAATTTTGTCACTTGTGAGCTGCTTCGCCAATTCTGTTGCATCTTGTTGGTTAAATGTTTGAATCACCAATTGTCCTTTTAACTGATTTTTACTTACACACCGGTTCAAAAATTCAGTATCAAAAAATTCTAAATCTGGTAATGTTTTCAAAGACATTCGTGCATCTTTTTCAATTGATAAATTAAAAGGTTCCACACCTGTGTAATCCAGCTCTAAAGTTGCAGCATTTTTTAGCACAATTGTATTCCAATAATCTGGATCACTATAAAATTTCACTTCTTTATCGTTGACTTTTTCAGTGGGTGATGCACGTCGCGTTGCTTTGGGCGCATCGATAAAACTCTTGCCCTTCACGATCATTTTGGTATTTGCTCCATCCAGAGTTAGTGTAGATGGTTGGTTAGGCGTCGTCTCTGCTCCTGATTCCTCGAAATAAGAAAAACCTTCCTCCCCATTTTGACTTGAAAGCATTGCATTGGTCAGCATAAAATTATTTTTCACATTAATTTCGCGCTGATCATTTTCAGTAGAACGAAATTGAATGCCTTCACTAATCGGACCCGCATAGAAATTAGAGCTCGCAATGAGCATATTTCCACTTAAAAAACTTGAGAAATTTTCAATCGTAATCGGTTTTTTAGCAGCATCGACAACATAATTATCGAGCGAAAAATTACTAGTTTCACTACTATATGTCACATTTAAAATACCGCTTGAGAATAAGCAACCTTCCTGTGCATTTTTACTTGCTTGCGAGGATTGTGTATTATTAATTAATAAATTACTTGTTTTAAATTCGCTATTTTTTTCATCTAAAATGAGCTTACTCTGATTCCCGCCAATATCAATATAGGTACCATAACGGCCGATAACCGTTAAATTTTGAATGAAGTTAAGTTGCTGTCCTAGATTTTCTTGGTTTCTCAGGGCGAATATATTTGCAACATCTAGAACACCGCTATTTGATGATCCTATGAGCTTCACCCCGTTTTCAAGCAGAAAAGAGCTTTCAAATACGACTGTATTCAGAATTGGTTTTCCTGTTTGAGAAAAATCCAATAAACTTTGATCGGTAATATCTTTAATTTGACCGTCTAAAACTCGATCTAAACCATTTGGATCCCCATCCTTAGATTGTGGATATTCTTTGGTATTGTCAAAATTTTCAAAATCGAAAAAAGAATGCGCTGATGTATACCCATATAGTCGAATCATCGTACGGATCCATTCATCTGCAGAAAGATAGCTTCCTGTGTTTGGCAAATAATAGGAATAGACAATATTACGCCAAGAATCGAGTGAAATAAGTTCTTGGCTTGCATCCACCTGATTCCACTGAACTTCATAAATGAAATTTGCGGTTGCTTTACTTGTTTTAATCCGACCGTCTTTATAATTTTCTGTTAAAACTAAGCTGAGTGGAATTGTCACGCGAACATTATTTATACTTTCAGCATCTATTCCGGATGAATCAGCTTTCCAACCAAAGCTTCCCGCACTCGTCCCCAATGTATAAGGAGTAATTTTCTGTTGCTGTATTTGGCCAACCGTACATTCAGCGACAAATTTATTTTCTTCTCCTGTTTGGAGGGTAATTGTCTTCACGTTAGCTAGTATCATATTGATTTTTGATAAAAGCTTTGTACCGTCATTTCCTAAAGGAGTGGTTTCGATAATATCCCAGCTCCTATCCAGTCTTCTTTTTATTTGGTGTTTTGCGGCTTTTAGGGCATACTCTTGTGCTTCTTTTGCCGTCTTCACCCGATCCACTTCATTGATCTGCATATAAGTCGTCCGTGCAACAAAAAAGATCGTCCCCACCATCAGACTAACTAAGATAATAAGCCCAAGTGCATAAAGGAGTGCATAACCAGATTCATCTTTTTTATTGACCATCTCCCGGTACTTCTCCTTTCACTTTTGAATGATCTCGATACGTGAAAATCGCTTCACGAAAGTAAATCACCGTCGGTATTTTTTTGATTTTTTCCAGATTGAATAAACCTGTTTGTGAATCATAATAATGCATAAAATCAATAGGATCTTTGAAAAATAAAATAAGTGCTGTCGTCTGTATGGCAAAGTCATCGCGATAATTGGGCATGCTAAAGATTGTCTTTGTTTGGGAATTTTCATTTTTTTGTTGAATAACTTTGATGTTTATTTTGGGATTAGTAGCCTTAAAAAATGTTACCTTTTGATTTAAATTATCGTTAATATCAGTGATTCCAATCATATTTTCGCCTGCATTTGTTAGGTTCGTATTTTCCACCCATTCGTTATTTCCTGAACTTTTCTTTAGAATTTTGACAATATACTCATCATTCCAGCTTCCCACAAATTTGCCACGATAACCTGCTTTTTCATAAATATCTGGAATATTGCTGATTTTTTCCATCTGTGTGACAAGGCCATTAGCAATTTGTTGCAATTCAACTTTTTGGCTTTGAATTTTACTTGTTGTAGAAATACTGAAGAGAATACTTGTTAATAAGGAAGCAATGAAGCCGAAAATCGCGATCGTTCCTAATAACTCGACCAATGTTAGCCCTTTTTGATTTTCTAGTACGTGTTTCAAACGATCTGACCTCCTTAATAATCAGCTACCCAATACAAAGTCCCTTCCGTTAATAATTTCCCGGTCTTTTTATCGTAAACCAAAATAAGCAAATGAAATCCCTGATCGTTACGATAAGAGCTGTTTTTCAAATATGCTCTTGGTGGAACAACAATTCCATATCTTTTCACACTGACTAGATAATCAGTCGGATTGCCTTGCCTATCTAGATATTGGGCAATCTTGTATTTATTTTCATCATCTTTTTTCAGGGTATCTGGTAACAACGCGCCGGTCAAATCATAACGAACTTTATTTATTATTTTTCCTCGATCAATGCCTTGATCCCTTGTTATTTCACCAAAAATTGCTTTTCCCGTTATAGCATCTCTTCGAATTCCTGATTCGTCTAACAAAAGATACTTAAGCCGTGGAAGCGTACTATCATTTACCTTTTCTCCTGCAAAAAAAAATGTATTTAAATTGGCAATGTCCTGACTTTGCGCTCGATAGCTCAACCATTCTTTAATATCTTCACGCACAAATATTGCCTCTTCTAGCTTTGTATTTAAATCAATCGCCATAAAGTTTTGCGCCATAAAGGAAGCCAAAGTAACCAAAGAAATTCCCAAAAGAACAATTGTAGCTAATAGTTCAATCATCGAAATTCCAGTTTCATCTGCTGCTTTCTTTTTAAAATATTGCACGAAAGAACCTCCTGATTCTCTAGAATAAAAGCAACATAATCCATAAATTACCTTGTTTTAAACGATCTTTATTTGAAAATAAACGTAACTATTTAGTTTTTAGTTATACTAATCCGTTTTTCCTACTTTCGGTTTAGAAAGATTCATTTTTAAATCATTTCGATAGACAATATCTGTAAAATCAACTAGCATATGATCGATAAGAATTATTTTGTTCTTTCTCCTTATCCTTTACAGAAAGCTGTTAAAATTTCTTGTTTTCATTTAGAACAAGAAATAGCGACGATACAAGGATAAAATGAAGCTTGATCTATTAAGTTTGACGGCTCACTGACGGTTGATACTTTTAAAAAAATTCAGAACAAACTTTTTTGCTTCTCTTATTCGCTACTTAATCTGATTCATTAATTTGTCTACTTTATTCATTGCGTTTTGCCGTTGCTCTAAAAGAGAATCGGCATAAATATCAAGTGTCATCTTTGCCGATGCATGTCCCAATAAAGAACTGACAGAGGCAATATCGACGCCTTCTTCTAAGCATCTTGTCACAAATGTATGACGCAACATATGAAAATGCAAACCATGCAGTCCTGCTTGTTGTTGAATCTTTTTAAATTGATTACTGATTGTTCGTGGTTCCACATAGCGGCCTCTCGCACTTACCACATATTCACTTTCTGATTTTTCCCGTTTCTTTAGTAGATACCTCAATAAATTATCTGAAAAGGGAATTTTTCGTTGTGAAGAACTGGTCTTCGCTCGATCTCTAATTATGTACGTTTTGCTTTTTCCCAGACCGTTAGTTGAAATTCGCTGTAGTGTTTGTTCGACTAAAATTATTTTTTCATTTAAATCAATATCGGACCACTTTAAACCACTTATTTCGCCAATTCGCATTCCTGTATACAAAGAGAGAATAATTGGCAAACCTAGTTCTTGTTTATTCGCATAGATTTCTAAAATAGTTTGCTCTTTTTTTGACAGTGCTCGAACTTTATTTTTCCTTATTTTCGGTAACTCTAAGTTCTCACAATAGTTAGTTGCTAAATAACCTTTACGAACAGCTTGGTTAAGCGAACCTTTAAATATTTGCACAATTGTTCGAATCGAACTAGGCGAAAGACCATTATCCGTTAATTGTTTAATCCAGCGATTTAAAATTTTAGAAGTTAATTTTTCAAAGCGAAAGGAACCAATAAATGGCAAAATATAAAGATTTACCTTGTGATAATACCCTGAGTATGTCGATTGTTTGATTTTATCGTTAGAAACTAATTTCAGCCAATAATGAAACCAATCACTGATTGTTCCATCATAAATAACGTGGCTAGATTCTATCTGAAATTCCGCTTTTTTTATGATCAACTTCAATTTTACATCTGCATATTTTTTGCCATAAATGTAGCCATACTTAACTCCTCCACTAAGCTTACGTTCTTTGATATATCTTCCTTCCCAACGTCCATCCTTTCGTTTGTAAATATTTTCACCTTTCTTAACCATAAACATTCCTCCTAATTATGACGGCGCCTTTGACGGCGAACAATTAACTACGCTATTATTAAAGAATACATCAAAAAACAAATAATAATCCTACCTTAATTATAAAAATACGATTGACATTTTGTTTTTGTCCAGATATACTTTAAAAAGAAAGTGTTTTTCTTTCAATTTCTTGTTCTAAATGAAAACAAGAAATTTTAACAGTTACATAGTAGGGCCTACATTACAACTAAATTACAAGAAATATCATTTATTAGAGAAATTGCTAACGACAATAAAGTTATTAAAATAACTTTATTGTCGTTTTATTTTTATCATAAAACAGAAAATTTTTTTGTGAGCTTAAAACAAGGCATATTCATTGTTTTATTTAAGAAAACAACTTACACTATTTTAAATGAGAATGATTTTCTGCAAAGGAGAATAGACAATGACTTTGAACCCCATACGTGAATTGATTACCACTAGAAGAACAGCAAAAACAAGCTTGGATACCCCAGTTTCAAAAGAATTAATCATTGAATTACTATCTGCAGCAAGTTTTGCGCCTTTCCACAAAAAAGAGCCTTGGCGCGCCATAATTGTGACCACTTTAGCAGAAAAAGAACTCTTATATACAAAAATCATTGCGCATTATGAAAAAACAGGAACCATTCATGATGAGGAATCCAGAGAAAAATTTACAAAAAAACTCACACGCTTGATCCTCCATTCACCTGCAACGATTCTTTTTGCAAGAGAAATTTTCCCTGAAAATAATCGTCTAGACAGCGATTCAATTCAAGCAACAGCTGCTTTGATCCAAAATTTTTCTCTAGTAGCTTGGGAAAAAGGATTAGTTGGTTTTTGGGCCTCTTCCCCTTTTGTTTTAGATCAAGCATTTGCAAAAGCTATCGGACTTCCAGAAAACTTCGAATTGATTGCTAATTATCGTCTTGGTTACCGCGATCCAGCTGTACCAAAACGTTCCGTTAAAAGGCGCCCTGCTAACGAATGGGCAATTTCTTTATTAGAATAGGAAAAAACGACTAAAAAAGGCATGTTTCTACCCTTTCTTAGTCGTTTCTTCCATGAAGCCATCTTCTATTTTCATAATACGATCGCAAAAACCTAACAAACGATCATCGTGCGTCACCATAATGATCGCTTTGTTCTGTTCCTTTGCTTCTCTTGCCAGTATTTTAACGACTTCAAACGCGCGCTTTGTGTCCAAACTAGCTGTCGGTTCATCTGCTAAAATAATTTGGGGATTATGGTACATGGAACAGGCAATTGCAACACGTTGTTTTTCCCCTCCTGACAAGTCTTGCGGATATTGTTCTACCAATTTTTCAATATCTAGTTCTTTGAGCAAGGTTTTTTTTAATTGTTTGTCCTTTTTGCTGCTGTTCACTTTTTCAATTAAACGCAGTTGGTCTTTTACTTTTAAAAAAGGAATCAAGTTACTACTTTGCAAAATAAATCCAATTTTTTCAAATCTCATTTTATTTTTCTCTCGATCTGTCATTGCTGAAATTTTTTGTTGTCCAATAATTACTTCCCCACTTGTCGGATTCTGTAAGCCAGCAACGATACTTAAAAAAGTGCTTTTTCCAGATCCTGAAGGACCGACAATCGCTACGAATTCTCCTGATTGTATCGAAAAATCAACTTCTTCTAACGCAATCACCTTCGTATGTCCTGTTCCAAAAATTTTGCACACACCTTTTAATGCTAAAACTCGCTCCATTTATTCATCCTCCAATCGCTTTTAAAGGCTTAATTTTTCGAATCGTTCCAATCGAAGCCAATCCACCCAAAGCCGCTACGACAATCAATAAACCACAATTTAGTGCGATCTCCCCTATATTATTCGCAAAAGGCAAGCTTTTGGGCAAGAAAATGATAGTAGCACTTGACAAAATCAGTCCCAGACTTACACCCACAAGAGCAAGAATTAATGTTTGACTCATAACAGATTTTACCAAAAAAGAGGTTGGAACACCTTGTACTTTTAAAATACCAAACATAGCCGTTTTTTGTAAGGTCATGACGTAGATAAAAATTGCACTAATAAAAGCAGCAATCAGCAGCATGAAATAAATCATCGTATCTAACGTAAGATTTTGAGCTGAATAGCCAGGTAAACTTTGAATAAAGGATTCTATCGGTAAATATTCAACTTCATTTTTCTTTGATTGAGGAATCGTGTCTTTCTCCTTCTTGCTAACAATAAACGCATTAATTGTATCTTCTTTTGCTGCATCTCCTCCATATTTCAGTTCACGAACAGTTTCCAGATTGGTATAAATTACTGGCACAATGTTGTAGGTGCTTTTAACTGTCCAGCCAACAATCGTTAACTTTTTTGAATAGGTTCCTGCTTTTATTTGATCACCTAAGCGATATCCCACCTCTTTTAGATCGGCAGAAGCAATTATTTCATTATCTTTCTCAATTTTTCGTCCTGCAGTAATTTTAGGTAATAAAGAACTATTTTTTTGAATACCAAAAAAACTGACATTTGTCCGCTTATTACTTGCTGAAGCTGCTTTTTGGATTGACACTGACATTTGATTAATCGGTTCACTGTTTTTCTTTTGATATGTAGTATCATCTTTTATCGTAGAAACATTCAAATTTCGATTTGCTTCTTTTGAGACGATAACGCCTTCTGCCTGCCATTGATCAACAGCTAATCGATTTCCTTCTGCTAACCCATTTGCCAACCCAGATAAGATAACAACCAGCCATGTAATTAACATTAAAACGCTAATAATCAACAGGTATTTTGTTTTTGAATGAAGCATTTCCCTGATTCCTAAGAACATTTTTCATTTTCCTTCCATCTATTCTTTTGAAAAATTATATCACTTATCAACCGATAAGTGAAGTGCAAAAAAAAAAACAAAAATAACTATTTTGTTTTTTTAACACACTCCATATAAGATAAAATCAATCATTTGATCAATGTAGGCAAAATCGTTCTTTTTATTATATGTACTTTGTACATCAAATAATGCACTAACATTATATAAAATAAAGCGAGCCGCTTCTTCTTTAACGACACCTGTCCGCAATTTTTCACCTTCAAAAGCATGGATAAAGCTTTGAATATACGTTTTATGGAAAAGACGATACATCTCTTCCCACTCCTCTTTATCTGTCAGCTTAGAAATATCCTTTAACATCGAAAATAAATTTGTCGGGTGATTCTCTAAAAGTACCATGATCATCTTTTTTAACTTTTCTTTTAGCGGATCATTTTCAAGCAAAACCTGCTTCAGTGCTCGCGCTACCTTATCGGTGAGACTCGTCAGCACAGCAAGATAGATTTCTTTTTTATTTGTAAAATGATGGTATAAATTAGGTTGTGTGATTTGGCATGCTTGTGCAATTTCCCTCGTTGCTACCTGCTCATAGCCTTTTTCCATAAAAAGATTTGTTGAAACTGCTAAAATCTTTCTGCGCGTGTTTTCTGCTGCTTCTTTTCTAGTACCTTCTTGTTTCATATTTTATCATCCTATGTAATTGTTTTCTCAAAATGTACTACTTTCATTGTAGACAAAAAAAGCCTTTCTTTCAAGATGAAAGAAAGACTTTTGCTCATTTTTCTAATTATAAAATTGCCAAGATAATAAAATTCAAAATAAACAAACCAGTTACAACCCATAAAACGGGTGAAATTTCTTTAACTTTTCCGTTGATTGTTTTCACAATTACGTAAAAAATGAATCCAGCTGCAATCCCATAAGAAATACTGTAACAAAGGCCCATAAAGATGGAAGTAAAAAATGCCGGAATCGCTTCATCTAATTCTGTCCATTTGACTTCTTTAAAGGATGCAAGCATCATCACCCCAACAAGAATCAAAGCAGGAGCTGTTGCTTGTGTTGGAACAACCGCAATAAACGGTGAAAGAAAGCTACTTAATAAAAATAAAATAGCAACAACAACAGATGTTAAACCAGTCCGACCACCGGCACCAATTCCGGCTGCACTTTCCACATAAGTCGTTGTATTGGACGTACCAAAAATTGAACCAATAGAAGTTGCAATTGCATCTGCAAACAAGGCTTTGTCCATTTTTGATTTCATACCGTTTCCATTTTCTAATGCATATTCGTCTTCTTTACTAAAGATTCCTGTTCTACGTCCTGTTCCGATAAAGGTTCCAATCGTATCAAAAGTATCTGATAAACTGAAAGCCAAAATAGTCATTAGAACTTGTGGAATCTTGGAACCGTCGTTAAATAATGAGCCCATCCCTTGCGAACCGAATGCTGCACCAAAAGTTGTGCCTAATTCTTTAATTGATTGACCTAACGAGTTTGATTGAAAATCAATGGTCGATAAATCCACAACTCCCATTAAAATCCCCAAAATCGTTGTCACTATAATTCCAATTAAGATTCCACCGCGAATATTTTTGACAACCAAAATAGTTGTCAAAACTAACCCAATAACGGCTAAAAGAATGCCTGGATTGTTAAAGTTAGAAAGTGCTGGGACAATCCCACCATTGCTGACAACATCTACTGCTTTTCCTTTTTCAACAGTTGAGGAAACAATTGTCGAGGAATCCGAAGTAAACTGTAAAAGATTGGCATTTTTAATCCCTACATATGCAACAAAAATACCTATTCCGCCACCAATTGCATGTTGTAAAGATTCAGGAATCGATTTAATAATTAATTTACGAATATTTGTCGCAGTAATAATAATGTTTATAATTCCACATAAAAATACCATTGCTAAAGCTTCTTGCCATGAATAACCCAAACCTTTAACCACTGTAAAAGTAAAGAAAGCATTTAAGCCCATACCCGGTGCTTGTGCATACGGAACATTTGCAAATAGGCCCATCACTAAAGTACCAATCGCAGAAGCAATAATAGTTGCTAGAAAAACTGCTTGGAACGGCATTCCTGTAATAGATAAAATGCTTGGGTTCACAAAAAGAATATAACTCATTGCAAAAAATGTTGTGATTCCCGCCATTACTTCGGTACTAACAGTTGTCTTGTTTTCCTTTAATTTAAAATACTTATCCAACATAAATTTTTTTCTTCCTCCTCTTGATAAATCAACCAACGATTTATCTATCTTCTTAACAACAAAGTTTATTATAAGCTAAGAAAAGTTGATAAACAAGAAAAAACATATTTTAAAAGCAAAAACACACAAGAATGTTCGTGTTTTGCTTTTTTTAATGAAATTTTCGGCTTTTTTTCGTAAAAAAAGTCCGTTTTTATATTTAAGAAATTAATACAGGAAAAGTATTTACATCGCACAATGTACTGTGTATAGTAGTACACGTAGTACATGATTAAAATGAGGTGAACCACTTGATAACTATTGATCGCTCTAGCAGCAAACCCTACTATGAACAAGTTGTTTTCGCAATAAAAGAAGAGATACTGCAAGGGATTCTGAGATCCGGTGATAAGATTCCTTCTATTCGAGAATTAGCGCAGCAGCTCCTAATGAATCCAAATACGATCAGCAAAGCTTACAAACAACTCGAATCAGAAAATGTTATCCTGACTGTTCGTGGAAAAGGAACTTTTATTAAAGCACCGGATCTTTCTGTAAGAAATGAACAGCAGATAAAAAAAGTCAAGCAACAGTTCACTGAC
>JAATGB010000144.1 GCA_015654945.1 Lactobacillales bacterium | reverse complement strand
TCTACCATTATTAATTAATTTTTTCAAATAAAAACAATTGCACTTCCAGCTATTTTGCGCTAAAGTAGATACGTACTGTGAAACATTATTTTGTTTCACAAAAAACAAGGAGGATACAATGAATCCAGAACTCTTTAAAGAAGCCCTTGCTCGCCAACAAATACAGGTAACCACGCGTCAAATGCAGCAATTCGAAACATACTATACGCTTTTAATTGAATGGAACGAAAAAATCAATTTAACGGCCATTACCGCTAAAAAAGAAGTCTATTTAAAACACTTTTATGACTCTCTCACCTTGGCTTTTTCTCATTCTTTTGATCAAAAAGATATTCGTCTATGCGATGTTGGTGCAGGTGCGGGTTTCCCAAGCATTCCCTTAAAAATACTTTTTCCAGACTTAAACGTGACGATTGTGGATTCCCTTAACAAGCGAATTACGTTTTTACAGTTATTAATAGAAGAGCTCGGTTTAACCGAGGTTTCACTTTATCATGATCGTGCAGAGACCTTCGGCAAGAACGTCGACTTTCGAGAATCCTTTGATTTCGTGACAGCACGCGCAGTCGCACGTCTAAATGTCTTAACGGAGCTTTGTTTGCCCCTTGTCAAAAAAGAAGGCTACTTCATTGCAATGAAAGCTGCAAAATCAGAGGAAGAAGTCCAAGAAGCCAAAAAAGCCATTTCCCTCTTAGGTGGGAAGTGGATTGAAGACCTTTCTATTACGTTGCCAAGCTCTGAAGATGAACGTCACTTACTCGTAATCCAGAAAAAGAAAGAGACACCAAAAAAATACCCTAGAAAACCGGGAACACCGAACAAACAACCCATTATTTGAAGGAATATCTTATCAATTTATGTTACAATAAACACAGAAAAGTTTTATCGGAATTTGTGTAAATAGAATCGGAGGAAACAGAATGGCACGGATTATATCAGTGGCAAACCAAAAAGGTGGCGTTGGCAAAACCACTACCACCGTCAATTTAGGCGCTTGTTTGGCTTTTTTTGATCGGAAAGTTCTTTTAATCGATATTGATGCTCAAGGAAATGCTACAAGTGGAATTGGCATTCGTAAATCAGATGTAGACAGAGATATTTATGACGTTCTCGTCAACGAGCAACCAATTTCTGAAGTAATTCATCATACAACCAGAGAAAATTTAGATATTGTTCCAGCAACGATCCAGCTAGCCGGTGCAGAAATTGAATTGACGCCCATGATGGCTCGTGAATCTCGGTTGAAAAGTGCAATTAAGGAAGTCGTCGATCAATACGATTACATTTTGATTGATTGTCCACCTTCATTGGGACATCTAACAATTAACGCCTTTACAGCAAGCGATTCGATCCTAATCCCGGTCCAATGTGAATATTATGCGTTAGAAGGCTTAAGCCAATTACTTAATACCGTTCGTTTGGTTCAAAAACATTTCAATCCAGATTTGCGAATTGAAGGTGTCCTTTTAACCATGTATGATGCGCGGACAAATCTTGGCTCTGAAGTCGTGGAAGATGTCCGCAAGTATTTCCGTGAACGGGTCTATGATACGATTATCCCTCGAAATGTCCGCTTGTCGGAAGCGCCAAGTCATGGTTTATCCATTATCGATTACGACCCACGATCAAGAGGTGCCGAAGTTTATCAAGCCTTAGCAAAGGAAGTGTTAACGCATGAGCAAAAATAGCAAGGGACTAGGCAGAGGAATTGATGCTTTATTTCAAGATTTCGCTAACTTAGAAGAGGTCGATGTCCAAAAAGAAGAAGTCGTTGAATTAGCCTTAACGGAATTACGTCCAAATCCTTATCAACCAAGAAAAACCTTTGATGAAGATGCGCTAAATGAGCTTGCAAACTCGATTAAGCAGTCCGGCGTCTTCCAACCGATTATCGTCAGAAAATCCACTGTTAAGGGATATGAAATTATTGCGGGTGAACGTCGTTTCCGTGCCTCAAAAATTGCGGAAAAGAAAACGATCCCTGCAATCATTCGTGAATTTAATGAAGAAGCTATGATGCAAGTCGCTGTTTTAGAAAACTTACAACGGGAAGATTTAAGCCCGCTTGAAGAGGCTGAAGCTTACGACATGTTGATGAAAAATTTAAAGCTAACACAGGTGGAGCTTTCCGAACGTTTGGGAAAAAGCCGTCCGTATATTGCCAATTATTTACGCTTATTAACTTTACCAAAGGTAGTCAAAGACTTAGTCCAAAAAGATGCTTTGTCTATGGGACAAGCGCGCACATTACTTGGTTTAAAGGATCGTAGCCAAATTATCCCTTTAGCAAATCGTGTCGTTAAAGAAAATTTAACCGTTCGTCAACTAGAACAATTAGTAAACGAATTAAATGAAAAGAAAGAATCACCCGCTAAACTAACAAAAAAAATAGTCAAACAAAAACCTTATTATATTCGCGAAAGCGAAGATCGCTTGATGGATAAATTTGGTACAACCGTTTCAATTCAGGAAAAAGAAGGCAAAGGGAAAATTGAGATTGAGTACCTTTCTGAAAAAGATCTCACCCGAATTCTTGATATCTTGGATATTCAATTTGACGAAAACTAGAAGGGGAATCAGTGCGCGATGAACTACGATTTACACGATATTGTGGAAATGAAAAAACCGCATGCTTGCCAAACCAACCGTTGGGAAGTCATTCGAATGGGCATGGACATCAAAATCAAATGTTTGAATTGCGGTCATATTGTGATGTTACCCAGAAGAGATTTTGAAAAGAAAGTAAAAAAAGTATTAGTAAAAAAAGGAGAGGACTAACCTCTCCCTTTTAGCGGAGAAGAAAGAGGAAGAGAATTATGGCGTTAACAGCAGGAATCGTTGGTTTACCCAATGTTGGAAAATCAACTCTTTTTAATGCAATTACCAAAGCAGGAGCAGAAGCTGCAAACTATCCATTTGCAACGATTGATCCAAATGTAGGCATGGTGGAGGTCCCCGATTATCGTTTACAAGAATTAACTAAATTAGTACAGCCCAAAAAGACAGTTCCCACGACATTTGAATTTACAGATATTGCCGGGATTGTCAAAGGAGCAAGTCAGGGGGAAGGTCTAGGTAATCAATTTCTCAGCCACATTCGGCAAGTCGATGCGATTTGTCATGTCGTTCGGTGCTTTGATGATGATAATATTACCCATGTCGAAGGGCGTGTTGATCCGTTAGCGGATATCGAAACCATCAATTTAGAGCTCGTACTGGCTGATCTAGATTCCATTACAAAGCGCTATACGCGTGTCGCAAAAGTAGCCAAGACAAAAGACAAAGAGGCGGTTGCCGAGCTTGCCGTTTTAGAAAAAATAAAAGCGGTACTTGAAGAAGGGCTCTCTGCTAGAAGCCTTACATTTACGGAAGAAGAATTGCCCCTTGTAAAGAGTTTATTCTTATTGACGACGAAACCAGTACTTTACGTCGCAAATGTATCCGAGGAAGACGTAACCAATCATCAAGAAAATAAATACGTCCAAGAAGTAAAAAGATTTGCACAAGAAGAAAATGCTGAAGTGATCGTGGTTTGTGCCCGAGCGGAAGAAGAGATCGCTGAATTAGAGGATGAAGACAAAGCCGAATTTTTAGAAGCGTTAGGTATTGAAGAATCAGGGCTTGATCAGTTAATACGGGCTGCCTATCATTTATTAGGCTTAGCCACCTATTTCACAGCAGGCGTGCAAGAAGTCCGTGCCTGGACTTTCAAACAAGGAATGAAAGCACCACAATGCGCCGGCATTATTCATTCAGATTTTGAAAAAGGCTTTATTCGAGCAGAAACTGTTTCTTATGATGATCTTTTACAATATGGTAACATGCACGCTGCAAAGGAAGCTGGAAAAGTACGACTTGAAGGAAAAGAATACGTAGTCAAAGATGGCGATATCATGCTATTCCGCTTTAACGTTTAAACCAAAAAGTAGGAGGAGAATTTAGTGGAACAAGAAACAACAAAAAGCCTAACCTCGCAAGATCAACAGCTAGAACAACAACTGACAAAAAGAAACAGCCAATTTGTATTTGATTTAAAAAAAGCTTTATCTTCTACAAATTTTACGGCAGAAAAGCAAGAACAGGCGCTTCATGATATTTTAGTACAACTAGTTGATGGCCAAAAAAAAGGCATTACGGCACGACAATTGTTTGGTACAGCAACTGAATGTGTAGAATCTTTGCAAACGAAACCAAAAGTCGAGGAAAACAAGAATACTGGGCTGGTTATACTTGATAATTCGCTCTTTCTATTTTTCTTTTTAGCACTCATGACAGGCGGTTTATCGCTCCTTTCTAAGTCAACCAACACCATGGTATATGGCATTATCACGATGATTTTGGTATCTGTTTCTGGAGGGTATATTTTCTACTTGATGGACAAATATATCTATCAGTACAGTCGTCCAGGTGCCGATAAATCCAAACGACCAAAAATGGTTAAAATTATTGCGATCTTAGTTGGTGCATTTTTCTTATGGTTTATTCTATTCGCCTTAGCGACGATGATTCCAACAAGTATTAACATCCAATTAGATCCAATCACAAATATCGTTCTCGCTGCGCTTGCATTTGGTGTTCGTTATTTGTTAAAAAGAAAATACAACATCAAAGGAACGATTATGCGTTAATCCATCGATCCGAAAAAAAGTGTTAACAATGTGTAAAAACCGCATTGTTAACACTTTTATTTCTTATTTTATTTAATCAAACGATAAATCGCATCTGCATAAATAATGGCAGATTGAAGTAAATCATCGACCGCCATGAACTCATTTGCTTGATGCATCGTGTCCACACTATGTGGGAACATTGCACCATACGCTACACCTCGTTCTAGCAAGCGACCAAACGTACCGCCGCCAATCACTTTTTCCGCCCCTTTTTGCCCAGTATGCTCTTCATAAACAGATAACAAAGTTTGAACCAATGGATCATCGCCAGGAACATAATGTGGTGTATGACCATGATGCTCAACGGTTAGCGCAATAGCTGAACCGACAGCCGTTTGAATATTTTTTTCAATTTCTGCCAATGTAATTCCCTTCGGATAACGAATATTTAAGACCACTTGGTTGTCGGCTTTCCCTGCATCAAAAGACAAGATACCAGGATTAACCGTTAACTCACCCATCACTTCATCTACGTGCTGAATTCCTAATTTATTGCCTCTTGAATCTTCATGTAAATCTTCTGCGATAATTTGAACGAATTTACCCGCTGCGTTGTCAAAATTATAATTATTTAAAAAGACCGCTAAGAAGGTACCGCCGTTTACTCCGCCTTTAGGTTCCTGTGCATGTGCGGCTTTCCCTTTTACAACAAATGTTAATTCAGTTCCGTTAGCTTCAACGGTTCCCGTGATCGGATTTGTTTTAGTAAAGGTTACAAACGCCGTCGTGATTTCTTCAATCGCTGCTTCATTTTCAACTTTAATAGTTGCTGTTGCCGATTCAGGAACCATATTTGGACGTTGACCGGAAGCAAAATGAAGAAGTTCGACTTCGCCACCATTATCTTGTCCAAATTGTAGGGTAATGTTTGTCATCCCTTTTTCCCCATTAATAATTGGAAATTCCGCATCTGGCGAAAAACCAAAATCAGGTTTTTCTTCAACTTCCAAGTAACGATCCATACAAGACCAGCCACTCTCTTCATCTGTTCCAATAATAAAACGAACCCGCTTTGAAGTTGGTAAATGCAATTCTTTAATAATTTTCAACCCATAATAGGCAGCAACACTCGGTCCTTTATCATCGCTTGATCCTCGCGCATACAAGCGGCCATCTTTAATAACTGGTGTAAAGGGATCTGTATCCCACCCTTCTCCCACAGGAACCACGTCCACATGACCAAAAATCCCCAATGTTTCATCTCCTGCACCAAATTCAATATGTCCAGCTAAATTATCGATGTTCTTTGTAATAAAACCATCACGCTCACCGATTTCTAAAAATTTAAGTAATGCATCTCTCGGACCTGGACCAACCGGAGCATCTGGTGTTGCTTTATCATCTTCACGCACGCTAGGAACACGTAATAATTCGAATAAATCCTTGAGCAAGTCTTCTTTTCTTGCTTCAACCTCTTTTTGCCAATCAATTGTCATTGCATTCACTCCATTTCTAAAATTCACTTCTATCATACCATTTTATGAAAAAAAAACAAAAACAACAAATCATTTTTTTATTTTTCCTTTTCGCTTTATACTAGTAAAATAGAAACAAATAGAAAGAAGCGATGACAATGATAAAAATAACCGCAGCCGTTCTGGCTCAAACAATCAAACCTCGACCAGAAAAAAGCCACAAAGGAACCTTTGGTCGTGTCGCGGTCATCGGCGGAAACCAGCAATACGGCGGTGCTGCACAGCTATGCAGCGAAGCAGTCGTTTACAGTGGAGCAGGCTTGACAACGACCATCACCGATAAAAATAATCATCCGGCTATCCACAGTAGACTGCCAGAAGCAATGGTCCTTGATTGGCAAGATATACGCGCGATTAAAGAGTTACTACCGCAGATGGACGTAATTGTCATCGGACCTGGCTTGGGATTAGCGCCACATTCTTTGCACTTGCTTCAGATCGTTCTAGAGCTTTTATTACCCACGCAGTATTGCATCATTGATGGATCTGCAATTACCTTGTTTGCCGAAAATAGCTTTGATCTACCTGTACAAAAAAAGACACAATTGCTTTTCACTCCTCATGAAAAAGAATGGGAAAGATTGAGTCATTTGTCCCTAGCAGAACAAACAATTGAAACTAATCGACGAGTACAAAAAAAATTAGTAAGTACCGTCATCTTAAAAAAACATCGGACAGAAATTTATGCCGCAACTGATATTTGGCAAAATACATTAGGCACACCTGCGATGGCGACTGGTGGAATGGGCGATACACTAGCTGGCATCCTTGCCAGCTTTCTAGCTCAGTTCCCGAAAAACGAAGAAACTGTTGCAGCGGCGATCTATTTGCACAGTTACATTGGCGAATACCTAGGAAGCAATCATTATGTTGCCCTTCCAACAAAATTAATTGCGCTCATACCACAGATTATGAAGGAGTTTGAGAAAAAGGATTAGCTAAAAAGAAAGAACCTGATTTTCTCAGATTCTTTCTTTATTATTCCAAATCTAAGGATACTTCCTCTGCAGCTTTCGCTTTCTCTTTTGACTCTTCTCCAATGCCATATTCTTCTCGAACTTTACCAGAGATTTCAGCTACCATTTCAGGGCGTTCCAACATGAATTTCTTCACATTTTCTCTTCCTTGACCAATTCTTTCACCATTATAGCTATACCATGCACCACTTTTTTCGACAATGTCTCTTTCAGATGCCATATCTAAAAGTTCACCGACTTGCGAGATTCCTTGACCGTACATAATATCAACTTCTGCTACTTTAAATGGTGGTGCTACTTTGTTTTTCACTACTTTTATTTTGGTTCTATTTCCAATAATATCGGTACCATTCTTCAATTGTTCTGCTCTACGAACTTCTAAACGAATTGTTGCATAGAATTTTAATGCTCTTCCGCCAGGCGTAATTTCAGGATTTCCAAACATCACACCGACTTTTTCACGGATTTGGTTAATAAATAGCGCAATTGTCTTTGTTTTATTAATCGATCCAGAAAGCTTACGTAATGCTTGTGACATCAAGCGAGCCTGTAACCCGACATGAGCATCGCCCATTTCGCCATCAATTTCCGCACGTGGTACTAAAGCGGCTACTGAATCAATGACCACAATATCAACGGCGCCACTAGAAACTAATGCATCTGCAATTTCTAGTCCCTGTTCGCCCGTATCTGGTTGGGAAAGTAATAATTCATCTATATCTACGCCTAAATGACTTGCGTATGCTGGATCCAATGCGTTTTCCGCATCAATAAAGGCTGCTGTTCCGCCTCTTTTTTGAACTTCAGCAATTGCATGTAAAGCAACGGTTGTCTTACCCGAACTTTCTGGTCCGTAAACTTCAATAATTCGGCCTCGCGGATAACCGCCTACGCCTAAAGCAACATCCAAAGCTAAAGAGCCGCTAGGAATTGTTGAAATTTGGGTATCTATTTTTTCACCTAATTTCATAATGGAACCTTTACCAAAGTTTTTTTCTATTTTTTTTAATGCAGCATCTAGTGCTATTTTACGA
>JAATGB010000002.1 GCA_015654945.1 Lactobacillales bacterium | reverse complement strand
TATGGAAGGCAGTGTAGGATAAATTTTTTTGAAACAGAGAAGATGCTGGAATATCAGTGGTTTCTCTGTTTTTCTTTTTCCAACATTCTTAAAATCTTAAAAATGCAGCAATAGCTTTCTAAAACGTTGTTTCGTAGGGATTCAAAAGGTGGTAATTACTTGGAGTATCTTAAAATGTTGAAAGGAAGGTAGTTTACTGGTTTTACGAAATCAACTGACTAAAGTCAATAATACGTGCAGCTAAATAGTGTCATCTTGTTGTATTTTTGCTAAATATTTTTGCAGAATTAGTGTCGTTAGCTCATTCCAGCTTTTGGTATTCCCAATTGAATCGAGATAAAAAATTTCTTTATTGTTCGTTGATTGTTCGAGCGTATCTGTTACAATAATATCTGCTTGTGCATAGTCATCAGTAATAAAGATGTTTGCGGCATTGTACAATGCGGAAAGTTGATTTTTCACAAAATATATGGCTGTGAAGTCTTTCGTCATCTGTAAGTAAATTTTTAATTGTGATTTTTTTTCTGAAATAGTCAAAAAATATAAAACGTTACTTAGAAAAGTAAGTTGATTGTCATCTGTTAGTAGTGGCGCAATGCTTGTTTTTATTGAAGTAAAATGAGAATTATCAGTTTGCAAGTAAAAATTAGGGTTTGGGATATATAGAGCAATAAAGGCTAGAAGGTGATCGCCAATTAAACGATACAGCGCATTGAAGAGTGTAATATAGTAGATGTATAGATATTTTTTTTCTTCTGTTAGCGGCTCTTTTAGTAAAGACGTAATTTTGTTGTAAATTGCTTTTGACTGCAAGCATTCCGGATGATCTTGTTTAAAAAAAGCCCGTCCCAAATTCGCTTTTTTTGCTCGCGGAATAATATCTGAAATGAAAATTCTGGCTAGAAAGTTGAAATAAATAATTTCACTTTCTTTTTTACTCTGGGGGAGATTTTCTAAAGGATTTTTATGAAAAATGAGCGCGACATCAAAATTTTTTTTGAATAGCTCTAACAAGGATTTTAATTGGTTATCTGCTGGCACTTTTAAGAAATGTTGCGCGCCAATTCTCGTCTGAAGAACAGCGTAGAGAATATAGAGTGATCGATTTTTGGTATGTGATTTTTTTTTTGCTTTTTGGAGAATCTCTTCAGGGACTTGTCGGCGAATGTTTTCCATCGTGATATTCTGGAAAGGCCATTCTAAGTCTTGAAAAGAATCTTGTAAGAAGAGATAAGAAAAAAGTCGGATGTTCAATTCATTTCCTTCTAAAAAGTAGTGTCCGTTATCCGTAGTGATGTGAATGTCATAGTTAGCTAAAAAAGCATTTAATTGCTGTGTTAATCGAGTTAGATAATTTTCAGAGATAAACATTTGTTCAATTAATAATTCTTTTTTAATTGAAAAGTTTGTCACTAATAAGACACAATAATTAAATAAAGTGATTGTTTTTAATAAGTGCAATTTCAATGTATACGCGTATTTAACGGCTTCTTTTCTATAGTCAGAATGAATAGAAATCGTTCCTGAATTAGTCGAAATAATAAAATTTTCAATTGATAAATACTCCATATAAGTGTTATTAATTCTTTTGATTTTTTCTTTAACTGTCCTTTTTGGAATACCCATTATTTTTGTGATTTCATTTAATGAAGTAGCATTTCTTTTGATGATGAAAAATAGAATGTTTAGCTCTTTTTTTAGATAATTAGGAATCAAATTTTCTCCCTCCAATTCGTTATTTTTACAATTTATGTATAAGGGTATACAAAAATTGTAACTGGAAAAAATATTTCATTCAATGTTATCATAGCACAGCTAGGTAAAAGATGTAAAAAGAATCAGCTAGTATTGTTAGAAAATATATTATTTTTTATAGGTATAACAAGAACGTAAATTCTCTTACAAGAAAAAAGCCTAACAAAGGAGGAAAACAAGTGAAAAAGGCACATATCCTGTTACTTTCGTTGCTTATAAGTCTTACTTTTGGTAAGAGCATGCAAGTGAAGGCGGCAGAATCGAGTAATAACACAAATAATCGGGCAAATGTGAATGGAGAAAGCTTGAAATTACTGGATGATTACTCTTACTTAAGTACATTAAAGGATTGGATGAAATCAAATAACTCACCTGGGGTATCTCCTGGAGTTGGAATTCCTGGTTTATGGAATTCGGCATTTTCTTCTGCTCCAACTGAAGGGAAATTATACCTGCCGCAGCAAAAGGATTCAGTTCTTGCCAAAGTGATGTCTGTCAATAATCAGATTTCGCCTGCATTCACAAACGATGATGATGCACATATGTTACTTTTACCAGTAGGATCAGGAGATCCTAGCGTTGTGGTGGAAAAGGCCGATGAATATGCCCTATATACAGAAGGTGGCGGGTTAAGTAATCATGTAATTGCGAAAAATCAAGATGCGACAGCAGAACTTGAATTGACTGCAGATGCATCCGGGGTCAATTTTAAAGTGACACGTTTGGTCGAAGATACACAGCCAACTGAGACGGCTACTTTAAATACAATATTCACGTTTTCAGGTGTTAAAAGTGTGATCAATGCCACGGTTGCTGAATATGCAAATGGAAATACTGGAGGCGGCAAATATTCCGAATTTTCCGGCTACTATTATACAACAGCAAATGTTACAGTCGACTTGGCAAAGTACTTGGCTGCGGATCGAACAACCTTAAAAATTAAAGAGGAAGATCCGATCTTAAGTGTTGGAGATACATGGGATGCGGCAAACTATTTTATCAGTGCAACTGATCAAGAGGGAAATGCTGTAAGCTATGATAAAATCACAGTATCGGGCACGGTTGATACAGCAACACCAGGTTCCTATCCAATAGTCTATAGTTATGGCGGAATTACAAAAAATGTAACGGTTACTGTCAAGCCAGTATTAACGTTGACTGTTCCAGAAGCAATTAATTTTGGTTCCTATCAATTAGGTAGTGCTTCGAGTAAATTATATTGGGAAAAAGACCAAGACGTAACCGTCCAAGATGAATCGAATAATGGCTGGCAATTAGCTGTTGCTTTAGCTAATCCAGCTAATGAAGACTTTGCGCAATTATTACATGTAGGAGAAACAGTTATCGGCACGGATTCTGTTGCTGTAACGGATGGAACTGGAACGACGGTTTTGAACCAAACTTTAGAAAAAGAGCAATTTTTGTATATTAACTATGCGAGTGTTAAAGAGGTAAGAAAAGATAAGGCGACGTTAAATTGGACACTGACGCCTTCTATAATGGGGGTTCAAGAATAGTGAAAAAAATAAGAATATTTTTATCCGTTATCATGATTTTTTCTTTCATTTGTTTAGTTTCTTCGAATGGATATGCCGCAGAAATTCAGTCAAAAGTCAATGGAACTTTAGTTGCACCAAAGGAAACGAGTGATTCGCAAGAAAAAAAAGAAGAATCTCTTCCTGAGACAGGCGAGCGAAATAGGAGTAGTTTACTTTTATTAAGCCAAGGTGCTCTTCTTATTAGCTTTGTGGGATGTATTTATCTGGTTAAGTCTAATAGGAGGAAACAAGATGGCAAAAATTAGAAAAAAATTACTTTTTTTGAGCTTTTTTGGACTATTTCTTATTGCTGCCGATACCACTGTATTTGCAGATTCTAAGGATTCCTCGACTGTAAGTGGTGAGATTGTTGCCGGTGAGTTTTCACTATCTCAGCCAAACGATGTAAATTTTAAAGTACAATTAGATGGAAAAAAACAGGTTGTTACCTTGGAGGATATCCAGTTTAAAATAAAGGATTATCGTGGAATAGAGGATGGCTGGCAAGTCGTTGTAAAGTCTTCTAATTACGCTACATATAAAAATAATTATACGTTAAATATTAACCAACATAACATTTCGGATAACACGATAGTGGTAGATCAAAGTGAAAAACAAACGATGGAGAAAGTTAGCAAACTTGCAACAAAAGCTGAAATTTCTGCAGACGCAAAAGCAGGCTCTTATCGTGCAGATTTAGAATGGAACTTGCAACCAATAATTAAGAATTCAATCAAAGAATAGGGGAATAATAAAATGAAAAAAGTAATAGTAAGCCTTGTATTGTGTGGAGGCATAACAGTTGGGATCCTAAGTGAGCGGACCGTTTATGCGGATGATACATTAAATGACAGTACTGAAGTTGGAGCAGAGGTTATCAAGGGTGATGTGACGCTCGCGATGGACAGTGCTACTGATTTTGGTTCCCAGCCTCTTTCTGAAACAGTTGATTTTGGTGCAAAGGATATTAATTATACCGTCACAGATTATAGTGGTACCACGGATGGCTTTACAATTAGCGCAAAATTGACGGATACAGATGATACTCGTTCACTAAAAATTGGCGAAACAGAGCTGTCTGAAACAGCAGCAGCAGTGATAACAAAAGACAGCAATGAGGTCGGTGACAATACTGATAAAATTTCCGCCACATTGGTTTATACAGGAGTAACGAAAGTTCAAAAGTATGCGACAACCATTGAGTGGAATGTAACCAAGGCTTCAATAAATAAAATTTCAGAGTAAGTGATTGCAAGGGAGGAAGTTTTCTCCCTTGTTTCAATGGAAAGGAAGAAAAAATGAAGAAAAAGCTTTTAGTGCTCGCCTGTTTATCTATTTTTAGCCTCTTTTTTAGCTTTCCTGTAGCCGCTGATACGACAACTATTTCTAGCTATGCAGTATCGCCTATTTTTTCAGAGCATCAATCTCAAGCAGTGGACAATTTTTTTGATATTAATTGGAGTCCAAAAGCTGTTGATTATTTTTCGTTGAGTATTACAAATAATACGGCGAAAGAACAAACCTATGTGATTCAAGTAAATAAAGCACGAACGAATAAAAATGGAATTATTGATTATTCGGATACGACACCCGAAGCAAAAAAAGTTCAGTATAAGCTGACTCAAATGATTAAACTACCTGAAACCGTTACTGTTCCAGCGAACAGCAGCCAAAAAATTAATGGGGAACTAGCTTTTCCAGAAAATGACTTTAATGGTATTTTAATGGCAGGAATTCATGTCTCAGAAAAGAAAAAAAAGGATGCACAGGCAACGATTTCCAATACGATTGCCTATAATATTCCATTTGTTGTCCGGGGAAATCAGGACGAAAGACCGACGCCTAAGCTTACAATGAACAAACTGACAGTCGAAAAATTTTCAAGTGATACTTATGCAATAAATGCGAATGTGACAAATCAAGGTCCTAATTTATTAAAAGAAGTTCAATTTAAAGCGGAAGTTAAAGATAAAAATGGCAAAATTGTGGTTTCTCAGAAAAACAAGATTGATATTACTCCGGCAACGAGCTTTATCTTTCCAGTGAAATTACCTGAAAATCTTCAATCAGGAAAATATACACTTACGTTAAACGTAAACCACCGTGATAAAAATAAATGGCTTTTTAAAAAGTCATTTGAAATCAGTAAAAAAGATTCAAAAAAAATAAGCAGTGTTTCAAATGGTAAAAATAGTCATTTCGTTCGAGATGGTCTACTTTCAGTTAGCGCAATTCTATTAATCGGCGGCGCAGTACTTTTTTTCTTGCAAAAAAAAAGTAATTGATCCTTTATAATGGTCAGAAAACCTTATAGTTAGCCCTTTTTTCAAAGCCCTTGTTTTTCAATGGCTTTTTTGTTTGGAATAATGGAAATGTTATGCTCTCACGAAGGAACGTGTAAGTTGATTTATATGATGTCTAAGTTAACAACCGCTCCATTGAATAATAGGCATTTGCAGTTTACAATATGCAAGAGAGGGGCGTTTTCAATGAGAATGAATATTGGTTCGATCATTACCGAAAAAAGAAAAGAAAAAAAAATAACCCAACAGGCATTGGCTGATTTTGTAGGTGTTTCGAAAGCTTCGGTTTCCAAGTGGGAAACAGGCAAAACCTATCCAGATATTACATTGCTGCCTTTATTAGCCGCCTATTTTGATATCAGTATTGACGTGCTATTCGATTACGAGCCGCAATTATCGAAGAAAGAAATTCAAAGTATTTATGCTGCTTTAAAGCATTCATTTGAAACGAAGCCTGCTGAAGAAGTCCTTGCAACCATTCGGAGTTTCATCCGCCGTTATTATTCCTGCTACCCCTTTATTTTGCAAATGGGCTTGTTGCTTATGAACCATCTAGATCTCCTTCCTGGTGAGAATCAGGAGGAGAAGGTGCAGCGCTATATAAAAGAAGCAAAAGAATTATTTGTTCACGTTCGTCTGAATGCAAAAGAGCCAGAGCTGATTGACCAATCGTTTAAATTAGAAGCCTATTCATTGCTTATTTTAAAAGATGCGGACCAAGTTTTGGCAATTCTAGGTGAGTATGTGCCAGGAATTTTTCCGGTGGAAAGTTTAATTGCAGGTGCTTTTCAATTAAAAGGTGAAAAACCACGTGCGCTCGAAACCTTTCAAAGTGCGCTATTCCAATATGTAGTGGTGATAATGAGTCTCTTGACCAACTATTTACAGTTATTAATTGGGAATCCTGAAAAGTTTGCGGAAACAGCGGTCAAAGGCAATAAAATTGCGGAAGCTTTTGATTTAAGTCACTTACATCCAGTTGCTTTAATGAATTTTCAACTCTCCTGTGCTTTTGGTTACGGACAAATGAAGCAGGAAGCGGCAGCGTTATCTACATTAGAAAGCTTTACCGAAATACTAGAAAGCACCACTTTTCCAGTCAAATTACATGGGGATGATTATTTTGATCAGGTGGAGGATTGGTTCACTAATCTCGATATTGGCAACCAGATGCCTCGTGACTCAGTGTGGGTAAAAACCAGCTTTGTTGACGCTGTGCTTGACAATCCGCTGTTTTTAAATTTTGAGCAAAAAGGCGAAATACAAAAAATCAATGAACGACTTAAAAAACAAAAGAAAGCCGGAAATGAAAATGGATAATCTGCAATTTTTTCTCGATAATTTAGCGCTGTTTCTTCCGCTGGTACTACTTGAATTTTTATTGATGATTGCTGCAGCGATACATGTAGTGAAGCATCCGCATTACCGTTTTGGAACAAAGGCGATGTGGTTGCTTATTGTGCTTCTTGTTCAAATAATCGGTCCGGTATGCTACTTTGTTTTTGGAAGAGGAGAAGTGGAATGAATATAGTCGAATTTCGAAATGTTACAAAAAATTTTGGGACAAAAAAAGTGCTAAATGAAATAAACTTAAGTATTCCAACGGGCTCGATTTTTGGTTTTATTGGTGAAAATGGCGCAGGTAAGACAACTGCAATGAAGTGTCTTTTAGGTTTAGAAGAAATCTCATCAGGTGAAATAAGAGTACAAGGTGAAAAGGTCTCATTTGGTACGACCAAAACTAATCGTGTAACGGGATATTTACCTGATGTACCTGCATTTTATAGTTATATGACTGCGACAGAATATTTAACTTTTTGTGGCGAAATTACGGGAATTGCAGGGAAAAATACTTTGAAAAAGAAAGTCAAAGAGACACTGGCAACAGTTGGATTAGAAACAAATAATAAAAAAATCAAAGGCTATTCAAGAGGGATGAAGCAGCGTTTAGGTATCGCCCAAGCTCTTTTAAACGAGCCTGAATTATTGATCTGTGATGAACCAACATCCGCGCTCGATCCTATTGGGCGAAATGAATTTTTAGAGTTATTGGTTTCTCTAAAGGGAAAGATGACGATTCTTTTCTCCACGCATATCTTAGGTGATGTGGAACGAATTTGCGATTATGTGGGAATTTTAGATAAAGGGAAACTAAAAATCAACCTGTCAATGGACGCACTTAAGCAGCGATATGCGCAAGCAAAAATTGAAGTAGCTTTTGCTGCTGACCAAGAAAGCTCATCGTGGTTGCAAGTTCTTGATTCATTACAAGCCCAAGGAGTGATTACGAATATAGAAAAAAATTTTTCGAGCCAGCAAGTGTTGATTTCCTATAAGAAAGAGTATGCAGAGGTCGCACGTATTCTTTTTGACCAACTCGCGAATCATGATGTACTCCCAATTTCTTTGCGGAAAATTACGCCTTCATTAGAAAGTATTTTTTTGGAGGTTACACAATGAGAACTGTTTTTTATTTTACTAAAAAAGAACTAATTGAAAGTTGGCGCACAGCAAAATTCGGTCTCTTCATTGTTATTTTTTTGATTCTGGGTTTAATGAGTCCTTTATTAGCCAAACTAACGCCAGAGATTTTAAAACATACGGTCGGCGACAGCTTTGCGTTACAATTACCCAAACCAACATCGCTTGATTCTTGGACCCAATTTTATAAAAATCTAACACAAATTGGTTTAATCGTGATTACGTTGCTTTTTAGCGGTACAGTAAGTAATGAGGTTTCACGAGGCACCTTGGTCAATTTAGTAACGAAAGGTCTGAAGCGCTCCACGGTTGTCGTGAGTAAAAGCGTTAGCTTGTTTGTTCAATGGACCCTCTGTTTGGGAATGGCCTTTTTCGTGACTTGGGGCTATACTTTTTATTATTTTCCAGATAATAAAAGCCCCCATCTATTTCTAGGGATTATCCCGCTCTGGCTTTTCGGGATTTTCTTGCTATCGTTGGTCTTATTGTGTTCGACACTGGCTAGAAGTAACTATGAAGGCTTACTACTTACAGGGGGAGTTATTCTAGTATTTATTTTGCTGAATTTTGTTGATCTAGCCAAAACGTATAACCCAATTGCCTTAATCTCCGAAAATCTGCTTTTTCTGCAAAAGCGTGCGGTGTTTCTAAAATATATTCCGGCAT
>JAATGB010000157.1 GCA_015654945.1 Lactobacillales bacterium | reverse complement strand
TTGATATAAAAAAGTTAATGTAGCCAAACGAACAATAAAATCATAGGCGGAGGAAATGCTTGATAAAAGAGTCGTCACAACACAAATTTGCGTTGCAAGAGCCGTTGCAATAATTGCTCGCACCGGAACCTGGTTTGAATTCGTCTTTTTAAAATAAGGCAGAAAAATTCCATTTTCAGCAGAACGATATAATGTTTCGGAACTTAGCATAACCCACCCCACGGCAGAACCGACAAGACTGATGATTGCTAATAGACCAATAATCAGCCCGCCGTATGGCAGCACTGCATCCAAAGCATCAGACAACGGTCGCACGCTTGTAATGATCGCTTCTTTTGGTAACAAACCCAATGTAAGGAGTGAAATCGCAATATAGACAAATAAAGCAATGAGTAGTCCGACGATGGTCGCATACTTGATGGTCCTTGGTGATTTCGCCCGACCCGCAAACATGATTGCAGATTCCACACCGACAAACGCCCATAAGGTTACCAGGATCGATTGTTGGAACTGTGCTGCAAAACCGTTTGATAGAATTGGGCCAATCGTAGGTGCTTGCTCAACTGGATGGTACCACGCACCAAATTTTATCGATTGAAACGTCACGAGTGCGATCAAAATAAACAAAACAAAGCCGATTAATTTCGTCACTGTCGTTAGTAAATTCAAATTGCCCGCTTTTTTAAAGCCTGTCAATAAAATCAACACGACTCCCCAGAGTAAAAGGGATGAAACAAGAAAGGAATAAAGCTGTCCTTCAACAAATTGAAAGCTACCGATAAAATGGAGCTTTCGTGTGCTCGTCAAAATCGGAAAGAAGAAAGACAGATAACCGGTTAAGGACGTAATAATACTCGCATTTCCCGACCAATTTGCGGTCCAATAACTCCACGCAAAAATAAAACCTGCATATTTTCCATATTTCTTATTATTAAAAAGCGCACCAATATAGCTTTGAGCTCCACTCGTCAAATCCGGACGAATCATCACTAAATTTGCAAAGACAAACGCCACAAAGACCATCCCAATTCCAGCAGCAAGCCACGCTAAAATGGTGACAATTGGGCTGCTTACTTCGACCATCTGACGGGGAATCATAAAAATTCCAGATCCGATCATATTTCCTACTACGAGAGAAACCAATACAAAAAAACCTAATTTTTTGTCTTTTTCCATCACTATACGTTCCTTTCAAAAAACAAGCTGCTCGTTCATACAGAACAAGACCATACAAGAATTAACTTCGTATATGGTCTTCTCTGTTTCAAATCAATAATTATAGGCTCACTTCAACAACCGCTTCGACTGCTTGTACAATTTCAGCAGAAGTTACAAGTCTTGTTGCTTTATCTAGCTCTTTGTACATCTCCACATTTTTATCTTCTTCTAAAATTTGACAATAGTTTCTCACAGTATCATACGCAATCTGTGTTCCTTTCCCTAATTTATAGGAAGGATCTTCATCACGTCGGATATCGATTGCTTGGCAGGCAGCTAAGATTTCTGTCGCAACAACACGTGCTGTATTTTCGACAATACTTTTCGCTTTTCTTGCCGCAATGGTTCCCATACTAACTAAATCTTCTTGGTTTTCGCATGATGGAATCGAATCGACTGAAGCTGGATGTGCAAGAATTTTATTTTCAGATACAAGAGCAGCTGCCGCGTATTGCGTAATCATGAAACCGGAGTTTAAGCCACTATGACGTACCAAGAAGGAAGCCATACCGCTATGTTCTTTGTTCACTAACCGTTCCAAACGTCTTTCCGATACATTGGCAATTTCAGCCACACCAATCCCTAGAAAATCAAACGGCAAGGCCATTGGTTGACCATGGAAATTCCCACCAGAAATGGCTTCTTTGTCGCGGGTAATAATGGGATTATCCGTTACAGAATTGATTTCAATTTCGACTTTGTGTTTCACAAAATTAACCGTATCTTTACTCGCACCATGGATTTGCGGAATACATCTTAACGAATAAGCATCTTGTACTCTTCTTTCTCCTTGTTTGGTTACAAAGGTACTGCCATTTAACAAAGCACGCACATTTTTAGCTGTCGTTAATTGACCTTCATGTGGACGAATACTATGCAAATCTTCTTTAAACGCGTCAATGATACCAAACTGTGCTTCTAATGATAACGCACCGGCAATATCACTGACTTTGATTAATTGAATAGCGTCATAAGTTGCTAAAGCACCACAGCCCGTTAAAACTTGTGTCCCATTAATTAAAGCCAGACCTTCTTTTGCAGCAAGTGAAATCGTGCTGATTCCAGCTTGAGCCATCGCCTCTTTCCCATCAATAATAATCCCATTATGTTCTGCTTCGCCCAGACCAAGCATTGGTAATACCATGTGTGCTAACGGTGCTAAATCGCCGGAAGCACCTAATGAGCCTTTTTCGGGAATAATTGGATGCACACGTTTGTTTAACATTTCAACTAATTTTTCAATGATCGATAAACGAATTCCCGAATACCCTTTTGTTAACGAATTGGCACGGATCGCCATAATTGCCCGCACAATATCCGTTGAAAATGGTGCCCCATAGCCTGTTGCATGAGTCCGAATTAAGTTTTCTTGTAGTTGAACAGAATCTTCCTTTGAAATTGAAACATTACATAGTGAGCCAAAACCTGTCGTAATCCCATACACAACCCGTTCTTCTGCGACAATTTCGTCCACAATCTCACGCGATTTATTCACCGCTTCAACGGCTTCTGAACTGATCGAGACGGTTGCATTAAAACGTGAAATCGCCACTAATTCTTCTAAAGTTAAGTCATTTCCAGTTAAAGTAACACTTTTAATTTCGTTTGCTGTTTTGTTTTTTTCTGCTGTTTTCATATTAAAATTCCTCCAAATTACTTGTTTTATTTTTGAAATCCTTGATTTAAATCAACTAAAATTTCTTTTGCTGTTCTGACTTTTTGTAGCATTCCAGACACTTGACCTGCCATGACGGAACCATTTTCAATGTCACCAGCGGCCGCTTTCCGCGCAGAACCCATCGTTAATTCTTCTAGCTTTTCACGGGGAACATTTTCGTTCTCCCATTGAACATATTGATCAATCATTTTGTTTCGAATACTGCGAACGGGCGCCCCCCCTTTACGACCGGTAACAGCGGTATCTGTATCAGACGTTTGTGCAATAAATTCTTTGACATTTTCAGGGATCGGACATTCCGCTGCAAGCATAAACGCCGTTCCACATTGAACGCCATGCGCACCAAGAGCACAAGCTGCTGCTACGCCACGGTGTTCACCAATTCCGCCGGCTGCAATCACCGGAATTTTCACGGCATCCACGATTTGTGGTGTCAACACCATTGTCGAGAGTTCGCCAATATGTCCACCAGCTTCTGAGCCCTCCGCAACGACTGCATCCACACCTAGCTCTTCCATTTTCTTCGCAATTTTCACATTTGGAATCACCGGAATCACTTTAATGCCATGCTCTTTAAAAAGCGGCATAAATGGTTTGGGTGTACCCGCTCCTGTAGTCACAATTTTCACTTTTTCGGCTATAATTACCTCCACCAATTCTGGAACGTTTGGTGCCATCAGCATCAAATTCACCGCAAATGGTTTCGTTGTTTGTTGTTTGCAATTTTGAATTTCTTCTCTTAGTTGATCAGCACTCATTCCTCCTGAAGCAATAATCCCTAGTCCACCGGCTTCTGAAACAGCTGCTGCCAATTGATATTTCGATATTTGCGCCATCGCGCCTTGAAAAATCGGATAATCAATCTTCAAGATATCCGTAATCTTTTCCATGTAAATCCCCTTCCTGAACCCTCTTCTTTTGTAAATTTTTATATAAGAATAATAGTAAACAGCCTGCTACTATTAGACCAATCCCAATTAGGAAAATTCCCGTGTAATCGCCATTATTTTTTTCGCCAATGTTTGCTGCCAGCGTAGGTGCAACTAAGGCCGCAATCGAATATCCTGCAAAGACAAAACCATAGTTTAACCCTTGATTCTTCGAGCCGAACGCCTCGATCGTAATTGGTGGCATCACGGCTGCTACACCGCCTTCACAAAGACCCAACCCGATCAATCCAACCGCTAGGCCAAACGCGCTGTGAACACCGATAATACAGAATAATGAAACGCCGATCATCCCATAAATCATCAACATCGTATTTGAGCTACTTGTTTTATCTGAGATATGCCCCCAAAAAACTCTGCCCAAACAATTACTAATTGCATACATACTCACATAAGTTGCCGCAAGCATCGGAGTTAATTGAAACATATTTACTCCAATATCCGCTGCATTTCCCGAAACCATAATTCCCGAAAAACCACCAATTGCATACATCAAAACAATGACATAGAAGATGGGTGTTTTGAGCATTTCTTTCCAAGAATAATCCTGTTCGTTCTTTGAGACAGTTTCTTTGACTAATTTTGTCGCCGGTTCTAACGGCGCATTCCGAATGATTGCCACACAAACCAAAGAAATAATGAGATACACAGCACCTAAAATAATAAAAGTCGTTTTTACGCTGTACTGGCCAATCAACCATGTAGAAATAGGCGCAAACACCGTTGTACCTAAGCCAATTCCAGTGATGACAATCCCGGAACATAACCCTTTTTTATCTGGAAAAAACCGAATGCAATTATTAATACACGCGATATACCCAAAATTCAAACCACATGTTCCTAAAATCCCATAAAATAGATACAACTGCCACAATTCTGTCGCAAATCCGGTCAGCATAAAAGAAATGGCTAAAAGAACGGAACTAAATAAAATCAGTTCCCGTGATTTCCCTTTGTCTGAAATTTTGCCGCCAATTAACATTGGAATCGGCGAAAGTGAGATACAAATTGTAAAGGCGATCATTACTTCTGGCACAGACCAATTGTTTGCCTTCGCTAACGGCGTCGAAAATACACTAAACGCATAGATGCCACCTTGGCATAAAATAATACCCACAGAAGCAAACAACACTGCCCATCGATTCACTTTTCTCTCCATTTTCATTCTCCTTTTACTTCTTTTTATTAATAAGGGATTTTAATTCACCCCAATTTTCTTGGAATAACTCTTTGGGCATTTCCTTTAATTCTTTCGAAATTTCGACTTCAAAATCCATGTTAGGTCGAATATCTTTTTCAAAATCAATACCTGGCGCAAGTTCAGTTAGAACCAGCTTGCCAGCCTCTAATTTAAAAACAGCTCTTTCCGTCACAAAAATCACTTCCTGATTTCTTTCGGCAGCCCCTTGTCCATAAAAAGTAATTTGGTTCACCTGCTTCACAAATTTACGGTTACGTCCTTCTTGCAGAATCGAAATCTGGTTGTCTTTGATCTCTGTTTTTAACCCGCCAGAAGTAAAGGTACCAGTAAAAACAATCTTCTTAGCTGTTTGCGAAATATTAATAAATCCGCCACAACCAATAATGCGACTGCCTAGCTTGCTCACATTGACATTCCCTGTTTCATCAACTTCTGCTAGACCCAGAACACTCAAATCTAACCCGCCCCCATCATAAAAATCAAATTGGGCCTGATGATCCACTAGCGCTTCGACATTGTAAGAATGACCAAAATCTTTTAGCTCCGCAGGTACGCCACCAATGGCCCCGGCCTCTGTCGTAAGAACAAACTGATCAGCTACCTCTTCCTCAGAAGCAACCGAAGAAACCATGACCGGAATACCCACACCTAAATTCAACACTGTATCTGGCGCAAGCTCCATGGCTGCACGCCGAGCAATAACCTTCTTTTCATCTAACGCAACAGTCGGAACGCTCTTCACTGGCACTTTTACTTCGCCACTAAAAGCTGGATTGTAATAGGTAGTTCCTGTTTGATAATGATTTTCTGGCTTAGAAACCACTGCATAATCGACTAAAATCCCTGGTACTTTTACCAGCTTAGGATCCAAAGAACCCGCTTTCACCACATTTTCTACTTGGGCGATTACGATCCCCCCGCTATTTCGAACCGCTTGGGCAATCGGCAAAACCTCCATATAAAGGCCTTCTTTATTTAAGGTTAAATTGCCCTTTTCATCAATATTAGTTCCACGAATCAATGCTACTTGAATCGGAAATGTCGGATACAGCAGCCATTCTTCTCCTTTTAATTCCACCACCTCAACAAGATCTTCGGTGGTTACTTCATTTAGTTTGCCACCTTCAACTCGGGGATCTACGAAGGTTTTTAATCCAACTTTGGTAATCACTCCCGGTCTTTTTGCCGCAATTTCTCGATACAATTGGGCTAGTACACCTTGGGGGAAATTATAGGCTTCGCATTCATTCTGTTGAATCATTTTTGAAAGCTTTGGTGAAGAGGCTAAAACAATCCCGCCAATCCATCTCTTTAACAAGCCCTTATGGGATAAATGAGACATTCCCTTCAAGTTTCGATCACCTAAACAGCTTGAATGGATCACTGTTAGATTTTTTGGTTGATGCGTTTGGCTGAATCTTTTACTTAGCGCAATCAACACTTCTTCATTCGTACACGCTAATTCAAAACCACTGACTGCCACTGCATCATTTTCTTTGATTAGTTCTGCTGCTTCTTTCGCAGAAATAACTTTCATTTTTTCCCCTCCACTTTGTTCATTTCATCACAACATTACTTATGCAATTACCGTGCCAATTTTCAAATACCTATTTCATCCTTTTTATTGTTACTTTTTTCACATTAATTGTAATTTTCCCTTACATTCCAAGCCCATCATGTAACCTGTTTTTACAACTTGTTTTTCCCAGCTTTTATTTTTCTTTTTAAATAAGGTTTGCGGATTCGTTAAGCCTCCCTTATAATGAAACTAACACACACATGTAAAGTAAAAAAGAATGAGAGAAAGTGAGCAAACTAATATGAACGCCCTGATTGATTCCCTTGACGAAAGTAATCCATCTACTCTTTTCATTACTGACAATGAAGGAAATGTGCTCCTTTCCAATGATTTTACGGCTCTTACACTTGGAATGAATCTGCACGACTTGCTTCATTCAAACATCTATGACTTGGTTGCAAAAGGGGTTTATAATAAATCCGCCGCTCTGCAAACCATTCAAACCAAGAAAAAAGAAGAAGTTTTTTTGGAAACGAACCAAGGATACTGTGTCAAGTCAACAGCAACACCGATTTTTTATAATGATGGCACCTTACACATGATTGTCACAAAATCAGAACCAATTACTTCAAAACAATTAGAGGAATGGCACAAGAGAAATCCCACGCTTACTTCTTATTTAAAGAGTGATTTACCTATCGAGCAGGCTTCAGCGGTAGTTGCAGAAAGCAAAGAAATGAAAAAATTACTGCGGATTTGCAACCAAATTGCCCCCTATGACACACGTATCCTCTTCACCGGCGAATCTGGGGTAGGCAAAGAAGTCCTTGCTCAATTTACGCATAAACAAGCGATGCAAGAAAAACGTCCTTTTATTTCACTTAATTGCGCGGCAATTCCTGAAAATTTGTTTGAATCAGAAATTTTTGGTTTTGAAAAAGGAGCATTTACCGGAGCGGATGCCCCAAAAAAAGGCCTCCTTGAGCTGGCTAACAATGGGACACTCTTTCTGGATGAAATTTCTGAAATGCCTTTAGCTGTTCAATCAAAATTTTTACGTGTTTTGGAAACAATGGAAATGCGCCGGCTCGGAGGAGAAAAAACGGTTCACGTAAATTTCCGCCTTATTTCCGCATCAAATGTTGATATTGAAGCTCTTGTTCACGAGCATAAATTTCGCAAAGATTTATATTATCGGATCAACGTTATGCCCATTAATATTCCACCTTTGCGCAAACGAAAGCAAGATGTGTTAGTTTTGGCGCATCATTTTTTGCAAAAATTTAATGAAAAGCATCAAAAAAATATTCAGCTCGATGCTGAGGTATCGAAAAAATTATTAAATGATCCTTGGATTGGTAACGTTCGTGAGCTGCGGAATTGTATAGAACGCCTCGTCATTCTAGATGGACTTTCTCCCTTTATTATTGCAGAAGAATCCTCCTGTAATGCGGAAGAACCGATGATTGCCTATCAACATTTAGACTACGAACATTATTTGCAAAAAGTCGAGTATAGTTATTTTTTAAATAAATTAGAGAAAAACGAGTGGAATATTTCTCAAACAGCCAAAGAATGCGGCATCAGCCGGCCCTTGCTTTATAAAAAAATAAAACAATTTAATTTTAATCAATTGGCAGCACGAAGTAACCCTGCTCCATAAGTACTGATAACCCCTACCTCAAAAAGGAGAAAAATAATGACCTATCAAAAACCAAAAGGAACGGCAGATATTTTACCCGGAAGTACTGAAAAATGGCAGTATATTGAAACAACTGCCCGTAAGCTTTTTGCCAATTACCAAGTAACAGAGATTCGGACACCACTTTTTGAACATTATGAAGTAATTGCAAGGAGCGTCGGTGACACCACCGATATTGTCGCAAAAGAAATGTATGACTTCTACGACAAAGGAAAACGACATGTA
>JAATGB010000167.1 GCA_015654945.1 Lactobacillales bacterium | reverse complement strand
ATTCTGATAATCATGCCTAAATTTTCGTAACTCCATATATTGCTGCTCAATTTCTTTGGTATATCGTTGCATAGTTTCAAATTCTGCTTGTACTTTTTCAGCCTCAGATTTTTTCTGAACAGATTCAAAATAAAAGAAAAAAACAACAATTGAAATAATAAAATAAATCAACATAAACATAAAATTCAACCGCAAAGTAGTTGCATTATTTTCCAAATGTCTGCCAAGAAAATTATTTGCTTGATAGGTTAACCACATAAATACTAAAAAAAACACTAAACTTTTTTCAAATTTTTCATCATATATCTTACTTAATCTAAGCTTTTTTAAAATCAACATTTCTAAAAAACTAAGTAATATTCCAAGCGCGTAAGAAAAAAAAGATCCCATCAGTATTTCGCTCTCGGTTAAAGCTAGCTCACGATTGAAAATAAGCGTAGCTATCAAATTAACTGCATTATTACATAGACACAATGTGACCAGAGCTAACATATATGAAAAAAGTGATTTTTGTAAGGAATTGCTTTCAATGTACACCATAAAAATTCCAGCTACAAGCATAAATAGAGAAGTGGAGATACCGATAAATTGATACATAATTCCTGATAAAGTCGAAAAGATAACTAGTAATAGCATCAACTTTGTATTTATTTTTTTATCTGCCCGTAGTATTTTAGAACTGATAAAGATTGAGGAAAATTCTAAAAATACGCCTACAAACGAAAAAAGATCCATATCCACTTCTCATTTCTCTAATTTTTTAATTCTTCTGGAATCTCTGGTTCATACATTGTGTAGAAACAACATTGAACCAAGCCGCGTTCGCCGAATCCTACGAATAGATCTGCAACAGCTTCTTTAAATTTCTTCATCATTACGTTCACTCCTTTCTTTAAGTAAATAGCTTATAAGCAATTGGCGTCAGCATAAAGCATGCACAAAAACTACCAATAACTAATAAATTTGTGTATAGAGGATTCGGACAAGCAAAGGCGATCAATAAGCAAATTCCATTGCTTATCAGCGCTTTTCGTTGTAATTTTTGTCTTCGTTCAAAACCTTTGATTGGATTCTTCTTCGTACTGCTTGGTGCATAGCGATAAATCAGCAAAAAATTTATCCCTCCTATAACGAAAAGAAACAATGATGAAAACAACATGTTTTGACTCATACAAAAAGGAATTCCAACTAACATGCCACAGCTTATAATTGTACATTTAAAACTGGAAAGCAAATGACAGCCGTAAGCATACGTACGGATCAACATATACGCACTATGAAAAACAAGCGTCGCAACAAACACACCCGCAAAGAGTGCAACGCCATAAACAATCGCCATCTTTGAAAGATTGATCAGCAGCGTTTCTAGTCCAAACTTGCACTTCAAGTAACGAAGATGATTTTCTTCGTTATCTTCTATCATACTATTTGTTATTTTTACCGCCAATTGTTCCATCCATGATTGATTTTGTCCTAAGTTACTCGCCATAATTGTCCACCTCAAGAAAATAATACGCTAAAACACAAGAATTTTCTTATAAACATCCAAATCGTTCGTTTTTTAATCAGAATCGTATCTCCACAGTTTATTCTACCAGTTCTTCCAGAATTCTTCTAATAGAAATTTCACCAACTTGATTTTTTGTGGCGTTTTTACTAAGCAGCTCAAATGAAACATCGTATTGCACGAAAAGATTTCTGATATTTCGATACAATTCTTCAACAAAAAACATATACATCGGATTCTGGTTATCGTTCTCATGACAAACGATAACATATTGATTTTCATTAACTAATCCAGAAAATAAACGATTTTTGAGAATCTTAATCTCGTTTATACCATACTCCTTTATGAACAAATTCGTTCCATTCACAACAATTAAATGGTAATTCGGCAAACCCACTGCTCCTGTGATTTTTTTCTCAAATTCGATTAAAATTTGAAACAATTTATAAAATGCTCGATCCAAATAGTATTCAGATCTTACTACTTCTAAAAATTCAAACTCAATAATTCCTACTATTGAACTTTTTCTCATTTATCAGCTTTCCTTTCAAACAAATTTTCTATATCCATGTTAGCTGATTTTTTTAGTAAGAAATGATTATCATCCAAATTTCATTGTTTCGTGTCAGAACCGTTTAAAAAACGTAACTATTTATCACTTAAATATTCCTTTTTATTTAAAAATAGTGTACCAACCATTTTCTGGTATTTCCGTGATAGTTTTTTGTGTCATTTTTTTATCTTGCAAGTGAACAATTTGCTGCACTGTTTTCGCTAAAAATTCGACATCATGTGACACCAAAAGAACAAATCTTCCTTTTCTTTGCAGCAAACCAAACAGCTTACTCACTTGTTCCATATGATAAGCATCTAAACCGCTGGTCGGTTCATCAAAGAGAATTATTTTTTTACCAGAAAGTAACGCAGATGCCACTGCGACTCGCTGTTTTTGTCCGCCAGAAAGTGTCATTGGATGCCTTTTAAGTAATAATTGTAAATTCAAAGACTTGACCACTTCTTCAAATAATTCGGGTTCTGTCGCTTTTAATAACAGCTCTTTTTCTACAGTTTCACAAAACAGCTGGTAGTTAACGTCTTGCATAACCAGATAGCTTAGCTTCAAAAGTTGTCGCTGCTTAAGTACCTGCCCTTGTAATCGAATGGTTCCCTTGGAAGGTTTAATAAGCCCACAAATAATTTGCATCAGCGTCGTTTTCCCCACTCCATTTGATCCAACAATTCCATAAATAGCCTGATTCGATAGCGTTAAATTCAGCTCTTCCAAAACAGTCTGACCTTTTTTTTGATAGCGATGTGTTAGTTGCTGAATGACCAGTTTTTCTTCTAATTTGGCGTGCTGTACGTGCTGCTGTTTTCGCTTCATTTTTTCAAGTCGAAGAGTTCGCAACCCTTTCACATGTAACTCGGATTCTGATAAACACGCAAATTCTTCTTGGGAGAAAAGTTGCTTGATCTGCCCTTGTTCGAGCCAAAGAAAACGATCCGCAAGCTGTTTCAAATAATAGAGTCGATGCTCTGCAATAATAATCGTTTTCCCTGCTTTTTTTAGCTTTGCGATCTGTTCGCCTAACAATTGAATCGTTTGATAATCCAAATTACTTGAAGGTTCATCTAAAACAAAAATATCCGGTTGCTGCATATAGGCAGCCGCAAAGGCTATCATCTGTTTTTGCCCACCAGATAACTGAAACATATTTTTTTCTAACAGCTGTTCAATTGGGAAAACCGCTACTGTTTCACGCAATCGCCGTTCAATCTCTTCTTTTTCAATCCCTAAATTTTCACAGCCAAAAACTAATTCTGTGCGGACTTCCGTCGTAAAAAATTGTGTCTTCGGGTTTTGAAAAACCGACCCTACTTTTTGCGCAAATTCATAAATTTCAGCTTCGCCAATTTTGACACCTGCCACCGTTCCTTTCCCAGTCAATTTCCCTTCATATAATTCAGGAATTAAACCATTAATAATACGTGTGAAAGTTGTTTTTCCACACCCGCTTTTCCCACATAAAACAAGACATTCTCCTTCTTTGATAGACAAATCAAGCGGTCGCAGACTTTGTGCTGATTGCTCATATGAAAAAGCAAGTTGTTCAAGCGTAATCATGTCTTATCTCCCTCCATATAATGCGAAAATCGTTAAAATGCTTCCCCATACCAGCCAATCTTGCAATTGAAATTCGACATTTGTATAAGAGGAATGCGCAGTCGGCGCACTGATACCTCGCGACAAGGATGAAGCAGATAAGTCCAAGGCTGTATTCGTTGCAGACATTAATAAAGGAACAAAAATATATTCAATCGTTAAAAAAGGCTGCTTTATCACATCAAATACCGTCACTGCGATCCCTCTAAACTTCATTGCATTTCTAATATGATGATAATCTGCTCTAACCGTTGGGAAAAAGCGAAAAAGAACCATCAAAGGAATAATAATGTGCCGTGGAAAATGCAGCTTCTGCATGCTCGCAATCCACTCACTGACTTTCGTTGTGGTAAACGCGAAAAATCCGGCCAAAATACAAGGAAAAAATTTCTCTACAAACGTGATCATTAATCCTAAAATTGCCCAAAAATTGGTTTGATTATGGGCCATAACACGATTGCTTACATATAGAACACTTACATAAAAAACAGCCCCTAAAAATCCAGTTCGGCTCTTTCCAGACAAAACAAGTAATACGCACAAAAAAATAACAAACAGTGCTTCTGTTCGCACGCCTAAATGAAAAAAAAGTAAAAAATTGGCGATCAGTAGTAAAAACAATTTTGTTCGAGGATCCAATTGCATTTTCCCTTCAGTCATTCCGTTACTCCAGTGGGTTGGAAATGTTTTTTATAGATTCGGTAGCCAATTAAACCACCAATCCCTCCAGCGATCAGCGTGGCTGCCATTGATACAAAGAAGGATCCTGTATTAATTGGAGTGAATAGTCGCTCAATATAGCTCGGATCTTTCCCTCTGGAAACCAAATTTGCCACATATGCATCTTTCATAAACCAGAGTGGTAAAATGGGGCCAGTTAATCCATAGGAAAAAAGAGTAAAGCTTGCAATCGTAAAAAATTTACTTTGATAAGCACCCCAAGAGGCAATGACATCAGCTAAGATTCCAAAGATAATACTTGGAATAAAGGCAACTGCAAAGTGACCTGTCAATAAGAAAAACAATCCCATCACAATTCCAACAATCGTAATTGCCCCAAATTTAGGTACTTTATGACAAAGTAAGACATAAACAGAACCAGAAACTAAGGCTGTCACTGCAGGCGTAAAAATAGAGGAGAATCCGGGCAATAATAAAAATGAAACAAATGTTCCAATGCAAACTGCTAAAAAATAAATTGCGGCATAGACACCGATTGTAATTAGATCTTGTATTTTCAATGATTTTTTCATGTGTATACTCCTTTTTATAAAGTAGATTAAGTATAGCATACCTTCATTTTAATGAGAATGGTTATCATTTGTTTTTTTATTCGAATTTGTTATACGTTATACAATCAACCCTTTAGTTAGCTTCGCATTTAATCATATGCGAGCTTATCTCATTCATCAGCACTGCCTGTTTTTAATTCGCCCTCAACAGCAAAAAAGCATCCAATTTTTTTCAACGTTATCTTGTTGAAAAAGCAGACGCTTTTTATAAATTCAAAGATTCCTTCTATTAACTAACCCACAAAAATTTTCTCTTCCCATGTAGAATAAAGTGATTATTTATTTATTTTTTTTATATCTAGCCTGAAAAGCACGTTTGATCACATCAAAAAAGCCTAATGATTGCACCATATGATCTGGTTTCACATATTCTCTAATTGCGCGTAGGACCTTTTTGGGCTCTTTGGAAGAAAATGTATAGGTACCATTTTTTTTTGTTTTGATGGCATACCGTGGAATCCATTTTCCTTTAAACATAACTGATGCAATTACCTGATCGACTTCTTCCCATGGAATTTGAATATATTTATTCGTATCACGTGCATTGTAAAACTCAAATCCATTGTCACCAATCATGATTTTTCCATAATCAGTAAGTCCTGTAAAAGCAGTTGCATCGATTACCAAATCTACTTTTCCATTAAGTGATTGAACCATTGTATTTACTCCGTTTCTATTTTTACTTATTTAAGTATACTTTTTTTTTGATAATTATGCCATATAAAAAAGCTCGGGACAAATCCCGAGCAATTTTAGTCAACTATAAAAGACCAATTACATGACCTGCTACACCAACTACGAATAAACCAAGAATGATAACAATTGGCGAAACTTTTTTCTTAAGTAACCACATACATAGCAACGTAAGAAGTAGTGCTGCCAAACCTGGAATCAATTGATCCAAATTATTTTGTAAAGTCGTTACCTTATTTGGAGAGAGAGCTAAACCAGAATTAACTTGTTCAAATGCTGATTTAATTCCTGCACCACCATTTGGAAGTTTACTCCATTCGATGTAAGCGCCCTTGTCTAATTTAACTGTCGATACAACTGGAAGGAATTTAATTGATACCCACCGTTCAACCAAAGCAGCCAAAACAAACATCCCTAAAATTGAAGCACCTTTTGTTACATCTTGCAATATGCCACCTGAAAGATCTTCTGTAATTTTTGATCCAGCTCTATAGCCAAATTCTTGTGTATACCACATAAATGACCAACGGATAATGTTCCATGCTACGAAAAATATAATTGGTCCAAGAATACTTCCACCCATTGCTAATGATGCTCCTAGAGCTCCTAACATCGGACGTACAGTAAACCAGAATACTGGATCGCCAACACCGGCCAAAGGACCCATCATTCCAACTTTAACCCCCTGAATCGCTACATCATCAACAGGTGCTCCATTGGCACGTTCTTCTTCAAGCGCTAATGTAACGCCAAGAATTGGTGAAGCAATATATGGATGTGTATTAAAGAATTCCAAGTGACGTTTTAACGCTGCTGCACGGTCTTCTTTTGTTTTGTATAATTTTTTGATCGCTGGGATCATTGAAAATGCCCAACCACCATTTTGCATACGTTCATAGTTCCAAGAACCTTGAATAAATGTCGAACGCCATGCAACGGCTAAACGATCTCTTTTTGTTAATTCAATTTTTTCTGCCATTTCTCTTCTCCTCCTTCAAGGTTAATAATCATTCAATATATCGCCAAGCGGATCTCCTGTGTTGCTTCCTCCGCCTCCATTTGAAGAACCACCCATTTTAGAAAGGTTCAAATAGATTAGCGCTAAAGCGACACCCAAAGCACCAAGTGCGATCAGTGTTAGTTGAGAAATTGCAGCTACTACAAAACCAATTACAAAAAATGGCCATACTTCTCTTGTTGCCATCATATTAATTACTAATGCATAACCAACTGCCACAACCATGCCACCACCGATAGCCATACCATCAGTTAACCATGCAGGCATTGATTCTAGTGCTGAACGAACTGTTTCTGCTGGAATGAACAATAATGCGCCTGCTGGAATTGCGATACGAACCCCTTGCAAACATACTGCAACAATATGCCAAAATTCGACGCCTCTGATATCGCCTTTTTCAGCAGCAGCATCCATCAAATGCACAATTGGAACTGCAATAGTACGAACAATCATTGTTAAGAATAAACCTGCTACAGCAAGTGGAACTGCAATTGCAATTGCTGAAGGAACACCTTTAACTCCTTGTCCACCTAATACTAAAATAATTGCGGATGCAACAGATGCCAATGCAGCATCTGGTGCTACAGCTGCACCTATATTAGCCCAGCCAAGTGCGATCATTTGAAGTGTACCACCAAGAACAATACCTGCTTCTAAATTACCAGTTACTAAACCAATTAAAGTACATGCCACTAGCGGTTGATGAAATTGGAATTCATCCAAAATTCCTTCCATACCAGCTAGAAAGGCTACAAATATTACTAAGATTATTGAAATAATAGACATGATAAGCCTCCTATTTTTAATTTATTGTGTTATTTTGCATTTGCTAATTCAGTCTTTGCTTTTTTGAGAATTTCTTCCATGTTGGCTTTAGAATCATTCGGTACTTTCCGTACGTCAAATTTGATCCCTTTTTCTTTCAATTTTTCAAAAGCTTCGACATCTTCTTTTCCCATAGATAAAACTTTGTTTACAACAACTTTACCAACAGAATGAGCCATAGAACCAACATTTACTTCCTTAATATCGACCCCACCATTAACAACTGTTAGTACATCTTCAGGATTTTCAAATAACAGCAATGCTTTTGTACCCCCGAAACGAGGATCTTTTGCAATTTCAATCATTTTATCGATTGGTATTACATTCGCTTTAACACCAGGAGGAGTAGCTTGTTCAATTAACTTTTTACGTAGATCATCTTTCGCTACAGCATCCGAAACCACAATAATACGACTTGGTAATGTCGATTTTGTCCAAGCAGTTGCAACTTGACCATGCAACAAACGAGAATCAACCCGTGCTAAAACAAATTTTATTTTTCCATCCCCAACAATTGTACCTTTTGCTAGCGTTGCTTTTGGTTCATCAACCACAGCTTTTGGTGCTTCCGCTGGTTCTAATGCTTCGGGTTTTACTTTGACTCCTTCTTTTGCTATCGTCACAACGTGTGCAGCAATTTCTTGTGCTGTATTCATTGAAAGACGAGAAGCATATGATTCAATCAACATTGGCAAATTCAAGCCACTAACAATTGCCCATTTATCTTTGTGTTCTTCAAACAAACTACTTGTTTGATTGAAGGGCGTTCCACCCCATAAATCAACTAAGAACAATACTTCGTCTTGATTGTCAAAAGAAGCAACTGCTGCTTCCAGTTTTGCTTTCAAGTCATCTGGGCCTTCGCTAGGCATCAATGTTACTGCTTTTACATTTTCCTGTTCACCAAAAATCATTGAACCAGATTGCAAAATGCCGTTAGCGAATTCCCCATGGCTAGCAAGAATAATTCCTACCATATTTTGATACCTCCTATAAATTATTCATTCCGTTAAGCGTTTTAACATTTCCATCATCAATCGACTACTTGTTACTTTTGAAAACTTTCGTAAAAAAGTAAGAAAAAATGCATTATTCATTGCTTGCCTTCAGAAACTACAATTACTCGTGCAATGATTTTCATGAAAAAACTTATGTATACCCCTAACTAATCCTCTCTCAAAGACCACATCCTTTCATTGCTATTAAACTTAATTGCACCGAACAAAATTTTTCTCTTTCACAACCATTCCTATATAGAAACGGCACAGAAAATAGCTGCCTTCTATTCTTTATGAAATACGACGTGATCAAACCAAATGTTCTTTTTTCAATAGCTCCATTAGATTTACCCGGCTATCGGCGACAACTTTGCGAATCTCCAAAATAATCCCTAACGAACTTAAATAGTGAAAAGCGGCAATATCTCTTTCATCCACCGCAACCGCATTCGTAATCATTTTTTTGCCAGCTGAAAAACTCATTCCACCAATATTAATCGAAAAAAGTTTTACTCCACCTTTCACAACTTCCATCACATCTTCTGGATTTGTAAAAAGTAACATTGCCTTAAAGCTATCAAATCGTCTATCAGGAAAAATATCAATCATTTTCGCAACTGTAATCACATTGACTTTAACTCCTGGTGGGGCAGCTTGAACCAGCAAAGATTTGCGTAAATTATCACGTGCTACTGCATCACTGACAACCAAAATCCGATTTACATTGGTGCTCTTAGCCCAAACGGTCGCAACTTGTCCATGAATCAAGCGATCATCAATTCGCGCTAAACGAACATCCATTACCATCATGATCGCTCCTTTTTCATTATCTCAACAAAAAGTGGTTACCCTTTCCTGCTATAAAGAAAGTTTTTTCCTTCGTCTATATATAAGCAATTTCCATGCCACATTTAGTGTATTGAAAAGAAAGTGGCTTATCGAAAGGTTTTCTTAATAAAATACACAAAAAGGATACACCAAATTAGTGTATCCTTTTTGTGTATCTTTTTTAGTGTATAGCACATTTTTTTCAAATTGCACTACAGTAGCTACCGTTAATATAGTAATTAATTCTTGATTTAAACCTGTTCAAATCAAACAAACGCTCTTTTTCTTGCCACTATTTGAACAATTCGTTATGATGTTTCTAAATAGAAGTCACTGCATAAAGCTTGCGACAGCATAACGTTTTCAAAAAATCTAGGAGGTTTACCTTATGAAAAAACATACATGCGTAAAAAAAACAATGTTTCTTTTTAGTTTACTAAGTCTATTGATTTTTGGTGCTGCAGCTTGCGGAAAACAAGATACCTCCTCCTCTTCCACCACAAAAAAACAAGCGATAAGTAAAGTAAGCTTAAACAATGCAGCAAAAAAGATTGATTGGGACCAGCTGCCAACCACAGCGATTACCTTAACAAATCAATCACTAAAAATTACGAAAGCTGGAACCTATGTTCTATCAGGAAAGACAGATGCCGGCGTCATCGTTCAGACCAAGGGCAATGTTCGCCTTACACTGAAAAACGCTACTATTAAGAATAACGCCGGTGCCGCAATTTATAGTAAAAAAGCAAAAAATACGGTGATTCAATTAGCGACAGGGACAGAAAATCTGGTAGAAGATGCTTCCACTCGAAGCGATAAAACGATTGATGGAGCAATTTATTCAGAAAATAATTTGTTTTTTACGGGAATGGGTAAATTAACAGTTACTGCGAATTTTGCAGATGGAATAGTTTCAAAGTCTGACCTTACCTTCGATAACGGAACTTTCACGATCAAAAGCGCTGATGATGGGATTCGAGGAAAAAACTCTGTTTCTGTAACCGGAGGGGCGTTGACCGTTGATGCAGCTGGAGATGGTATGAAAGCAACAAATAAGCGTGCTGCTGAAAAAGGCTTTGTTTACATCAACGGAGGCGATATTGTGATTACCACTGGTGACGACGGAATTCATGCGGAAGAAACCTTACTTATAAACAAGGGCACCATTAAGATTGCCTCATCCGTTGAAGGACTCGAAGCGGCAAACCTAACAATCAACAATGGCAATATTACAGTCAATGCGAGTGATGATGGTATTAATGCGGTTGATTCTGATTTTACAGCTGCGGTCATGACTTTTAATGGCGGCACAATTGATGTAACTGTTGGTGCGGGTGATACAGATGCCATTGATTCAAATGGGGATATCTATGTGAACGGTGGAACGATCAAGATAACTTCAACTGTGTCCGCCTTTGATTACGATGAGAAGGCGGTTTATAAAAGTGGCACAATTATTATTAACGGAGAGCAAGTCGACACGATCCCTGAAAATCAAATGGGTGGTGCGGGTGGCAATCGACCGTAATCCTTGGCTAATTTCCAATTGGTTTTCGACACGTCCCCATATTTATACCTGTTTTTTTGCTTATTTCCTGTTTGATAAAAGGTAAGGGATTATCTTTAAAAATTTTTTCCATTCGTTTTCTAATTTGCTCATCTGCTACTTCTTCTTTGTTTAAAAGAGAAAAAAACCAATTGCGAATTTCTTT
>JAATGB010000201.1 GCA_015654945.1 Lactobacillales bacterium | reverse complement strand
GCAAGAAGCGTGTAGATTGATCTATTAGGGCTACTTGACTAGTGGATAGTAGCGCGTTATTCGAACAAAAAAAGATTCGAAAAGTGAAAACTTTCCGAATCTTTTCATTTATTATATAGAAAGAAAAAAATTTTATCTTATAGTTGAGCTGGGAGAAATAAAACGAGGGCAACGATTTTTCAAGGTAACATTCAGAAGAAAGGTTGTGACAATTCATTGAGCCGAAGGAATGTTATTTTTTTGTAATAATATTCCCTTTTTACGCAATAGTATATAAATATGTTGAAATATTATTTCTTATAAGCTATACTGAAATCGATTAATAGAGAAAGGAGAGAGCTTGAATGACTGGATGTTCCATTTTTTTAGGTGAAGGAATTGATGAAGCAACGGAAAAACAATTAACTGAAATGTCGAAGCATGGTTTTTCAGGAGTTTTTACATCGTTACATATTCCTGAGGATGATAAAAGTATGTATCTTCAGCGTTTGCAAAGGCTTGGAAGCTTGACGAAAAAGCTCAAAATGTTCCTGATGGTTGATATTTCGGAACAAGCGCTAGAAGCGATTGGCTTGTCTTTAATGAACACAATCGCATTAAAAGAATTAGGCATTACTGGAATTCGGATGGATTATGGCGTTGAATCAGAAAAGATAGCAGCAGTTTCACAAACGATGACAGTTGGGTTGAATGCAAGCACGCTTTCAGAAGAAATAGTCGCAGAAATGCAAAAATTTAATGCGAATTTCAAAAATATGGAGTTGTGGCATAATTATTATCCACGACCAGAAACCGGTTTAGAAAAAACAGCGTTTACAAAGAAAAACCAGTGGCTACAATCTTTAGGAATGAAAGTTATCGCGTTTGTACCAGGTGATGGGACCTTAAGAGGACCGCTGTTTGAGACACTACCAACACTTGAAAAACATCGGCAACAGCATCCGTTGGCAGCGGCAATCGAATTACTGTCAGAAACCGCTGTAGATGAAGTGTATATTGGCGATAGCAGTATTCAAAAGGATACGATGATCCAATTTCAGAAATATTTTATGCAAAATATCGTGCTTTTACGTCTGCAATTATTTACCAAAAATTACCATGAACTTATTTTAGTAGAGCATGAGAATCGAATGGATGAGGCCCGCGATGTTATTCGTTGTGCACGTTCTCGTTTTCGCACAATTCCCACTATTGAACCAGAGAATACCGTGGCACGTTTAACGGGTTCTGTTACGTTAGATAATAAAAATTATGGTCGCTATATGGGAGAGTTCCAACTCGTAAAGTGCAATTTACCGCAAGATAAAAAAGTTAATGTCGTTGGTCAAATAATGGGCAAGGATAAACCATTGATTCCCTGGATTAAAGCAGGTCAAAAATATCAATTAGTCGAAATGGAGAGAAAAGAGTAATGAAGTTAGATGCACTCACAACCGAGACCAGAAATCAAAAAACCATGAACCTAGATTTAATGACTACCAAAGAAATTTTAGTAACCATGAACCAAGAAGATGCCAAAGTTCCACTAGCGATTGAAAAAGCACTTCCGGCAATTGAAAAAGTCGTTGAGCAAATTGTTCAAAGCTTTCAAAATGGCGGGCGGTTGATTTATATGGGCGCAGGAACAAGTGGGCGTTTAGGCGTTTTAGATGCGGCAGAATGTGTGCCTACATTTGGAACGGATCCCGAACAAGTGCAAGGCTTGATTGCAGGTGGAATGCCTGCTATGACAGTTGCTGTTGAAGGCGCAGAGGATTCAGAAACTTTAGCGAAGGAAGATCTAGCTGCTATTCAATTAACCGCGAAAGATACCGTTGTTGGCATCGCTGCAAGTGGACGAACACCTTATGTGATTGGTGGTTTAACGTATGCCAAAGAAGTCGGCGCAACGACAGTTAGTTTAGCTTGTAACACAAATGCAGTCATTAGTGAGTATGCCACTTATCCGATTGAGGTCGAAGTCGGTCCAGAAATTTTAACAGGTTCAACACGATTAAAAGCTGGGACGGCGCAAAAATTGGTATTAAATATGTTATCGACTGTTTCGATGATTGGCTCGGGCAAAGTCTATAAAAATCTAATGGTTGACGTGAAGCCAACAAATGAAAAGCTCGTAGAACGCGCAAAAAGAATTATCATGCAAGCAACGGATTGCAGTCGAGAGGTTGCTACTCTAAAATTTGTGGAAGCAGAGCAAAATGTTAAGCTGGCAATTGTCATGATTTTAACGGGTGTAACGAAAACAGAAGCTGAAGCTAGTTTAAAAGAAACAGAAGGCTTTGTCAGAAAAACAGTAAAATAAGGGGGAAATAAAATGGCTGAGTTAAAAGAAGAACGTTTGGCACGAGAAATATATGAGCAAGTAGGTGGAATGGGAAATGTAAATAAAATTGTTCATTGTATGACACGTGTTCGTATGGGAATTAACGATGATACAAAAGTCAATTTAGCCGAGCTGAAGGACATTGATGGCGTTCTAGGTGTAGTTGAAGACGATACGCTACAAGTCGTGATTGGACCAGGAACGGTAAACAAGGTTGCACAAAAAATGGCCGATATGGCGGGTGTAAAATTAGGGGATACCATTACCGATACGCAAGCCGAAAATTCAGATCTATCCGATCGTGAAAAAGTCGAAGCAAAAGCGGCACAAGTGAAAGCAGAAGTAAAAAAGAAAAATCAAAAGCCTTGGTCTAAAGCATTAAAATCGATTGCAAATATTTTTGTTCCTTTAATTCCCGCATTTGTTGGAGCCGGTATTATTGGCGGAATTGCATCTGTCTTAGGCAACATGATCACAGCAGGGGATCTTTCTGGTGCTTCGATTGAAAATATTGTCGCAGTTATGAACATTATTAAAAATGGGGTCTTCTCGTATCTTGTTATTTATGTTGGGATTAACAGCGCTTCTGAATTCGGAGCTTCTCCTAGTTTAGGTGGTGTCATCGGTGGAATTACGATGCTGACAGGGATGAATCTTGAAAAGCCATTACCAAATATTTTTTCAGGGGATGCACTTTCAGCAGGTCAAGGGGGAATCATCGGCGTGATTATTGCCGTATTCTTAATGGCTCAGTTGGAAAAACAATTGCATAAAGTGATTCCAGATTCGATTGATATTATTGTGACCCCAACCATTACGCTACTCGTAATGGGGCTACTAACGATTTTCTTAATTATGCCCATTGCAGGAGTCATTTCTGGCGGCTTAGTTGGAATTATTAACTGGGTATTAAATGTCGGTGGTGCTTTCTCAGGCTTTGTGTTAGGCGCAACCTTCTTGCCGATGGTGATGTTTGGCTTGCATCAAATATTAACGCCGATTCATTTGGAAATGATTGATCAAACAGGAAAAACATTACTACTACCCATTCTTGCAATGGCGGGGGCTGGTCAAGTAGGCGCGGCAATGGCCTTGTGGATCCGCTGTCGGAAAAACAAAAAGCTAGTTGAAATGATTAAGGGTGCTTTACCAGTTGGTGTTTTGGGAATCGAAGAGCCTTTGATTTACGGAGTAACACTTCCTTTAGGAAAACCATTTATTACGGCTTGTATTGTCGGTGGAATTGGTGGAGCTGTCCTTGGATTATTAGGAAATATTGGTGCGACTTCGATTGGTCCTAGTGGAGTTGCTTTAATTCCACTAATTGCGGACGGTAGATGGTGGGGCTATGTCATTGGTTTAGTCGCTGCTTATATCGGTGGCTTTATTGTCACTTATTTCTTTGGTGTGCCAGCAGAGGCGCAAAAGGAACAATAATCTTTATTTGTATGCTATGATTAAGGTAGACTGATAAAGGAGGCTAGAAACATGATAAAAGCAGTGATTTTTGATATGGATGGCGTGATTGTCGATTCAGAACCTGTGTATCAAAAGAGAAGGGCCAACTTTTTTAAAGAAAACCACGTAGAAATCAGCAAGGAAATGCAAGTAAAGCTAATTGGTTCCAATCCGCGAGATATGATGGCATTCCTTTTTCCAGAGGATCGCAAAAAACAAAAAAAATTCCAAGCGGATTATGAAATTTTTAAGTTGAACTATAAAATTAATTATCAGGAACTACTAAATCCTTCAATCAAAGAAGTGTTAAAAATTTTAAAGAAGCGACAATTAACAGTTGCGGTCGCTTCTTCCTCCACACTTAGTGCGGTCAAAGAGGTGCTTTCTGTTAATCAAATTACTTCGTATTTTGACTTACTGGTTTCAGGGGAAGAGTTTGAACGCTCAAAGCCAGATCCAAAGATTTACAGAGAAACATTGAAAAGAATGGCGTTAAATTCAGATGAAGCCATTGCCGTGGAAGACTCGTACTACGGCATTCAAGCTGCTAAAGGCGCGCAGATTAAAGTTTTGGGATTTGATCCAACAAATCAAAATGGCGGTGTCACCAAATATGCGGATGCATGCTTGGACGATTTAAAGCAGGTCATCGAATATCTTTAAAATAAAGCAGGCAGCCATTTCTCAAAAAGAAAAATGGCTGTCTCTTTTATTTTTTGGTATGATAGAGAAGAAAGGTGATCACTATGCAAAAAAATATTATTTTAACCATTCAAGAAAAGAAAGAGTCCCTACCAAAGGCCGAAAAAAAATTGGCTGAGTGGATTCTGCAGCATCTATCAGAAGTCATTCACCTTAGTGTGAAGGAGCTTTCTTTGCTAGCTGTTTCGAGTCCAGCAACGATTGTGCGCTTTTGTCGTTCGCTAGGTCTAGAAGGTTTTATTGATTTGAAATTAAGCATTTCAACTAATTTACCGCAAATTGAAGAAGAATTGTATACCGAGATTATCGAGAATGAAAAAGTATCACAAATTAAAAAGAAGCTCTCGCTTAAAGTAGCCCATGTACTTGAAGAAACCAACGAGCAGCTTGCTGATGAGATGGTAGAGCAGGCAATTCAAAAAATTCATGGAGCGGATCGTATTTATACTTGCGGAATCGGGGCATCTGGTCTTGTGGCAGAAGATATCTATCAAAAATTAACTCGAATTGGGAAAAATGTCTTCTTTTCAATGGACTATCATTTATTAGCAACAGCGATTGTTACACAGCCTGATCAAAAAAATGTGTTGATTGCTGTTTCAAATTCAGGAGAAAAAGAAGAGCTGGTTAAGTTGGCAAAAATAGCAAAAGAAATCGCAGTGATACTCATTGCTATTACTCAAAATGAGCTCTCAACATTAGGAGAAATGGCAGATATTTTATTGCAAACAGCCAGTGGTGGTGAAGCACCGTTAAGAAGTGCAGCGACTAGTTCTCTTTTAGGCCAATTATATACAGTCGATATCTTTTTTTCAGCTTATGCTTCGAGAGACTATACAAATACAATTAGTCAGCTTGAGATTACAAAAGCTGCAGTCCAAAAAATTAGAAATAAAAAAGAAGAGTAAATAAATATCAAAAATAAGTTGGCTACGCTTTCTTTTTGTGGTATACTTTGTATGAAATTAATAGTTGGGGTGTTACTTCCATTAAGAAGGCATTACCGGTAAGGATTCTTTCATAAGGATTCTTGTCGGTTTTTTTATTGGAAAGGGGAGGTGAAGATGCAAATTATCAAAAGCTTTAATAATAATATTGCCTTGGCAAAAAATGAAAAAAATAAAGAAGTCATCGTAATTGGTACAGGAATTGGGTTTAATAAAAAAAACGGCGATCATTTAGAGCGAGGTAAAATAGAAAAGATTTTTTACCTAGAAAGTAATGAACAAGAAATGGCTCTGATCCATTTGCTCTCCTCCATTCCTATAGCGGTTATAAATACGGCTACAGAAATTGTTAAATTTGGTGAAAAAGAGTTTTCAATAAAGTTTTCAACGGCATTGCTGATTGCTTTAGCGGATCATATCCATATGGTAATAAAGTACCAGAGAAAGCCAGAAGAGCATCCTTTGAAATGGATGATCATTCGTCTATATCAACGTGAATATAAAATTGGTCAAAAAGCGGTGCAAATGATTGCGGACCAACTTAATTATTTACCACCAGACAATGAAATTATCAGCATAGCGCTTCACTTTGTTAATGCACAAACGAAAGAAAAAAATATGAATACGACCATGAGTTTCACTGAAATGAGTAACCGAATTGTTTCGTTTATCGAATATTTTTATCAAGTGTCACTTGTGAAATCAGAAAATGCTTATTTACGATTTATTACACATTTACAATTTTTGCTTAATCGATTAGTAGAAAAAGAAATTTTTCCCGAGGAAAAAACTTCTGAAGAACTGTATAATTTTCTTTCACAAAACCATCCGAAAGAACAATTGTGTGTTGAAAAAATCAGTGAATTATTGTTTGAAAAATTTAGTATCCCCCTAAGTAAAGCAGAAAAGGGATATCTCGTCTTACATGTAAATAAATTAATTCATAAAACTTAGGGAGTTACTGACTGCAGGCTTTACCTAAATTACCCATAATAGGGGTAATTTAGGTATTTTTTTATTGATGAAAGGAAGAAAGAGATGAAAAACAAAGAATTGGTTCAAGGAATTATTCGTTATGTAGGTGGCGAAGAGAATGTAAGCCACCTATATCATTGTATAACGCGTTTGCGTTTTAGAATTGTCAACAAAGATAAACTAGATGTGGAAGCGTTGAAAAAAATTTCTGGAGTTGTAGGTGCTCAATTTCAAGGGCAAGAATTTCAAATTATCATAGGAAATAAAGTGAAAGAGGTCTATGAAGAGCTGTTGCCGCTTCTGCATTTAGCGGGAAATCAGAATGAGACAAAAGAGCAGAAAGAAAAAGAAAATATTGTCAATCAAGCAATGGATATTCTGTCAGGTGTTTTTGTTCCCATTTTACCTGCCATAACAGGAGCAGGAATTATAAAATCAATTATCGCATTATTACAAGCTTTCCATTGGATAGATACTACTGATTCGATTTTTCATTTATTAAACATTATTGCAGATGCGGCATTTTACTTCTTGCCCTTTTTACTTGCTGTTTCAACGGCTAAAAAATTCAAAACAAATGAATATTTAGCTTTAACTGTTGCAGGTGCAATGATGTACCCAGATATTATTAAAGCATTCGAAACAGGAGCAACAATGAAATTGTTTGGACTAGTGAATGTCCCTATGATTAACTATGCTTCTTCGGTAATGCCGATTATCTTAGTGGTGTGTTTGATGAGTTATCTCTATCCTAAAATTGATCAAATTATACCGAATACATTTAAAATTTTACTTTCTCCAACGCTCACTTTGCTAATAACTATCCCAATTGGTTTAATACTCATTGGTCCTTTAGGATTTTATACAAGTAATTATGTAAGTGATGCAATGCTCGCAGTCTTTAATTTTTCAGGACCAGTTGCAGGTCTAGTATTTGGTGCATTGATCCCGATTATTGTTATGACAGGTATGCATTATGCCGTGAATCCAATTGTTTTTAATAATTTAAGCAAGCTTGGTTATGATTTTGTCGCACCACTTTTCTTTATATCCAATCTATCCCAAGCTGGAGCTACATTTGGTGTTTTTTTCAAATCAAAAGATAAAGAAATGAAATCTTTAGCATTATCGACTGGGTTTTCAGCTATTTTTGGGATTACAGAGCCAGCAATGTATGGAGTGAATTTAAAATTAAAAATTCCATTCTATTGTTCCCTTGTGGCAAGTGGGATTGGAAGTTGTGTGGCTACTTTTTTAAAAGTAAAATGCTTTTCTTTTGTCATGCCAGGGATTACGGGGATACCAGCCTATATTGAGACGGGGAAAGGAAATGGAAATTTATTTGTTATTTTAATCGGATTAGTCATTGCGTTCTTAACAGCAATGATACTCACAACTATTTTCTTAAAAGAAAGCCATTCAGAAGAGCAAGAAGTAACAGCAACGAAAGATGAAAGTTCCATGTTACATGTCAATAGCCCATTTAAAGGTGCCTATATTCCCTTAGATCAAGTAAACGATGCGACATTTTCTTCAGGAATTATGGGCAAAGGCTTTGCGATATTTCCAGAAGAAGGCAAGATAAAAGCTCCTTTTGCCGGAAAAGTTTTAATGATAGCAGAAACAAAGCATGCATTGGGTTTAGTTTCTGCAGATGGAATTGAATTATTAATTCATTTAGGCATTGACACAGTAAAGTTGAATGGCAATGGATTTCATATTTCAGTGAAAGTCGGTCAAGAAGTGAAAAGCGGCGACACCTTAGTAGAGGTTGATCCAGAACTATTGGCTAATCAACAATATGATTTAACATCAATGGTGATAGTGACAAATACGCAAGAATTTAAAAATATTACTATTTTAAAAAATAAGGGATCTATCCAATATGGTGAAACCATCTTGGCTTTAAATAAATAAAGAAAAATAGGAGGAAGTAACAATGAAAAAGAATGCGAATACATTTCCAAAGAATTTTTTATGGGGAGCAGCAACAGCTGCTAATCAAGTAGAAGGTGGTTATAATGAAGGAGGAAAAGGCTTATCTTCTTTTGATATGGTACCATTCTATGAACCAGAAATTAGAAAAGATTTAGATGTCTTAACATCAGATATTTCCTACGAACAGTTAAAAGAATACAAGCAGTCAGATAAAGGAATTAATTTTCCTAAAAGAAGAGGTACGGATATGTACCACCATTACCAAGAAGATATTCGTTACTTTGCAGAAATGGGTTTTAAAGTCTATCGACTGTCAATTGCGTGGGCCCGTATTTTTCCAACCGGCGTTGAGAAAGAGCCAAATGAAGCAGGCTTAAAATTCTATGAGGCTATTTTTGATGAATGTTTAAAATATGGAATTGAACCGTTGGTGACGATGTCTCATTATGAAATGCCTCTCTATTTAGTAGAAAAATATAACGGTTGGGAAAGTCATGAAGTCATTGCCTACTTTGTTCACTATGCCGAAGTGATTTTAGAAAGATACAAAGGCAAAGTGAAATACTGGATTCCCTTCAATGAAATGAATATGACGGTCTTTTCTCCGTATACAGGAGCAGGAATTTTTACCGAGAATATCGAAACAAAAAATATTGAAACAGCTAAATACCAAGCAATTCATCATCAATTTATAGCAAGTGCTAAGATTAAAGCTATTGCTAAAAAGACAGCTCCAAACGCTCAAATTGGTTGTATGATTGCAAGACTTGAAAACTATCCTGCAACTTGTGCACCACAAGATGTATTAAGTGCATTAAAAGATGATCAGTTAAATTGTTTTTTCTTAGATGTCTTTGCAAGAGGAAAATATCCTAATTATATGTATCGTGTATTTGCAGAAAATGAAGTAGAATTTGAAATTACAGAAGAAGAAGAACGCTTGTTGAAAGAAAACACGGTTGATTTTATTTCTTTCAGCTACTACATGACATATATTGCAAGATTTGATCCAACCAGTCAACGTAATTCTGGTAATTTAGTTGATACAGAGATTAATCCGTATCTAGAAAAAACCGAATGGAATTGGACGATTGATCCAATTGGTTTGAGAATTACACTTAATCGTTTATACGACCGCTACCAGTTACCACTTTTTGTTGCAGAAAATGGTCTGGGAGCAACAGATCAATTAGTTGCTGGAAAAGTACATGATGATTACCGCATTTCCTATTTGAAACAACATATTGAGCAAATAAAAGAGGCAGTTAGAGATGGTGTAGATGTGTTTGGTTACACCGTGTGGACGGCAATTGATTTGGTTAGTTGTGGCACAAATGAAATAACGAAGCGCTATGGTTTTATCTATGTAGATGTCGATAATTATGGAAAAGGAACATTTAAGAGATACAAGAAAGATTCATTTGAGTGGTATAAACGAGTGATTGCTTCAAATGGAGAAAAATTAGAATAAAGAAAAAAATAACTAAAAAAAGCAGTAATTTTAAGGTGGCCCCCAAATGTTAGACTAATAATCTAGCATTTAGGGGCCACCACACTTTTTCATTCCTTATTGTCCATTAAGCTTTAAGTCTATAATTATTGCTTTGGGTTAAGCATTTTCTGTTTCTTTTTTTAAATAGCGGTAAACAGTTGAACGGGAACAGTTAACTTCGCGTGCAATATGAGCAATGGAAAGACCTTCTTCATGTAAAGAAATCACTTTTTCTTTGTTGTTAACATTAATTGGTCTGCCTAGAATCACGCCATTTTCCTTTGTGGCTGCTAATCCAGCAAGGACGCGTTCTCTAATCAATCCAGCTTCCATTTCTGCAAAAGCGCCCATAATAGTAAAAAAACATTTTCCCATAGGAGTCGTGGTATCAATACTGTCTTGAAGACTAATAAAATGAATGCCGTTTTTTTCAAAAAATTCCATTAATTCCAGCAAATATCGCGTTCCTCTTGAAAGTCGATCCAACCGATAGATAACAAAAATATCACCAGGCTTTAGCTGCTTAATTGCTTTATCTAAAATCGGCCTTTTGGAGAGAGTCCCACTTTCTCTTTCACGAAAAATAAAATCGCATCCATGGGCCTTTAACTTAGAGATCTGAGAATCAAAACGTTGATAAGTAGTACTAACACGAGCATATCCGATCGTTGCCAATTTCTTTCCTCCTTTTTGTGAATCAATAAGAGTTTGTAACCGATTAAAAAGCAAAACAAAACCATGAAATAAATGGATAAGAATCTTCTAATTATTCTTATCTTATCATAAACCAAGAAAATTAAGTAACGGAAAGGATAATTTGAATTTGAACCAGACAAGAACACTAGTCAGTGGAGAATAAATAACATTTTAAACGTAAAATAAAATGAATAGTAAATAATTAATTGTTATTTTATTTTTTGATTATCCAATTACTGTCTTGGTTGAAATAGGCGAGCTGATTAAATTATCATGAAAAGATAAAGAGCAACAAAAACGAATAAATCAAGAAATTATTTAGTTTGGAAAGAAAAGTAATGATAAATTTATTAGCGTATGACAAATAACGGACCAATATTATTTTACGGACAAAATAAAAGGCTTATTGTTATACATATAAACTAAAATATTGTATTCTTAACGTATTAATTTATTAGGGGTGAACACTATGAAAAAATTCTGGGAGTTTGTGGCAATTCTTGTTATTCTCATTCAGTATCTGACACCTTTACAAACGGTTGCCGAAACAGTTGTAAATGCTACAGATGAAAGCGGCGGTATATCTTTTAGTTCAATCAATGTTAATAAAAATGAAAACAGTGTGACAATTGATTTGAAAGGAAATTATATTTTTCAGACAAATGTGTCCTCTAATTCTTATGAAGTAAGCGCTTCCGAAAACGTTACATTAGATGCAAATCAAGTGGTTACTGTTGTCAATTCTAATGGGGAGCAGATTGGAAAGGCAACAGTTGTAAATGAGCATACCTTAAAAATTGAGGAGCTTCCTACTGCATCAGCTGCAATTTCTTTTAGCGTAACTGCTACCTTAACCGAAGTGACTGGAGTAGAAAACAATCAAATGATTTCTTTTACAGATAGCTATGGTAAAAAAGTTACGCAAGAGCTTACTCTGAACGATGCAATGAGTCCTACAAGTACAACGACTGAATCCGAAAGTGGAGTTGAAAGTTCGAATTCAGGAAGTGATTCAAGTACAAGCGCCACTTCTTCAAGTACGAGTGCCAAAGCAGCTAGTAGAGCAGAATCAGATGAGCCAATTGATATTAGCACGCTTTTTCCAACCACTGATGGAAGAACATCAATGGTGACAGCTTTTGAAATTCAAGACGAAAACGGAAATCCGATAGAATCAATGAAGGTAGATGACTACATCGAATTTTACTTTGGCTTTGATTTACCAGAAGAAGTCAGAGCACAAATGAAAGGTGGCGACTATTATGAATTTGATTTACCAAAAGAATTCACGTTTAGCCAAAATAAAACGATTCCTTTAACAGATGAAAATGGCATTACATATGCCAATGTAGAGGTCGATGTAAATGGCCATGTGAAAATTGTTTTTACTGATGATGTCCAAAACGCTTCTAATATTAGTGGTTCTTTTGAAGCGGGTGGAAAAGCGGTTGAAACTGAGATTCCAGCGCCAGGTCCAATTGACGTTGATACGCCATTTGTTGACGGCGATCCAGGAACCTCTATTATTATCAAACCAGATGTCGATACGACCATTTCGAAAGAAGGACACTTTAATCGAACACCAAATCCTTCAGAAGTGATCTGGAACGTGGACGTTAATAAGGCAATGGATACTGTGGATGGTGCGACTGTTACGGAACATTTTCCAGATGGTTTAACGTATGAAAGTGTCAAAGTCTATAAAGTAGATGTTGATTTTGATGGGAATGTGATCGATGGTTCCGAAACGGAAGTGCCAGCCAGTGAGTACACGGTTGATTCGACCGGAAACATTACCTTTACGAATTCGATTAGTAGTGCGTATCGTGTGGAATACACGACGTCAATTGATGATGATGTCAAACCAGGCGATGAAGGCGGAACAGTTAACTTTAAAAATACCGCTGATTTTGGTGGCGATGATACTGCAACAATTCCAGCAGAAGCGTCCGTCGTGGCGGATTATAAACCCGCTTTGGTAAAAGGTCAGCCGAATTACAATGCAACGGACCAAACCTTTGACTGGACGATAAATTATAATTTTAATGAAAAAAATATCAAACAAACCCAAGCTTCTATCACTGATTCGATTGGTAGTGGTATGGTTCTTGAAAACGATTCTGTTAAGTTGTATAAAGTTACCTTTGATGACAAAGGAAATCCCGTAGAAAGTGGTACACCTCTTGTCGAAGGAACCGATTATGAATTAACACCAAAATCAGATGGGTCTGGATTTGATGTCAAATTTTTGACAGATGTAGATTACGCAGTGAATGTTCACTATACAACCCAAGTTACAGATGAAATTGACAGTGATACCGATTTTACCAACTCTGTCGAAGATGGTAGCGGGAATCAAGATTCTGAATCAGGGCACGCCAAACAGCAAGGACTGGTTAAAGAAAAAGGCGATGTGGATTACACAAATAAACAAGTAGAGTGGAAAATTGCGGTCAATAAAAATAATTATTCGATGGAAAATTGGAAATTAACGGATACGTTTAGTGAAGGTCTGACATTGTTAACTGATCAATTTACTATTACAGATACGACAACGAATACCGCACTACAAGAGGGAACCGATTATACTTTAGAATATAATGCAGATACACAAACTTTTAATGTGGAATTTATCGGGAGCTATGTTGAAACCTCCGATTCATTTTTGATTGATTATTGGACGGGGTATGATGCGGCTTATCTATCAACCGATATGCCACAATTCTCGAATGATGCAAGTGCAGATTGGACAAGCACCACCGATAACACAAAGAAAAATCCCTCTTCTGATGCGGATTTCAAACCCAATCCAGCGGCTTCAGCAAATGGTTTCAAATCAGGTGATTATAATGCAGTAAGTAAGCTGATCACGTGGACCTTGGGCACCAATTTTGAAAATGATCCTTTAGAAAATGAAACCATTACAGATCCAATCACCGATAACCAAAAGTATGTACCTGATAGTTTAAAGATTTACCAGTATACAGTGGATCAAGACGGAAATCATATCAAGGGAGCGGAGATTACTGGGACTGAAAAAACAGCATTTGAAGTAAATGAACCGTCGGAAAGCAATAATCAAACATTGACAATCAACCTACCAGATAGTGCGGAGGATGCAACCAACAATCGGTATATGTTTGAATATCAAACGAGTTTAGTAGGGGAAGTCATTCATGAGCAAGGAAGTTATGAAAACCATGCAAATGTGACGGGAGATTCTCATGTTGATTATACGATTAAAGGCCAAGTATCAATCGAAAATGGTGGCAGCTATGCACAAAAAGAAGGCGTGCAAGACGATGATGGCTATGTAGATTGGAGTGTTACTGTCAATCCAAGTCAATCAACGATTAACAATGTTGTTGTGAAAGATAACCCTTCGACTAATCAAGTGATTGATCCTGCTTCCATTGCTGTCTATGCAACAACAGTTGATACAGCTGGAAAGATTACGAAAGGTGAGCTAGTATCTCCCAACTTTTATACCGCAGAGGTGACAACGGATAATGAAACTGGGGAACAACATTTAACAGTTACTTTTAATGAACAATTAGAGACTGCCTATATTTTGGAATACAAATCAATGGTTTTCTTGGATGAAGGAACCACTTCTGGATCGGTGAGCAATGATTTGACTATTAAAGGGGATAATGTGGAGACAATTGATGGTGAAGATAGCGCGGATGTCGATATTCATACCTCTGATGGAGATGGCACAGCTGTTGGTACATTAGGGAAAGTCACGCTACAAAAAACAGATGAAGCAGGACAGGCATTAACCGGTGCAACCTTTGAACTGTGGGATGCAAAAAATCAACAAGTTCTTAGAAGCGGAACCATTGATGCTTCTGGGGATATTACGTTTGGCAGTATTCCTTATGGTAGCTACTTGTTGAAGGAAACAAAAGCGCCAGATGGCTATACAATTCCAGATGATCTTGTTGCAGGTCGAAAGGTAACCATATCTGCCGAAACCTCCACTGCGGATGTACCAATAAATGTGGAAGATGCCGAAACACAAGTTGTCTTAACTAAAGAGAGTGAGGACGGCACTAAACTTGTAGGAGCTGAATTCTCTCTTGAAGCAGAAATGGGTGAAACATGGACACCTATCCGTACGGGAGAAGCCTTTATTACAGATAGTAATGGACAAATAGCAATTCTAGGCTTAACGCCAGGACATTACCGTTTAACAGAAACCAAAGCACCGACAACACCAATTGAATATATTCAAAATACAGAACCGATTGAGTTTGATGTTGTTCAAAATGAAAATGGTCAAATTCCTTCTGTTGAAGTTGGACCCTATGTTAATTATCTAGGATCTGCAGAATTTACGAAGACAGATACAGACGGAAACCCACTGAGTGGCGCAATCTTCGAAGTGAAGCGTGTCAAGGATGCGCAAGGAAATTCGGTAAATGAAACGGTCAACACTACTGCAACTTCTGATGAAAATGGCAAGGTCGCCTTGACGGGATTAGCGCCTGGATCGTACGAAGTAACTGAAACACAAGCGCCAGATGGTTATTTGATCAACACTGAAAAAATCACCTTTGAGATTGCTAATTCAGCAGCGGCGCAGCCAGCAACGGTGGCTGCTGGAACTTTGATTGATTATCAAGGAAGCATTGAATTACAGAAAACAGATAGTACGGGAACCGGATTAGCGGGCGCAGTCTTCCAATTAGAAGATAGTGAAGGAAATGTGGTTAAAACGGATATTACAAGTGGTGAAAATGGGGAAATAACAGTCGATGGTTTAGCACCAGGTTCCTATAATTTGGTAGAAACCCAAGCACCAACAGGTTACATCATTAATACTGATCCAATTCCGTTCACGATTGATGCTTCAGCAAATGGGGTACCAACAACCAAACAATTGGATAATTTTATTAACTATCAAGGAAGTGTCAAACTGCATAAAGTTAATAGCTCCAATGAAGGCTTGGCAGGAGCTGAATTTACGTTATATGATAATGGGGGTAATGCATTAGGCATTTATACATCCAATGGTGCTGGTATGGTTGAAATAGAAAACTTAGCACCAGGAAACTATTCACTGACCGAAACCAAAGCACCTCTTCAAGAAAATGGACAAAGTTATATCATCAATAGTTATCCAGTTAACTTTACTATTTCTGAAAGTAGTGCTGGAGAAGTACCGATAAAAGATTTAGGCGATTTCCAAAACTTCAGAGGGAAATTACGCTTATTAAAAGCAGATGGAGAAACAGGAAACTTTCTTGCAGGCGCATCATTTGATTTGTACAAAGCAAGTGGCGTAATAAGTGAAGGAACGGCAGAGGAAGAGCTAGTTGCATCAGACATAGAAAGTGATGCAAATGGAGAAGTAAATTATGGCGAATTAGAAGTGGGAACCTATAAATTAGTTGAAACAGAAGCGCCAGATGGCTATACAATTAATCAAAATCCAATTTATTTTGTCATTGAAGCGGAGAATGCAGATGTAACAGATACATTTGAATTTGATAACTATAAAACACCAATTGAGTTTTCAAAAGTAGATTCTGACGGTAATCCATTAGCAGGTGCCCAATTTAAAATTGTACAAACCGCGGATGATACTGGCACTTTTGCAACACCAGAAACGATTGTTGAAAATCTTACTTCTGGCTCAGATGGCAAAGTGACATATGATGGGTTAGCACAAGGAACCTATCAAATAATTGAAACGCAAGCGCCTACTGGGTACATTTTAAATACGGAGCCCGTTACCTTTGAAATTGATGCCGCACAAGGGGAACCTGAAACCAAAGTTTTGGATGATCTAGTCAATGAACAAGGAAGTATCCAATTTACGAAAGTAGATAGTAATGGAAAGGGATTAGCAGGAGCAGAATTCACTCTTTATGAAAAAGAGAGAACGACACCGGTTAAAGATAAAAATGGTAAGGAAATTACTGGTATATCAGCAAAGGATGGAACGGTGAAATTGAGTAATTTGGCTCCAGGCGATTATCAATTACTTGAAACCAAAGCACCGACAGGTTATATCAAGAATACAACACCAATTAACTTTACAATTAGTGCTACTGTAGCAGGGACGGTTACACCTTTAGAATTAGCAGACTATGCAAATTATCAAGGCTCAGTGGAACTAACCAAGGTTGATAAAGCAGATAAAACAACTGTTTTACAAGGAGCGGAATTTACGTTGTATAATAGCCAAGGCAAAGCGTTGAAGCAAAAATTGACGACGAATCGTTCAGGTAAAATTACTGTAAGCCAATTAGCTCCTGGCAGCTACTACTTTGTTGAAACGCAAGCACCGACAAGTTATCAATTGAATCCACAAAAATATAAATTCACCATCAAAGATAGCGAAATTGGGGCACCAGATAAAGTGACACTTATTGCTGAAAACGGAAAAGTGCCAACTACTTCGAATAAGAGCCAAACTGGTTCGGGAGGAAGCCAAGGAAATACGCAAGACGGTTTACCGGCGACGAATGAACGTGATACGAGTAAATGGCTGTTCTTGCTGGGCATCGGGTTAATTGGATTGTCATCCGGATTGATTTATCATTTACGAAAAAAACAACTCGACTAAACTAGTATAGTGAAAAGGTAGAAGCAGCCACTTACATTTTAAGAGTCTAAAATGGCATTCATTGAATGTTATTTTAGACTCTTTTCTTTGCTTCTATCCAATAAAAAACTATGGTATGATACTAGAAAAGAACAGAAATAGTTTTCTGTCAGAAATTCGTAAACTGTCCAATTTATGATCGCCTAGGATAGTTGGAAAAGGAATAAAAGGATGAAGCGTCACAGAAAAAAAATCAATCGAATTTATGTCTTTGGTTCCGTAGGTAGTGGTAAATCAACCTATTCGCAAAAACTAGCAGAAAGATATGCGTTGCCTGTCTATGGACTAGATCATTTAATTTGGGGAAAAAGAAAAAAAAATGAACCTAAAAGAAGCAGAGAAGAGCGGATTAAACTAATTGAAGAAGTCTGCCATCAACCAGAATGGATTATTGAAGGTGCGCAATTTGAACTCGTGGAGCGCACGACCTTACTTAAGCAGGCAAACTGTGTCTATGTGCTTGATCTTCCTGCTTGGCAAATCAACTATCGAATTGTTACGAGATGGCTGAAACAAAATCTCCATATTGAGGCAAGTTCGTATTCACCGACAATCGAAATGCTAAAAAAGATGTTTCGTTGGCAAAAAAAATATCAACGAGAAAAAGCAGTATATTTAAAAAAAATAACGGATTCGTGTCACAAAGTTATCGTGATAAAAAGTCATGCTGAAATGAAAAGATTATTGAAGTCGCAAGAAGTTAAAAAAATAATAGGCAACAAAAAAAAGAAAAATATAAGGCAGAAATAACAATACACTAATTTTCTTTTTCTACTTGAATTTTCCCACTAATAACGGTACACTAGATATGTCTTTGATGACTTTTTCGGAAAGTTGGCAGAGTGGTAATGCAGCGGACTCGAAATCCGCCGAGCGGGGGTTGACCTCGTGCACGGGTTCAAATCCCGTACTTTCCTTTGTATTCATATAGTTTATAAATTAAAGACAAGCTTCGCCATCTGAACTGAGAGGGGAGCTTTTTTTAATTTTAAAATAAACAAGCTAGTTTTTCCTACTATGATCAATAAAAATTCAGAAAGGAAGCTAGCAAGATGCTTCATTTTCCATCATAGACAATTTGTTGGACTTTTTTGGTAATTGTCGCTATTTTAGGGAAACCACTAAAGCCGCTTTGATTATGCCCATGCGTCATCACGACTAAAATATACCTTTGACCATTTGGGAGAGTCACAATCCCAGCATCATTATTCACGTCATTAAGGAACCCAACTTTATCAGCAACCGTCGTTCCCGATAGCGCGTCAGCAGCGCCAGCAGGAATCCCGTCGCGATAGACTTGTGTGCGCATCAGCTCTAAAATAAATTCGCGGTCAGACTCATTACTAAAAATTCCTGTTCCATCTGCTAAATCACATAGAAGCTTCGTCAAGCTTAATGCCGTTGTTTTTGAATAGTCTGTCGCGCTAAAAACGGGAGAATACCAACCTTGATCCTCAATAAACTGATTGATTAGATCACGACCATAAGCGACTAATTGGCTTTCTGCGTACTCATTTTGACTGTATAAAATCATATTTTTAAAGCCCACGGTGTTTGTATCTGTCCAAGTAAAATTTCCTTGCTTTTTTTGATTCATTAAAAAAGCGATAATAAACAATTTATAAGTACTAGCAGATGTTTCTACGGTATCTGCGTTAGCAGAAACTGCTAAGGCGCCAGCTTGATAAACACGTGCATCCTCACTTTTTGCCGCTTTACTAGCTGAAACTGGATCTAAGTTATAAAAACTAACACTAACAGTGCCATCAGAAGTCACTGAGTTGAGATAAGTGCGTAAGTTATTGACTATTTTTGTTTGTTTTGCTTTAATTTGTTTTTGTTTTTTCTTTTGCTGCGCTTTTTTTTGTACCTGTGTTTGTTTTAGTACCTGCGTTTTTGCTGTTTTTTGACCATCTGTAGCATCTGTAAGTGCATATAATTTTTCACCTAAAAATATGTACATCAAGCAAACGACTAACATCAAAATAAGCCATTTTTTTTTAATTTTCCTCATTTTTCCACCTGAATTCTATTTACGAAATAATAGTAATTACATAAAAAGTAAGTGTGTATTCTTTTTTTAGAATAGCGTAACGTAAATAGTTGAAGAAAAATGAAAATTCATACGACTACTATGATATTTTTGTGAACAAAGACCTATCTTTTTGTGATTCTCTACTAAGGAATGTTTATCGAAAAATAGTTCATGAAGAAATAAAAATTCAATCACAAAAAATTCACATCTCCGGACTAGTATGTACATATACCAACAAAACAACCCAAACACTTTTTCATTTTTAACTCCTTTTAGTCTATCTCAGAAATGAGATGGACTTTTTTGTTTACTTAAGCGTAAGCGGTAGGTATTTTATGAAATAACTTTCAGAATTTTTTACCAAATAAATTTAATAAAAAACGAAGAAAACGTTTACAAATTTAAATTGAAATGGTAAACTTTAATCGAAACGTTTCGATAAATAGAAATGAAAGGATTGTGACGGATGGAAAAGGAACAACTTACGCAATTATTACGAGAAATGACACGCAACGAAAAACTCGGTCAGTTGCAGCAAGTAACAGGAGATTTTTTCAGTGACGAATTAACGGAAGCGACAGGTCCGCTCAGCGGCAATAATTTAACGGAGGAAGATCTTGTAACGGTTGGTTCTGTACTGAGCTTGTCCGGGGCAGCGGCAGCAAAAAAAGTTCAAAGAGAATATTTGGCTAAAAGTCGCTTAAAAATTCCTTTACTATTAATGGCAGATATCATTCATGGTTATCGAACTATTTTTCCCATTCCGTTAGGATTAGCAGCGAGCTGGCAGCCAGAGTTGGTCAAAGAAACAGCCAGAATTGCGGCAGAAGAGTCAGCGGTTTCAGGTATTCATGTGACCTTTTCGCCAATGGTTGACTTAGTGCGAGATCCACGTTGGGGCAGAGTGTTGGAATCAACCGGAGAAGATCCTTATCTAAATGCACTTTATGCGAAAAGCATGGTTGAGGGTTACCAAGGGGAGCAAAAAACTGCTTTGCAAGAATATGGGACGCTAGCCGCTTGTGTCAAACATTTTGCCGCTTATGGCGCGCCGGAAGGTGGACGTGAATACAATACTGTTAATATGTCCGAACGAGAGCTACATGAAAATTATTTACCTGCGTATAAAGCAGCTCTAGATGCAGGGGTAAAATTGGTGATGACATCCTTTAATACAGTGGATGGTATTCCCGCAACCGTTAACAAGCAGCTAAATCGTGAAATTCTGCGTAAAGATTGGGGATTTGACGGGGTACTTATTTCGGATTGGAGTGCGATGAAAGAAGTGATTCATCATGGTGTAGCAGCAGATGAACGAGATGTCGCGCAGCTTTCACTGGAAGCAGGTGTGGATATTGAAATGATGAGCTTTTGCTATCATAATGAGCTTAATCACTTACTTGAAGAAGGAATGTTATCGGAAGAATTACTAGACGAAGCTGTTCTACGCATTTTGACATTAAAAAATGAATTGGGTTTATTTGAAAATCCAGATCGTTTTGCCGATGAAAAAAAAGAAAAAGAAGTGGTCTTTTCAACGAAGCATCAGGAAATTGCACGGAAAGCAGCAGCAGAATCCATTGTTTTACTAGAAAATAAGGAAGAAATCTTACCTTTAAATAAAAATGAAAACGTTCTATTCATCGGATCCCATGTAAATAGTTCCGAGATATTAGGCACATGGAGCTGGAAAGGGAATCCTGAGGAAACGAAAACAGTTGCGGAGATTTTAAAAGCAAAGCAAGCAATTGAGCAAACGCAAATCTGTGAAATTGCTTCGCCTTTTGTTGTAACAGAAACCGAGCTGGAAAAAGCACTAGAACTGGCAAAACATGCGGATAAAGTGGTGATTTTAACAGGAGAAACCGTGGATATGAGTGGAGAGGCAAGCAGTCGCAGTGACATTCGCTTACCCAAAGCCCAACGTGAACTCGTGTCACGCTTACGTGCGGTCAATCCGCGAATTGTTTTGGTTCTCTTTAACGGTCGTCCTTTGGCACTGGAGGAAGTCAGTCGAGATGTACAAGGATTGGTGGAAGCTTGGTTCCCGGGAACTGGTGGTGCCGAAGCAATTGTGAATATTCTCTATGGAAAGGCAATGCCTCAAGGAAAAATAACGATGAGTTTTCCGCGAAATGTTGGACAAGTTCCCCTATATTACAATCATTTTAATACAGGACGCCCGATTGATCACAACAATCTTGAAAATAAATATGTCTCAAAATATTTGGATGTGGAAAACACACCCCTGTATCCTTTTGGCTATGGTTTAAGCTATACGACCTTTGCGTATAAAGATTTACAGGTGGAAAAAACTGTAAATAATAAGATTCTTTGCAAAGTTACGGTTGAAAATACTGGGAAACGTGCAGGCACGGAAATTGTTCAGTGGTACGTGCGAGACAAAATGGGACAGGTGGTGCGTCCGCTGCAAGAGCTGAAAGGTTTTGATCGTGTATTTCTTGAAAAAGGAAGGGCACAGACGATTCAACATGAATTTGATTTATCCGAACTGGCTTATGTCCACACAAACCTCACTAGGAGTTGGGATACAGGCGAATTTGTGTTCATGGTAGGCGGTAATAGTGAAGCCGTTCTTGCAGTAAATCTAACCATTTAAATTAGGTAGGAAGTGAATTATGGAAAACGGAAAACTAACAATAAAAAATCAAGCACTTGACGCCATTTTTTTAAGTACAGGAGCACTTGAAAGCTTCTGCGTTAACGGGATGCAGCTCAACCAACTGACTGGAAATTCATTTGATGGATCACTAAGTAATTTATATCTACGAGTTAAAACCGAGCAAAATCAAATTCGAAGTTATCCGCTTATCGGCAGTCAATCGGCGAGTCAAGTCAGCTTTCGAGACCAGCAGATTCGTTGGTCGGGAAAAATCGAAACGTTTCGCTACGAAGTGACTTTTCAGTTAGGGAAAACGAATACGTGGTTTTGGACTATTCGTGTAGCGGGTACAGTCCCGCAAAAAATTGATATCATTTTAGGTCAAGATGTGGGTTTGGCGCTGCCAGAAACGCTTTTAGCAAATGAGGCGTATGTCTCACAATATGTTGATTATCAAGTCTTTACCGACCAGAAAACGGGGACACATGTAACTGCGAGGCAAAATCAAGCACAACAAGGAAAAAATCCGTACATGCAAATTGGTACGCTAAGTGGTGCAACTCATTTTTCAACGGATGGCTATCAATTTTTTGGTCCCTCTTATAAATGGACAAATCAAGCAGCAGCGTTAAGTCAGCCCAATTTGGCAAGCGAAATTTATCAATATGAGTTTGGCTATATTGCGCTACAAAGCGATGAATTAACGCTTACACCTGAAGCGCAATCAGTGGTTTTTTATGGAGTGGCACAAGCGAATTACCCTGATAAGGTCAAAAAAATACAAGACATTTCGACAATTACGACCGAATACCAGCTTTTATCTCAGGCACAGGTACAAGCAGAAAAATGGAAAACGCAGCCCATTCTAAAACGAAAAAAAACGACAACGAATTTAGTGAATGGTGAATATTTGACCGAAAAAGAACGTGCTATTTTTTATCCGGAGAAAAAATTGCCGGAATACGATGAAAATGGGCAGCTGCTCTCCTTTTTTGGATCAGAGAATCAGCATGTGGTGTTACGCGAAAAAGAAGAAAAAACCGAACGCTCGCATGGTCATATTATTTTAGCCGAGAAGCATACTGATATTTTGCAACCAACGATGGCGGTGACTTCTTATATGTATGGTGTCTTTCAATCACAACTTGTACTGGGCAATACTTCGATGAATGCTTTCTTATCAAATGTCCGGAATCCTTTAAATATTTTTAAAACGACCGGGCAACGAATCTATCTCAAAGAATCGAAGGATAATTATGCGATTTTAGGTCTGCCTTCTGCCTATGAAATGGGACTGAATAACGTAAAATGGCTCTATAAATATCAAGCAGATTATTTACTGGTGACGCTTCAAGGGAAGACCGATGGGCCAGAAAGTGAGTTGACAATTGAGTCTCTTCAGGGCAACGAATATGAGTGGCTGATTACCAGTGAGATTTTATTAACAGATGTTTCCGCAGAACAGCCTATAAAAGAGAAAAATCAGCGGATCTTTGCTCCTGAAAAATGGAGTCTCGTACAAAAAAAATGTCCAGATTTAAAATACAAAATAGATTGGTCAGGAGCAGAAGGAAAAATAATTGGAAATGATTTTTGGTTTGAATCCTTAGCAGAAGTGAAGGAACCAGAGCTGAATTTACTGACGTTACAATTTAAACGAGCAAAGAAGATTTCTGTGAAGACGCAAGCAACACTTGAACCCGAATTTCCACATTGCTCACAACAAACAGCTGCAGAAGCACAGCGTGATTTTCAACAACATATTCATGCATTACAGCATCAGTTTGCACTGACGACAAGCCAAGAGCCACAACCAGAAGAACTGGTACGAATGAATACGATTATCGATTGGTATACCTTAGATATGCTCATTCATTATCTTTCACCGCATGGGTTAGAACAGTTTGGTGGCGCTGCATGGGGAACGCGCGATGTTTGCCAAGGACCAATTGAGTTTTTTATGGCGACACAGAATTTTGAGATTGTCCGTACCATTTTACTTCATTTATTTACGCATCAATTTAAAGAAGACGGCAATTGGCCGCAATGGTTTATGTTTGATCAGTATCAAGAAATAATGGCGAATGAAAGCCACGGGGATATCATTGTTTGGCCACTGAAGGTTATCGGTGATTATTTAATGGCAACAAATGATTTTGCGATTTTAGAGACAGAGCTTCCTTACATGATGAAACAAACCGGTCAATATAGTGAAGTAAAAGAAACCTTATTCCAACATATTAAACGGGAAATCGCCTATATCCAACAACATTTTTTAGCGGGAACCAAATTATCTTGCTATGGCGATGGTGATTGGGATGATACGTTACAGCCTGCAGATGAGCGTTTGAAGAAAGATATGGCGAGTACTTGGACAGTTGCGTTGACTTATTCGGCCATTCAAAACTTCGCAGTAGCACTTGCCGAGGTATATGAACAAGAAAGTCGAGCGTGGCAGGAATTAGCAGCAGCTATTCGCAGGGACTATGACCGCTATATGGTAAACAAAGAGGTATTACCAGGGTTTGTTTTACATGAAAATCAGAAATTTGAATACATTATTCATCCAACAGATACGAAAACCGGGATTCATTATCGCTTATTACCGATGATTCAAAGCATTACGAGTGAATTAAGCGAAAAGCAAAAGGCCAAGGATTATCTGAAAGTCATCAAAGAAACCTTGCTCTTTCCGGATGGTGTTCACCTAATGAACAAACCGGCTCCTTATGATGGTGGTATCAGTACCTATTTTAAGCGCGCAGAACAAGCAGCTAATTTTGGTCGTGAAATTGGTTTACAGTATGTCCATGCCCATATTCGTTACAGTGAATCTCTAAGTAAAATGGGTCGAGGAAATGATCTGTGGCAAGCTTTGAGCACGATTAATCCCATTTTGATTCAGCATGTGGTGAAAAACGCAGCACTCAGACAAAGTAATGCCTATTTCAGCAGTTCCGACGGCGATTTTAAAACGCGCTATGAAGCAGCAGCTGGCTTCCACCTACTTAAAGAAGGTAAAAAACAGGTCAAGGGCGGGTGGCGTGTGTATTCAAGTGGTCCCGGAATTTATCTCAATCAACTGATTACCAATCTTTTAGGGATTAAAATTCGCAACCAAAATTTGGTGATTGATCCTACAATTCCGACTGGCTTTGAAATGTTTGGCGGCCAGCTAAGCTATCTAGATATCCCACTTAAGCTCGAAATTCGCCAAGGAAAGCAAGAAAAATTAACCGTCAACGGAACGCACATTGATTTGCAAAAAATTAAGACGGAACCAAACCCGTATCGACGTGGGGGGTATATTTTACCTAAAGCGCTAATGGAGAAAATAATTGGCAAAGAAAAGGAAATTTTTCTTGTTTATGAAAAAGAAAAGCAAATTGGTGAGGGCGGTGCTGACAAAAAATAGATGGTGATAAAGGAGGAAATAAAATATGAAATCGGAGAGAGTAAAAAGACCCGCCAAAATGTGGAAACAAAAATTTACGGAAAAAGCGCTAAAATTTATGGCACAATGGCGATTACAAGGAATGGTGTTACCGGGAATTGCGTTTATGTTTATTTTTACCTATATTCCCATATATGGGGTCATTATTGCCTTTAAGCACTACACAATCACAGATACAATTGCCGGTGCCCCGTGGGTTGGCCTGGATAATTTCAAGGTAATTCTCGGTGATCGCTATTTTATGGAGGCGGTGGTCAATACTCTAGGTATTAGCTTGCTAAAATTAGCAGTTGGGTTCTTTATTCCTGTGATTTTAGCGATTATGATTTTTGAGTTAAAAGACGGACCCTTCAAAAAAATCGTTCAAACAATTTCTTATTTACCCCATTTCTTGTCGTGGATCATTCTTGGCGGCATGCTGATTTCTTGGTTATCCACTAGTGGTTTACTTAATCAATTATTGTTAGGGATTGGTTTGATCAAACAAGGAAACAACCATTTATTAGCGGCCAACCAATACTGGCTGATTGCCGTTCTTTCCGATGTTTGGAAAGAGGCAGGCTGGGGTACGATTCTTTATTTAGCGACGATGGCAAAAATTGATCCGACTTATTACGAAGCAGCACGCATTGATGGGGCAACAAAATGGACGCAGATTACCCAAATTACCTTGCCGTTTTTAACACCAATTATTTCACTTAATTTAATTTTAAATGTGAGCAACTTGCTAGGCTCAAATTTAGATCAAACACTGGTTCTGATGAATTCGCAAAACTCGGCTAAATCAGAAGTTATTAATTCCTATGTTTACCGTATGGGATTAACACAAGGAGATTTTTCTTATGCGACAGCAGTGGGGTTAGGAATTTCGCTTATTTCGATGGTCTTGCTGCTGATTACCAATACAGTTACGAAAAAAATGAATGACGGCGAATCCGTTATTTTCTAGAAAGAAGGGAAAGCATGAAGCAGAAAACGGGTAAAACGGTCCGCGAAAATCGTCTGTTCAATTTTTTGAACCTTGCTTTGTTAGTTGTCTTTACTTTGATTGTCATTGTTCCGATCTGGAACGTGGTCGTTTCTTCCTTTACGTCGAGTACAGCGCTAGCAGACGGTCATTCCATTTTTTGGTCACAGGATTTCACCTTACAAAATTATCAAAAAGTATTTGCGGATACCAGTATTTGGCGCGCCTTTGGCATCTCAATTGCGAAAACAGTTGTAGGCGCTTTCACGCATGTGTTGTTTTGTGCCATGGTCGCTTATGGTTTGAGTAAAAAGCATTTAGTCGGTCGGGGCTTTTATACAAGATTTGGTGTGATCACCTTGTATTTTGGTGGCGGCATGATTCCGTACTATTTATTGATTCGTTCGCTTGGCTTACTAGATAGCTTCTGGGTGTACATCATTCCGGGCATGCTCAGTTATTATGATGTGATTATTCTGATGAATTTTTTCCGAGATGTTCCTGCTTCTTTGGAAGAATCCGCGAAAATTGATGGTGCAAGTGATTGGACAATTTTCACCAAAATATTTCTACCACTTTCTAAACCAGCCCTTGCGACGATTACTTTATTTAATGGTGTGGCACAGTGGAATGATTTTATGACAGCAAAGATGTTTATTACCAATCAAAATTTGTATCCGCTGCAAATGAAAATTTATGAAATTATTGTGCAATCTCAGACAAAAGGTTTTGATAATGCGGCATTGACCAATTCAGTGGTTCAAAGCAGCAGCAAAGGAGTCCAATTAGCAACGATTATTGTTACAACTGTACCGATTTTGGTGATCTATCCCTTGCTACAACGTTATTTTATTTCAGGGATGATGGTTGGTGCAGTTAAAGAATAAGAGATAGGAAGAAAGAAGGAAAGCTAAAATGAAAAAGACAAAAGGAATGAGAAAAGCGATTATTGGGTTTTTGATTGTTGGGACAGTCGTGGCCCTAAGTGCGTGTGGGAAAAGCAGTAAGAGCGATAGTCAAGGAACAGCTGCTAGCTTTTCGATTAAGGATCGCTATACACCAAGTAAAACGACTCCTGCATGGAAGCTAGACAAGAAAAAAAACACAAAACTCACGTGGTATATTAATGCCGATTGGTTAAAATTAAATTTTGGTGAAGATTTAGTTACAGCACAAATTAAAAAAGATTTGAATATTGATGTGAAAATTGTGACAGGCGATGACACCAAACTTAATACGATGTTTGCTGGGGGAGACTTACCGGATATTATTACACTGACTGATTTTAATTCATCGGCAGCCAAAACAGCAAATAAATGGGCGCAGCCATTAACTACTTTAGCAAATAAATATGATCCGTACTTTAACAAAGTTGCCAATGAACAAACGATGAATTGGTTTCAGTTAAAAGATGGTAAAACGTATGGTTATCCCAATTTTTCAAATACAACCCAAGATTACAAGGACAATATTATGCCAGTTAATACGAACTTTATTATTCGGGAAGATGTTTTAAAAGCACTAGGCGACGATGCGAAGTTTGACACACCAGAACACTTTCAAGCAACAATGAAATTAATCAAGCAAAAATTTCCAGATCTCTTGCCCTTTGGTTTTAACCCTGTAACCACTACAACTGGTTCTTTGGGCGCTCCTTTACAAGATTGGTTAGGTGTTCCACTTGAAACCAAGGAGGGAAAATTCTATGACCGAGATACAGATCCAGATTATTTAACATGGGTGAAAACTTTAAATAAAGTCTATCGTGATGGCAATATAACGGATGACAGTTTTGCCGATGATGGTCCTACTTTTGATGAAAAAGTCGAATCAGGAAAGTATGCGACGATTTTATTTGATGGCATTAGTGGCTCACAAGCGCATTTACAAAACTTTAAAAATGCGAATCCCAACGGAACATACGTACCACTTGATGGCCCCCAAAGCACAGAGGGACGGACGATTGGTTTGAATCAAACGGGCCTTTCTGGCTGGATGATTAATTATGTAACAAATAATGCCAAAGATCCTGCAAAAGCGATCCAACTGTTTACCTATTTAATGGATAAACAAGGACAAATCTTAACACGCTACGGTGTAGAAGGCAAAACTTTTCAATATAATGCGGAAGGCAAAATTGAGATGCTACCTGCAATTACCAAATTGCAAACAGAAAATCCAACCGAATATAGTAAAAAATATCGGTTAAGTGAAATTCTTTTCTTTACCCATGATCGGACCAATACCTATGCTGTTCAACCAGAAAACTCCTTAACCAAGATGCAAGAATGGGGCAGAGGCAAATTAAAACCGCATTATATCATTGAAAATATTCAACCAGACAGTGGAACCTCTGAAGCAAGAAGTTATGATGCAATTGAAAAAAATTGGCAAACCTCACTCATTAGCATGCTACGCGCTAAAAATGATACGGAATTTAAGCAAACGTTAGCAGACTATCAATCGTTCCGCAAAGAAAATGATTGGTCAGCGATTGTGAAGGAGCAAAATAAAAAAATGAAAGATAACCAAAAACGTCTGGATTTAAGCACAGACGACCAATAGAACAGAGAAAAGAGGAAAGCATATGGGTATTTTTAAGTTAGATGGCTTTTTATTTACAACCTTGAATCGCATTGCGAATCTTTTTCTCTTGAATTGTCTCTTTCTGCTTAGTTGTTTACCAATTGTGACGCTTGGTGCGGCGCTTACTGCGTTGTACCAAGTAAGCTTGGCAAGTCTAGCTGATCCCTACGCAACAGTGGTGACCTCTTATCTAACTTGCTTTAAGCAACAATGGAAAAAAGGCACACTTGTCGGTTTGACGATGTGTCTGCTAAATGGCAGTCTATGTGTTCTTGTTTATTTGGCGCTGCATCATCTTGTTGCACTAAGCTTACCGCTATTTATCGTATTGGCGTGGTTGTGTCTATTTAATATCTATCCTTTTGTTTTTAGTGGTCAGTCACTTACAGGAAAACAAATTATGCGTCGCTCCATTTATAGCACCTTTCGCTTTTTACCAGAATCAATCCTGATGTTTAGTGAAGCGTTGTTGATTGGCGCCATTGTCCCGATTTTTATGCCGCAACTCTTTCCTTTTGTTTTACTTTTTGGCTGTAGTGGGGTTGCTTGTTTACAGTCGATGCAATTAAAGAAAATAGTGAAAGCATTTGCCGAAATGTCATGAAAGATGCTAGTATAAACGTAGAAGATAAGCGGAAGAGCGAATGAGGAAAGAGGTGGGAGAAAAGATGGTTGGAATTAGAGAAATTGCCAAGCGAGCAAATGTCTCAATTTCTACTGCTTCTTATGCAATGAATGGCAGTAGCAAAGTGAAACCAGAGACAAGAAACAGAATTTTGGCAATTGCCGCGGAATTAAATTATATTCCCAATATGGCAGGGCGGATCTTGAAGAAACAAAAAACCAATTTAGTAGGAGTCTACTTGACAAATTATGGCGGTGCTTTTTACGGAGAGCTTGTCAGTGGCATCCATGAGTTTCTGCACCAGCATCACTATGATGTCATTATTTGTTCAGGAGAGCGTGCGCATGTCTTTATCCCAGAAAAAATGATTGATGGCGCAATTATCTTAGATAGTACCTTTTCAACGGAAACCATTGTCGAGTACGCAAATCGAGGACATCAGATGGTGGTCTTAGATCGTGAATTAACTCAAAAAAATATTTGTTCAGTACGCTTAAACAATCAACAAGGAGCGCTAGAAGCAGTGACACAACTAAACAAAGCCCATTCACATAAAATTTACTTGGTTAGCGGACCAAGCGAAACCTATGATAGCAATGCGCGTTTGCATGCGGCAATCCGTTATTTAACTGAGAATAATAGTCCATACGAAATAATTGCGGGTGATTTTTCGAAAAAAAGTGGTCGTGCAGCTGCGCGGTATATTCTAGCGAAACAAGAAAAAATGTGTGGGGTCTTTTGTTTAAATGACGAAATGGCTATTGGGATGTACAGTGTTTTTCAAAAATCAACCTGGCAGATCGGTAAAGACATTTCGATTATTGGCTTTGATAATATTGAAGTGAGTCATTATTTAAAACCACGACTGGCCACAATTGATTATTCAAAGACCGAATGGGGAGAAAAAGCGGCGCAAAAGCTTTTTTCAATGATGAATGGTGAACCAACAACAGATGAACTAATAGACGTTCATTTAAAAGGCGGGGAATCAATTGGAGACTTTTAAAGATTTACCTGCAGAGCGGGTTCCTCAAGAAGAGCAAACCTATTTACCGCCGCAAACAAAACAAGCGGATTTTGCTGCTTTTTGGCAACAGACTCTTTGGGAGCTTGCGACGATTCCGCTAAACATCAAAAGAGAAAAACAAGAATATCCATCACGTTATTTTACGATTGAAGAGATCTCTTATGATAGTTTATATCAGGAAAAAATTGTGGGCTGGTACATTTATCCAACGAAAAGAACGGATCCGATGCCTTGTGTGATTGAATATTTAGGCTATATGGTAAATCGTGGTGAACCTTTTCAATACTTTCAGTGGGCACAGCTCGATGTCGCAGTACTGGTCTTTGATGTTCGTGGACAAGGAGGCGCTACAGCAGATCAAGCCCCCTATCCAGCGCCCACAATGAATTTTCCAATTGGGAAAGGTCTTTTACAAAAAGAGAACGGCTACCAGCGCCGTATTTATTGCGATAGCGTCCGTGCCATTGAAGTTGCCAAGCAATTGCCAGAAATAGACTCAAGCAAACTGATTTTAAGTGGTGCGAGCCAAGGTGGGGCTTTATCTTTAGCGGCAGCGGCTTTAAGTAATGAAAAAATCGCAATGGTTATGGCCGATGTGCCAAGTAATTGCGATATTGAGAACCGAATTGCTGCCGAAACGGGAAGTTATCAAGAAATTGCTCATTTTTTACGAAAATATCCGGATTTAGAAGCCGAAATACTCAAAAACCAAAGTTATTTCGATTTGAAAAACTTTGCAGCACAAATTTTAGCTCCGGTCTATGCTTCTGTTGGCGGTAAGGATCCAATTTGTCCCGCACATAATTTTTTTGCTCTCTATAATCGGTTACCTGGTGAAAAATATCTGTCTTTTTATCCGTACAATTATCATGATGGCGGAGGCAACGCTCATTGCCGCAAAAAATTGCAGCTGCTGCAAAAAATCATCCAACAAGAGTAACCAGAGAAGCAAGCTGATATCGCTTCAGAACGAAAAGAGGAACAGATATGCAGAAATTACGCATTGCAACATTTAATATTCGGTGTGATACAGTGAGTGATGGTCCGAATCGCTGGTCGCAGCGTAAAGCCGCAGTGCTCCAATTTATTAAAGAAAAGGATTGGCAAATCTTTGGTCTTCAAGAAGTGACGCCTTTGCAATTAAAAGACTTGGTCCACGGCTTGCCAGAATGGCAATTTTGCGGAAGTAGTCGTGAAAATAGTCCCGAATCAGGCGAATACAATCCGATATTCTACAAAAAAAAAGACTTGGAACTTCTAAATTCCGAAACAAAATGGCTTGCAGAAATGCCAGATCGGCCAATTAAGTCATGGGATGCTAGCTACTTGAGAATTGTGACGTGGGGCATTTTTAAGCGAAAAGATACAGGAAGCTACTTTTCTTTTATTAATACTCATTTTGACAATGACAGCGAAGTTGCACGTTATTACTCAGCACAACAAATTCAACATTCCGTCAAAAAATTAGCAACACCGCTTATTTTGACGGGAGACTTTAATGCAGAACCATCTGAACGAGCAATCAAACAGTTAGAACAAGATTTCGTATCGATTGAAAAGAAAAATTATCGCAAGTATCAAGGCAGTGATTCAACATTTCATGATTATTTTCGGGCCAAGCAAACAATAAAAATTGATTATATTTTTATTTCGAAAACGCTCAACGTCTGCACAGCACAGACGCTTACTTGGCAGAAAAGTGAACGTCAATTATCAGATCATTTTCCAATAGAAGCGACAATTTCTTTTTGAGAAGCTTTCAAAAGGGCGACCTTGGGCATAATAATGAGTGCCGAAACGCTAATCAAATAAGCGGGTAACTCTCCCTAATAGAAGCAAGCTACCCGTTTATTTTTAATTTTGTTATCAAAATGAGCTATTGCCGAGATATAAATGATTTCTGCTAGCAGAAATCGTTTCTACGCTTGTTTATAAGCACGAACATGTTGAACAACCGATTCCAAATAAAACCCCTTAGGTAGAGAAGCATGTGTATCTGACACGTGCCAGTCTTTTTCTGGATCAATTTTTTGTAAAAAGACTTTTTCATACTCTTCAACGGATAGCTCTTGACGTTCAGCAAATAATTGTTGGTGCTGCTCAATTGCTAACTGTTGCCGGAAATTTTTTTCTAAGGTACCGCTAAAAAATTCTGCAACAGCACCAGAACCATAACTAAATAAACCAATGTTTGCACCCGGCTGTAAGTCTGAGCTATTTTCTAATAAAGAAATAAAGCCAAGGTAAAGCGAACCGGTGTAGATATTTCCGATTTGTTTGCTATACAGAATACTTTGATTGTAATGTTGCAGTAATTTTTCTTGAGTCTTTTCATCGGTAGTATCAAGTACCGTTGCTAAGGCTTTTTTTCCCATTTTGGTATAGGGAATATGAAAACACAAGGCATCAAAGTCGGCAAGTGATTTTTGCTGCTTCTGAGTATAGTGAGACCAAATGGTTTGAAAAGAATCAAGATAGGCTTGATTCGATAAATGACCATCGACTAGTGCATTTTCACAGTAAGAAGGGCGCCAAAAATCCATAATATCTTTTGTATGGAAGAGATTATCTTCATTAAAAGACAAGATACTGGGCTGGCTACTAATCAGCATTGCGACTGCGCCTGCTCCTTGTGTAGGCTCGCCAGCGGAAAGCAACCCATATCGTGCAACATCTGAAGCAATAACCAGAACTTTTCGTTCAGGATGAGCCGTAACATAGTCTTTTGCGATTGCGAGGGCCGCAGTTGCACCATAACAGGCTTCTTTGACCTCCAAGCAACGTGCGAAAGGTTGAATTCCAAGTAATTGGTGAATTGAAACCGCACTAGCTTTTGAAAAATCCAAGCCTGATTCGGTTCCGACAAGCACCATATCAATCGTTTCTTTATCTGTTTTTGTTAGGATCTTATTGGCCGCGTTGGCCCCCATTGTGACGATATCTTCAAATAATGGCAGAACGCTCATTTTTTCTTGTCCAATACCAATTGTATATTTATTCGGATCTACGTGCCGTTTTGCTGCCAGCTCTGTTAAGCTAACAAAAAATGTCGGAACATAAAAGGATAATTTATCAATACCCACTTTCATGATTGCCACCTCTTTCCTAACATATTATAGCGATAAATGGGTGGGAAATACTAGTCTCAATTGAGAAATTTATAGATTCCTTTAAAAAAATGAAATTTGCCGCTTTTTTTCTAGGGTTATTTCGATAAATGTGTTAAATTAATGCATGACAAATGAAAATTTAGTAGGAGGGAACAGATAAATGTTGGAAAATGTAGTGATCGCCAGTGTTGCTAGAACTCCGATTGGCAAATATAAAGGAAGCTTGAAAGATGTTTCAGCTGTTGAATTAGGGAAAATTGCGGTAATGGGTGCCTTAGAAAAAGGCAACATTCGACCAGAAACAGTTCAACAGGTAATTTTTGGCAATGTTTTATCTGCTGGTCTTGGGCAGAATGTCGCGCGGCAAGTGGCCTTACGTGCTGGTATTCCCTATGAAACGCCGGCGATGACGATTAATGAGGTTTGTGGCTCTGGCTTAAAAGCAGTTATTCTTGGCAAACAGGCGATTCAGTTAGGAGAAGCAGATGTCGTCGTTGTTGGTGGCACCGAGAATATGTCACGAGCGCCATATTTACTTGCAAAAACAGAAAAAGAAGAAAAGCCGGAAAAACCGGAACTTGTTGACAGCTTATTTCATGATGGTTTGCATGACGCTTTTTATGATGTTCCAATGGGGATGACGGCGGAGGCAGTTTCAGAAAAATTTGGGATTTCACGAGAAGCACAAGATGCCTTTGCTTTTCTTTCGCAAAAACGTGCGGCAGAAGCGCAAAATAAAGGATTGTTTCAAGAAGAAGTCGTTCCTGTAATCGTTGGAGAAGTCTGCTATTTAAATCAGGATGAAAATATTCGTAGCAATACATCAATTGAAAAGCTGAACGGTCTCCGAACCATTTTTAAAGAAAATGGGACAGTAACCGCTGGTAATGCCTCTTCAATCAATGATGGAGCAGCGGCAATTGTCCTCATGTCACAAAGCTATGCGGAAAAAAATCACCTGCCCTATCTCGCTGTTTTAGGTGCCTATGCAGAAGTTGGGATTGATCCAATCCTAATGGGCTATTCACCTTATACGGCCATTAAAGAGCTGATAAAAAAAGAAAAAATTACGTTAGATGAGGTCGATCTTTTTGAAATTAATGAAGCCTTTGCTGCCCAATCTTTGGCGGTACGTGAACAGCTAGAAATCCCTGAGGGGAAAATAAATATCCACGGAGGTGCGATTGCATTGGGCCATCCGATTGGCGCTTCCGGCGCACGTATTTTAGTTTCATTGGTTCATGAATTGTTACAAGAAAAAAAACAGTATGGTGTGGCTTCTCTTTGTATTGGTGGAGGATTAGGAGTCGCGTTGATGATCAAGCGTGAAGGAGAGTGAGTCAGGAATGCCAAAAAGATTTTATGAACAAACGAGACAAGAACGACTCGTTTATTTAGCAGAGCAAGGACTAATCACAGCAGCTGAACAGGAATTACTCCAAAAAAATTTCCCGCTAAGTGATGAATATGCCAACCATTTGATTGAAAATCAAGTTGCACAAGTCCATTTGCCTTTAGGTTTGGCTTTTAATTTTGTGATAGATGGTCGAGCAAGAATCGTGCCAATGGCAACTGAGGAGCCCTCAGTAATTGCGGCATGTAGCTTTGGTGCAAAGTTAATTCAACAAGCCGGTGGTTTTCAAACAAAAAGTACTGAACGTTTGATGATTGGTCAAATTGTGTTCAACGATGTTGGAAACCCAGCTAAATTATTGCAAACCTTAGCTCACGAAGAACAAGCGATTTTGCGCGTTGCACATGAGAGCTATCCTTCGATTGTGAAAAGAGGAGGCGGTACGCAATCTGTGCAGTATAAAAAGCAACAAATGAATCCACAAAGTACCTCTTTTGTTACGGTGGAGCTTCTTATTGATGTTAAGGATGCGATGGGTGCTAACATTGTTAATGCGATTTTAGAAGGTGTAGGCGCTTATTTGCAAACAAAGGTAAACGAGGAAGTTTTGCTTAAAATTTTGAGTAATTATGCGGATCATTCGTTAGTGACCGCAACCTGTAAGGTTCATACGCGCGATTTAGCGCGTGGAATCGCAGGTGAGGGCAACAAAATAGCGCGAAGAATTGTCGCGGCAACGGACTATGCAAATCTCGATATTTATCGAGCTACCACTCATAACAAAGGCATTATGAATGGAATTGATGCAGTTGTTTTAGCAACAGGCAATGATTTTCGCGCGATTGAAGCCGGTTGTCACGCTTATGCCAGTCGCAAGGGAACCTATCAAGCACTCACACAATGGACCTTGAACGAAGAAGCAGAGACTCTAATCGGGGAACTGACGGTACCAATGCTCATTGCCATTGTAGGTGGAGCAACCAGTATTTTGCCACAAGCTACGTTTACCCAAAAAATTAGTCAAAGTGAGAGTGCCAGTGATTTGGCAAAAATGATTGTTGCAGTTGGCTTGGCACAAAATCTCGCTGCGTTACGCGCTTTGGTTTCCGAAGGAATTCAAAAAGGACATATGAATTTACAAGCAAAGACTTTGGCTGCAACTGTGGGAGCCACAGATATTGAAGTTCCCAAGCTGATTGCAAAAATGAAGGAAAAACCAACTATGAATCAAGAAGTGGCTCAACTACTTTTACAGGAATTACGGATGGAAAACAACCAAAGCTAAGTTACTTTGACGTAGTTTTCGGAAAATAGGTCTAGCCACAAAATTACATGAAAATGGAGGATAAATGAGATGACAATTGGAATTATGTTAGCTCTACTAGTAGCAGTCGAGCATTTTGTGATCGCCTATGTTGAAATATTTGGCAATCCAGTACAACAAGCGAAAGCGTTTGTGATGCCCCTCGATTTTGTTGAACGAAAGGAAGCAAAGGTTGCCTTAAGTAACCAAGGTATTTATAATGCAATGCTAGCACTAACCATCGTATTAGCAGTATTTATTTTTTCAGGTGCCATCTTGAATCAAGTCATATTGTTATTGATGATTTTTATCTGTGTCGTTTCCTTATTTGGCACGTTCACTGTGACCAAAAAAATCTTTTTTATTCAATTTTTACCAGCATTTTTCGCACTTATTTTGTTATTTACTCAATAAAGGAGAAGTTAATAGAGGGAAATCAGAGATTTTATACTCAGAAGTAATGAAATCAGAAGAGCGTATCATACATTAGAAGTCAAATATCATGGCCAGCTGAAAGCAATGCGGAAGCTAACTTGGCCTATAAAATTGCAGAATCCATGTGGTGGTTAGCGGTCATTGCAGAACGGAGCGACATTGACTTAGAAGAATCGGTGACTGCCTTTTTAGCTAAAAAAGAACCCGATTTTAAGCTCAATTAACCGTAAAATTCAGAAGCAAAAATGGTTTTAAGTGATGTATACACCTTTTTGTAATAATTTTTACACATTTGTTGAGCATTTAACACGCAAAATTCATATTGAAAACTTACAATGAAGGTAAGTTTCATCCCCCTGAAGAGGCTGAGAAAAATCTCAGCCTCTTTCATTTATATTAAGTGAATTTTTCTTAAAAAAGAGCTTAGAGATTGCTTTATATATAAAAAAATTTCTTTTTCATCATAAAATAATTGGCAGAATCGGATTTGAGTAGTAAGATGAAAATAGACGAAAGGATGGGAATAAATGACAAAAGCAATTGAGCTAAAAAAAATAGCAAGACTAGAACAAGATTTTCAAAAAGACCAAAAACAACGTGCGATTCAAAAAGCAGTGATTAAAAATGGAATTTTGTCTTCAGCAGAAAACCAAGCAGCACATGTCACGAATACACCGGTTTTTTCAATCGATTTAGATACAGGAAAAGTAGCAAATCAGTTACAAAGCGGTAGATGCTGGATGTTTGCAGCGTTAAATACCTTTAGACATCGTATTGCAAATAATTTTAAACTGAAAGATTTTGAATTATCACAAAACTATACGTTCTTCTGGGATAAGTTTGAAAAAGCAAACTATTTTTACGAAAACATTTTAAAAACGGCTAAAGATCCTTTAACCAGCCGCAAAGTTGCTTTTTTATTACAAACTCCGCAACAAGATGGTGGTCAATGGGATATGTTGGTTGCGTTGATTCAAAAATATGGCATTGTTCCGAAAGAAATTATGCCAGAAAGTAAGAGTAGCTCAGCATCACGTGAATTAAATGATATTTTAAACAAGAAGCTTAGAAAAGATGCAGTCACCTTGCGGACTTTGGTTGAAAAAAATGCTTCTGAAACAGAAATTGCGACTGCCAAAGAAGGCATGCTAACAGAAATTTATTCAGTTTTAGCAACTTCTCTAGGTGTACCACCGACTTCTTTTGATTTTGAATACCGCGATGAAGATAAAAATTATCAAATTGATCGTAATATGACTCCTCAAAGTTTCTATGAAAAATACATTGGGGTCGATTTAAGTGAATACGTGAGTGTCATCAATTCACCAACGGCAGACAAGCCATTCAATCAACTTTACACAGTTGAAATGCTTGGGAATGTAGTCGGCGGTAAAGAAGTTCGGCACTTAAATGTGGATATGGCAACTTTTAAAAAATTAGCGATCGCCCAATTATCATCAGGTGAATCTGTGTGGTTTGGTTGTGATGTGGGTCAATCTTCAAATCGTGATGCGGGAATTATGGCCTTAGACATGTACGATGTTCCAGCTGCTTTAAATGTGGATTATGCGATGACGAAAGCCGAACGCCTAGATTATGGTGAAAGCTTAATGACGCATGCAATGGTACTTACAGGTGTCGATATCGTTGATGGCGAATCAACAAAATGGAAAGTTGAAAATAGCTGGGGTGAAAAAGTCGGTACAAAAGGCTATTTTGTTATGAGCGACGAATGGATGGATGAATATACGTATCAAATCGTGATCCATAAAGAATTCTTAACACCAGAATTGCAAACAGCGTTAACTGGGGATATAACTGTAGTTGCGCCTTGGGATCCGATGGGCGCACTTGCTTAGTCAAAAAATTATTGTTATTTTCGTTAAGTTTATTGTTGACGAATTTCTGATTTTGTGCTAAAGTCATTAAAAATACATGAGAATAAAAAATCGCTTGGAGTAGGACAAGTAGATGGTTTGTCAATTTTAGAGAGAGCCTTTGTTGCTGGAAATAAGGCATACACAATCCATTGAACACACCTAGGAGCAATTTTTTCGAAAATACAGACAAAGTTATTTGCTTGTTTGAGTAGACTAAATCGGTGGAGCCGTTATCTCTGTGAGTCTGTAAAGACTTTCTGAGGCTTTTACTGTGAAGTAAAAGTGAACAGAGGTGGAACCACGTAAGTGTAGTTAATTCGTCCTCTTAACCTAATTAGGTTAAGAGGACTTTTTTTATTCTTTTGAAAAGAAGGTGTATCGTGCAATAAAAATAGAACAGATGTATCCGCATAGCTAAAATTGTCGAAATAATAGAGAAATCATTCGGAAAATAGGAGAAAGTTATGGAAATTGCAATCAAAGTTCTACCCGCACTTTTAGAAGGAACCAAAACCACTTTATTATTGTTTGGTTTGACACTTATTTTGTCTCTACCATTAGGCTTATTCGTAGGTGTCGTATCCACAACAAAAATCCAACCAATCAAAGCACTTATTCATTTGTATATTTGGGTAATTAGAGGAACACCGTTACTTTTACAAATCTTTTTCATTTTTTATGGGTTGCCTGTTTTATCAGAACAATTTGTGATTGATCGCATGCCCTCTGTGGTCATTGCTTTTGTTATTAACTACACGGCCTATTTTGCTGAAATTTTCAGAGGTGGAATTCAATCAATTTCCAAAGGACAATACGAGGGAGCGAAAGTTTTAGGCTTAAGCAAATGGCAAACCGCACGAAAAATTGTAATTCCACAAGTGGTAAAAACAGTGATGCCTTCGATTGGTAATGAAATTATCACGTTGGTCAAAGATACATCGCTCGTGTACGTGGTAGGGCTAAGTGATCTCATGAAAGCCGGTCGAATTGCCTTACAACGAGAGTTAAACATTATACCACTGGTTGTTGTTGCAGTAATTTATCTTGCTTTGACGGGAATTGTTACCATCGTATTGAAAGTAATTGAAAAACGGTTTAACTATTATAAATAAGAAATGGGGTGTGGAAAAATGATTCAAATAAAAAATTTATCCAAAGCATTTTCCGGTAAAAAAATCTTGGATAACATGAACATCTCCTTGGAAAAAGGACAGGTGTTATCAATTGTCGGTCCTTCTGGTGGCGGAAAAACAACACTTCTTCGGTGCATTAGTGGGTTAGAGACAATGGATTCTGGTGAAATTTGGATTGACGAACAACAAGTTGATCCAACAAAGCATCAAGAAGCTACTAGCCAAATTGGGGTTGTTTTTCAAGAGTTTAATCTCTTTCCTCATTTGACAGTTTTAGAAAATTTAATGTTGGCACCGACACTGGTTACCAAAAAAGCAAAGGAGGATGTCGAAATAACTGCGAATCAAATTTTGGCAAAGCTAGGGTTAAAAGGCAAAGAAAAGCAATATCCATTTGAATTATCTGGTGGTCAAAAGCAGCGAGTCGCGATTGCACGAGCACTGGTCATGCATCCCAAAGTTCTTTGCTACGATGAGCCGACCAGCGCTCTTGATCCAGATTTAAGAGACAGCATCGCCAAGACCATTTTAGAACTAAAAGACGAAGGAATGACCCAAATTGTGGTGACACATGATCACGAATTTGCCAAAAAAATCGCTGATCAGCTCATCGAAGTTGCATCTATTCAATAGGAGGAATGAAAAATGAAAAAGCTTGGTAAAATGATCTCTCTAGGACTACTAACAATCGGTGTACTGTTTCTAATAGCAGGGTGTGGCAGCAGTAAAAAAGCAGCAACAAAAGATGCGAAGACATGGCAAGATATTAAAGAAAAAGGAACAATTGTCGTCGGATTAGATGATACTTTTGTACCGATGGGCTTTCGGGACGAGAACGATAAGCTAGTTGGCTTTGATATTGATTTAGCAACAGCAGTGTTTAAGGAAGCCGGAATTAAAGTTAAGTTCCAACCAATTGATTGGTCGATGAAAGAAACAGAGCTAAAAAATGGCAGCATTGATGCCATTTGGAATGGCTATACAGTGACGAATGACCGCAAGAAACAAGTTACGTTTAGTAATCCCTATTTGACAAATGAGCAGGCAATTGTCAGCTTGAAAAAAGACAATATTAAAAAAGTTTCTGATTTGAAGGATCAAGCATTAGGGGCGCAAGAGGGATCGAGTGGTGCAGAATCATTAGAAAATGAACCAGAAAAATTGAACGATTTGATTAAGGATCAAGATGCGGTTCTTTACGGTTCGTTTGCCGAATCCTTTATTGATTTAAATGCAGGTAGAATTAAGGGGATTTTGATTGATCGTGTTTATGCAGAATATTACATTTCACATGAAAAAAATTCGTCCGACTATTCCATTATTGAGGGACCGTTTGGCAAAGAAAAATTTGCAGTTGGTGTCAGAAAAGGAGATACCGCAACAGCTAAGGTAATTAATAAAGGCTTGAAGAAACTGTATGATTCAGGCGAAGCGCAAAAAATTAGCGAAAAATGGTTTGGTAGTGATAAAATATTACCACAAAAATAAAAAACAGCGAAACAAAGCAGCCGCCACTGAGCTTAAAGATAGGTCGTGGCTGTTTTTTTGTTTGATAAAGTATAAATTGTTTTTTTATTATCCAAAATTTTTACGGATAAAAGCTGCTGTTTAAGCTTTTTTAAATGAACAACGATTACTAACTAAAAAAAAATTTTAATTTTCTCATTATTTCAGGTATAATGAATGAAGTCGCGTAGATGTACTGAATAAGGAGGTTTCGTTTTGGAAGGAAATCGTAATGATCATCGCCAAGATGAAGAAACAAAAAAGCAAGAACAAGACACAACTGAAAAGACAAGCTCGATCAGTGAGCTAAGAAAACAAGTGCTTGGTTCTTTTTCCTATCGAGAAGAACAAGAAGATAGAAACGAAACAAAAAATGAAAAAGAAAATTTAACGAATAAAACAGCAGCGACCTCTTCTAAAAAAGAGGAACAAGTAGAAGAGCATCCTATTTCCTCAGCGGAGGAGACACCGTTACAGGATGAAGCACTTCCAGAGGAATCAGCTTCTAGAAAAACAAAAGGAAACAATCTAGATGGATTTGAGAATCGTAAAAAAGAAGATAAGATGGTCAAACGTATTGTTCGAGTGGTATTAATGGCGTTGATTGTTTGTATTATTGTAGCTGGTTTTTCCTTTTACTCGTATTTCAAAGCTGGATTACAGCCTTTAAATAAAAATGACAAAAAATTAGTCCAGATCGAAATCCCAATTGGGACTTCTAGCAAAGAAATTGGGAACATTTTAGAAAAAGACAAAGTAATTAAAAGTGGTGTTGTTTTTACTTATTATGTCAAAAAAAATAGCATCACTGATTTTCAAGGTGGTTTTTATCAAATGTCGCCAAACATGACACTGAGTGAAATTACGAATCTATTAAAGGAAGGTGGCACAGCAGAACCAGAAGCCTTGGCTACAGCAAAAATCCGCATTCCAGAGGGGTATTCAGCTGATCAAATTGCTACTTTGATTGAAAAAAACACGAAATTTAAAAAACAAGAAGTAATAGACTTGTTGCAAGATCAAACATTTTTTAATAAATTATTGGCGAAGTATCCAGAGTTGCTAACAAGCGCATCTAAAGCAACCAATGTTCGCTATCGCTTGGAAGGCTATCTATTCCCCGCAACGTACAACTATTATAAGAAAAATAGCCTTGAAAAATTGATTTAACAAATGGTCAAGGCTTCAGATGATGTCATGAGTAGTTATTATCAAAAAATTACCGAAGAAAAGTTGACTGTACATCAAGTTCTGACCTTAGCTTCTTTAGTTGAAAAAGAGGGGGTCACGGATAGCGATCGTCAAAAAATAGCCCAAGTATTCTTTAATCGCTTAGCTCAAGCAATGCCGCTACAATCGGATATCTCTGTTTTATATGCGTTAGACGAGCACAAAGAACATCTTTCTGATAAAGATACACAAGTCGATTCACCGTATAATTTATATACGAATAAGGGCTATGGGCCGGGTCCATTTAACAATCCAAGTGAAAAGGCAATTAATGCGGTAGTTAACCCAGATATCAATGTTTCTGATCTTTACTTTTTAGCCGATGTCGAAACGGGCAAAGTCTATTTTGCCAAAACATATGAAGAGCATTTAAAGCTAAAAAAAGAACATATTGATGACAAAGAAAAATAAACGAGTATAAGTATTTACTTTTTGCAAAAGAAATGGTAATCTTTTGATTATTGATGATGAAAGCTTTTTCAGTTAGGCTAACTGGAAAGGCTATTCATTTATTTTGTTAATTTACAATAAAGAGGAGAATTAATATGGTAGAAAAAATTTACCCAATGACCATAGAAGGTAAAGCAAAATTAGAGGAAGAATTAGAACAATTAAAAACAGTTAAGCGACGAGAGATTGTGGAGCGGATTAAAATTGCTCGTGGTTTTGGCGATCTTTCGGAGAATTCTGAATATGAATCGGCAAAAGACGAACAAGCTTTCGTTGAAGGCCGAATCACTACGTTAGAAAATATGATCCGTTTTGCACAAATTATTGACAGTAATGATGTTGCTTCAGATGAAGTTTCAATTGGTAAAACCGTGGTGTTTGCTGAGCTTCCTGATGGCGAAGAAGAAGAATACACGATTGTCGGTAGCGCGGAGGCAGATCCTTTTTCAGGTAAAATTTCCAATGATTCGCCAATTGCAAAGGCCTTAATTGGGAAGCATATAAAAGATGAAGTCTCAATTGCAACTCCTGGTGGAGATATGCAAGTAAAAATAGTGAAAGTTTATTAAGCTATGTCATGTACATAGCTTTTTTTCTCGGTCTAAAGTCCTAGATACGCATAAGTCTTAAGAGACCTCTACAGATGCGTGTAAACAGGGTATAATGGAAGGGAATAAGGAAGAGAGAGGAAGTGTGTCAGTAATGAGAAGATCATGGAAATTTTTCGTGATTATCGAAGTTCTACTCGTGATGGCATTTTTGGGACAAATCTTTACTGATAGCGAAACACTTTTTGGCATCGTAATTTCAGTCATGATTTTTATTTTGGAATTAAGAAAAAAGAAACGATCTTTCTTGCATCAAATTCTTTTTATCGGCAGTATTGTTGTAATG
>JAATGB010000195.1 GCA_015654945.1 Lactobacillales bacterium | reverse complement strand
TGGCAGCAGCTACTGTTCCCCTATACGTTGAAGCATACTGCTTTGCTTCAATACAATGAGTTTATGAAGGAATGGTTTCATCAATTTAAATTTAACGGAGATTATCAATTGGCAGCAACTTTTTCAAATGAGTTAAAGCAAGCACTACAATCTAAAAAAGATTGGCTGATTGTGCCTATTCCAGTTTCAAAAGAAAGAATAGAGACAAGAGGATTTAATCAAGTGGAGGCCCTCTTAACAGAAGCGGATATCAAGTGGACAGCAATTTTAGAAAAATGCGTAGAAACGCTGGCACAATCGAAGAAAGACAGAAAAGAAAGATTAGCGACAAAACAGCCTTTCCAGATTAAAGAAGAATATAAAGGAAAATTGCAAAATAAAAATATTCTAATTGTGGATGATGTTTATACAACTGGGAGAACGATTTTGCATGCTGTTTGTTGTTGCCAAGAAGAAATACCGTTGAAAATAGAAACGCTTTCTTTGGCGCGGTAAAAAGAATGAAATAATAAATAAATTTTAAATTAGCGGGTTGTTTCATTGTCATTTAATTTAAACTTCGTTATAATAGAATAAAGTAGAGTTGGTGGAAAAATAGACACCAATTCTAGGCTACATGAAAGGGGCAATTGCTATGCTAAGATTTAATGTTAGAGGAGAAAATATTGAAGTAACAGATGCAATTCGAAATTATGTGGAGAAAAAAGTTGGAAAGCTAGAGCGTTATTTTAGCACAGCTCCTGAAGCAACAGCACACATTAACTTAAAGGTTTATCCTGACAAAACAGCAAAAGTGGAGGTTACGATTCCTCTTCCTTATATTGTCTTGCGAGCGGAAGAAACATCACCGGATCTATATGCAAGTGCAGATTTAGTTGTTGATAAATTAGAAAGACAAATCAGAAAATTTAAAACGAAAATTAATCGCAAATCAAGAGGAAAATCTGCTATTGAAGCAGAAGCTGTTGCTTCGTTTATGAAAGAAGAAGCAGGAACAGAGAGTGCAGAGCAAACTTCTGAATTTGATATTGTTCGAACAAAAAGATTGTCATTAAAACCAATGGACAGTGAAGAAGCGGTGTTACAAATGAATATGTTAGGCCATAATTTCTTCATTTTTGAAGATGCTGAAACAAATGGAACCAGCATTGTGTACCAACGGAAAGATGGCAAATACGGTTTAATTGAAACTGACTAAAAAAGATCAGCCGTAATTGTGGTGCATCCCGAAAGTTAGACATACATCTAACTTTTTGGGTGCGTTTTTTAGGTTTACATTCTTTTTTGTCCAGATATGAAAAAATAGTTCCAATTTTTCCAAAGAAATGCTAGAATATGAAAGATGGTTCGTATAATTAGCGTAATAATTAGACAAATGAAAATTATTTTTTATAGGAGAAAGGAACAATATAATGGCAAATTTGCTAAGAAAAATTATTGAAAGTGATAAAAAAGAATTAAAACGATTAAGTCGGATTGCCGATAAAGTCGAAGAATATGCAGAAGCAATGAAAAATTTATCTGATGACGAATTAAAAGGAAAAACTGAGGAATTTAAAGCACGTTACGCAAAAGGAGAAACGTTAGACCAGCTGTTACCAGAAGCATTTGCTGTTGTTCGAGAAGCGGCTAAGCGAGTTTTAGGTTTGTATCCTTATCATGTTCAGCTGATGGGTGGAATTGTGTTACACGATGGGAATATTCCTGAAATGAAGACCGGAGAAGGAAAAACGTTAACAGCTACCATGCCTGTTTATTTAAATGCGTTGACAGATGCTGGGGTCCATGTTGTAACTGTTAATGAATATTTGGCTACTCGTGATGCGAGTGAAATGGGCGAGCTGTACAATTTCTTAGGCTTAAGTGTGGGCTTAAATTTGAATTCTAAAAGCTCTGAAGAGAAAAAAGCAGCCTATGCTTGTGATATTACGTATAACACAAATAACGAGCTGGGTTTTGATTATCTACGTGACAATATGGTTGTATACCGAGAACAAATGGTTCAACGTCCTTTGAATTTTGCCATTGTGGATGAAGTCGATTCAATTTTAATTGATGAAGCAAGAACGCCATTGATTATTTCAGGTCAAGCCGAAAAATCGACTGCATTGTATGCTCGTGCGGATAACTTTGTCAAACGTTTGAAAGAAGAGGAAGACTACAAAATTGATGTGCAAACGAAGACTATTGGCTTAACAGAGGTCGGTATTTCGAAAGCCGAAGCTAATTTTGGTTTAGATAATTTATATGATATTGAAAACTCTGCATTGACGCATCATTTGGATCAATCACTCCGCGCGAATTTTATCATGCTTAGAGATATTGATTATGTTGTACAAGAAGGCAAAGTTTTAATTGTAGACCAATTTACAGGACGAATTATGGACGGTCGTCGTTACTCTGATGGATTACACCAAGCTATTGAATCAAAAGAAGGTGTCGAAATTGAAGATGAGACAAAAACCATGGCAAATATTACGTTCCAGAACTATTTCCGGATGTATAAGAAGCTTGCAGGTATGACAGGGACAGCCAAAACGGAAGAAGAAGAGTTCCGTGAAATATACAATATGGAAGTCATCCAAATTCCAACCAATAAACCGATTGTACGGGATGATAAAGCAGATCTGCTTTATCCAACTTTGATGAGTAAATTTAAAGCAGTTGTACAAGATATTAAAGAACGTCATCGTCAAGGTCAACCTATTTTGGTTGGGACGGTTGCGGTTGAAACTTCTGAATTATTATCTGAATTGTTAACAAAAGAAAAAGTTCCTCATGAAGTTTTAAATGCGAAAAACCATTTTAAAGAAGCTGAAATCATCATGAATGCTGGACAAAAAGGTGCCGTGACAATTGCAACCAACATGGCTGGACGTGGAACAGATATTAAATTAGGGTTAGGCGTTACAGAAGTTGGTGGTCTTGCTGTTATCGGTACCGAACGTCATGAATCGCGCCGGATTGATAATCAGCTACGTGGACGTGCAGGACGTCAAGGAGATCCAGGTGTTTCCCAATTTTATCTTTCGCTAGAAGATGATCTAATGAAACGTTTTGGTTCAGAAAGAATTAAGGTTTTCTTGGATCGCATGAACATCACGGAAGAAGATGCCGTAATTCAAAGTAAAATGCTAACACGTCAAGTGGAATCAGCACAAAAACGAGTTGAAGGAAATAACTATGATACACGTAAAAATATCTTACAATACGATGATGTGATGCGGGAACAACGTGAAATCATGTATAATCAACGTTATGAAGTTATTACGGAAGAAACAAGCTTGAAAGATATCGTTTTAGGAATGATTGAGCGCACAGTTTCAAGAACGGTAGAAGGGCATACTACTGGTGAAAAAACGGAGTGGAATTTAGACGGCATTGTTGACTTCGCAAGTGCATGTTTGGTTCATGAAGATCAAATTAGTGTTGCTGAGCTTGCGGATAAATCTGCTGAACAAATTAAGGATCTTTTATTTGACAAAGCAAAAGCTGTTTATGCAAATAAAGAAAGCCAGCTTAATGGTGAAGATCAAATGTTGGAATTCCAAAAAGTAGTTGTTTTAAGAGTGGTTGATTCTAAATGGACGGATCATATTGATGCAATGGATCAATTAAGACAGTCAATTGGGTTACGTGCCTATGGTCAAAATAATCCATTAGTTGAATACCAACAAGAAGGCTATCAAATGTTTGAAAGCATGATTGGATCAATTGAATATGAAGTAACGCGCCTATTTATGAAAGCAGAGATCCGTCAAAATGTACAACGAGAACAAGTTGCTCAAGGTGAAGCAATTCATCCAACTGGAGAAGAAGGCAAAGTTGAGTCAGATCAAAAGAAAAAACCGATTCATGTTGAAAAAGTTGGCCGTAATGATCCGTGTCCGTGCGGCAGTGGCAAAAAATATAAAAATTGTCATGGTAAAAATGCATAAATATGAATGAGCTTGATGCGGTTTGGCTGAGTCCAAGCCGCATTGATTTTTAATTTAAAGGAGAGAGCCAAAATGGAATTAGCAGAGATTCGCAATATTTTAGCAAAAATGAATGATTCAATCGAAGAATTTAGGAGGTCTCTTTGACTTAGATCGTCTAGAAGAAGAGATTGCGGAAGCCGAAAACGAAATGGCAGAACCTAGTTTCTGGGATGATAACGAGAGCGCTCAAGCGACAATTAATCAATTAAATCTTTTAAAAGATAAGTATCAGCAATTTACTGAAATGGTGGATGAACGAGATGAGCTTGAATTAATGCTTGAAATGCAGCATGAAGAGTACGATACTGAAACACAAAAAGAGTTAGAAGAACGTTGTGGCTTCTTGCAAGAAAAATTGCAAAAATACGAGCTTGACCAGTTATTAAGTGAACCTTACGATCATAATAATGCGATCTTAGAGCTACATCCAGGAGCCGGTGGTACGGAGTCACAGGATTGGGGTTCAATGCTATTGCGGATGTATACAAGATGGGCAGAAAAACGTCAATTTCAAGTGGAAACAGTGGATTACCTTGCTGGAGATGAGGCAGGAATTAAAAGTGTGACGTTGCTCATCAAAGGCTATAACGCTTATGGTTATTTAAAATCTGAAAAGGGTGTTCATCGACTCGTCCGTATTTCTCCATTTGATTCTGCTAAAAGAAGACATACTTCTTTCTGTTCGGTTGATATTATGCCAGAATTGGACGGAAATGTAGACGTCACGATTAATACAGATGATTTAAAAATTGATACGTTTCGTGCAAGTGGCGCCGGTGGTCAGCATATCAACAAAACGGAGTCGGCTGTCCGCATCACGCATTTGCCAACGGGCTTTGTGGTTTCTAGTCAGGCGCAAAGGTCGCAACTGAAAAATAGAGAACAAGCGATGGGGATGCTAAAAGCTAAATTGTATCAACGTGAGCTCGATAAAAAAGCGCAAGAAGCAGCTTCTTTGAGAGGAGAACAATTAGAAATTGGCTGGGGATCACAAATTCGTTCTTATGTTTTCCATCCATATTCAATGGTTAAAGATCATCGTACGGATGCGGAAACAGGTAATGTGCAAGCCGTAATGGATGGCGAAATTGATATATTTATCAATGCCTATTTGAAAAAACAGTTAGCAAAAGAAGACTAAAGTACTTTGAAAAATTACTAAAATGTAAAATTGAAACAAAAATGTAATAAATTGAAAGATTTCCGATAACAAACTAATGTTATAATGAGCAGAGATTTAGTTTACCAATTGTTAAAATAGGGAGATTGCCAATGATTGAGATGAAAGATGTAACAAAAAAATATTCTAATGGTACAACTGCAATTAGAAATATTTCTGTAAATATTAGTCAAGGTGAATTTGTTTACGTTGTTGGGCCTAGTGGTGCTGGAAAATCGACATTTATAAAATTAATGTATCGAGAAGAAAAAGCCAGCAAGGGTTCTTTAAATGTGTGCGGCTATGATTTATTAAAAATTAAAAATCGTAGTGTACCATATCTTCGTAGAGAAATTGGAATTGTTTTCCAAGATTATAAATTATTACCCAAACAAACGGTTTATGAAAATGTGGCATATGCGATGCAAGTAATTGGGAAAAAGCCACGGGAAATTAAGCGAAGAGTCATGGAAGTTCTTGACTTAGTTGGCTTGCGTCATAAGGTTCGAGTATTTCCAACAGAACTTTCTGGTGGGGAGCAACAACGTGTGGCAATTGCCAGAGCAATCGTGAACACACCTAAGGTTTTAATTGCAGATGAACCGACGGGTAATTTGGATCCAGAAAATTCATGGGAAATTATGAAATTATTAGATCGAATTAATACACAAGGAACAACTGTTGTTATGGCCACTCATAATAGTAATATTGTGAACTCTATTCGTCATCGTGTCTTAGCAGTTGAAAATGGACGAATTATTCGTGATCAGAGCGAGGGGGAATACGGCTACGATGATTAGAAATTTTTTCCGTCATGTACTTGAGAGTTTCAAGAGTTTAAAAAGAAATGGTTGGATGACACTTGCTTCAGTTAGTGCTGTAACCGTCACGTTAATTTTGGTAGGCGTGTTTTTAGCACTTATTTTAAATGTTACCAAAATTGCTGGAGATATTGAAAAAAACGTAAATGTTTCTGTTTTTGTCCAAATTGAAACAAGTAAAAAAGACATGAATAAACTAAAAGAAGAATTAGAAGATTTGCCAAATGTAAAAAAAGTCACTTTTTCAAGTAAAACCGAGCAATATGACAAATTAGTTGAAAAAATGGGAAGCGCGTGGAAATTATTTGATGGTGACGATAATCCATTATACAATGTGTTTATCGTGAGTACAGATACGCCAGTGCAAACGAAAAAAGTTCAAAAAAGTGCTCAAAAAATGGATAATGTCTACAAAGCCGATTACGGTGGCTTGTCTTCAGACAAAATTATCAGTATTTCAAATAATGTGAAAAAATGGGGCATAGCCGCCATGGCATTATTGATATTTGTTGCTGTGTTTTTGATTTCAAATACCATTCGGATCACCATTATTTCTCGACAAAGAGAAATTCAAATTATGCGACTAGTAGGTGCTAGAAATGGGTATATACGTTGGCCCTTTTTCTTAGAAGGTGCTTGGATAGGTCTATTAGGAACGGTGATTCCAATATTAATTATGAGTTTTGGCTATACACAAGTTTTTTATATTGCGAATAAGAGTTTAGTGACCTCAAATTATCAATTGATTTCGCCCAATGAATTGATTTTACAATTGAATATCTTGCTTTTAACGATTGGTGTGGTAATCGGTTCTCTAGGTTCTATTTTCTCAATGCGCAAATTTTTAAAATTCTAAACAAAATGCAAACTATCTAGCAAATGGATAGTTTGTTTTTTTGATCGAAACACGATCTAGATGGGGAAACTTAAAGGGAACATGCGAATTTAAGTAACTAAAAAAGAGTGCTGCTTTGCTTTCGATTCTTCCTTCTAACGCATACTTTTTCTTTACTTTTTACGTTTTATTCGTTATTGTAGAAAGGAAAGAGTTGGGGAAGAAAGTTGGGGGATTATGGGTTTTATAACAACAAATTTTACAAGTATTATTTTATTTTTGAATATTATTTTTGCAATCGCAATTATCTTTTTGGAAAGAAAAAATACCTCGCAAACATGGTCATGGGTCCTTGTTTTGACGTTTATACCTGTTTTAGGTTTTATTCTGTATATTTTTATTGGTCGAGGCATTTCGAAAGAACGGATTTTTGAGCTGAAAATAAAGGATGAAATTGGTGCGGAAGAGGAATTAAAGCGCCAAAAAGAAAAATTACTTTCAAATACGTTTCCGGTTCCCAAAACGAAAACGATTGATGCGAAACAATTGATTTATATGATGACTGTCTACGATGATGCGTTGTATACGTTGGACAATGATATTAAAATCTATATGGATGGAACGGAAAAATTTGAAGCGCTATTTGAAGATATTCGAAACGCGAAAAATCATGTTCATTTACAATATTACATTTACCGAAACGACGATTTAGGTCAAAGATTAAGAAATGAACTGATTAAAGTGGCTGAAAAAGGCGTTGAAGTTCGGGTCTTGATTGACGCATGGGGATCTACTGGTATTGGTAAGAAATTTTTCGAACCGTTAAAAAAAGTTGGGGGACAGGTGCAAGAATTTTTTCCGTTATTTTTGCCTTATATTAATCCTCGGTTGAATTATCGTAATCATCGGAAAATTGTGGTGATTGATGGTGAAATTGGTTATACAGGTGGTTTTAATGTTGGAGATGAATACTTAGGCAAGGTTGCGAAGTTTGGTTATTGGCGCGACAATCATTTACGCATTCGTGGCGAAGCAGTCTATTCGTTGCAAAACCGTTTTTTGCTGGATTGGAATTCTCAATTTAAACCCAAAGTGAAATTGCGCGCTGATTTTTTCCCAAAAATTATTCCTTCTGGCGATAAAGATATTCAAATTGTTACTAGTGGTCCCGATACAGAGCATGAACAAATTAAATTTGTTTATCTGAAAATGATTAATACAGCGAAAAAAGAAATATTAATTCAAACACCTTACTATATACCGGATGAATCCATTCACGAGGCATTAAAATTGGCGATGCTATCTGGAGTCAAGGTCCGCTTGCAAATTCCCAATAAACCCGATCATATGTTAGTCTATTGGGCAACCTATTCTTTTGCGGCAGAGCTCCTTGAGTTTGGTGCGATTGTCGAAACGTATGAAAAAGGATTTATGCATGCTAAAACGATGATTATTGATGGTGAAGTCGTTTCTGTGGGTTCAGCAAACATTGATATTCGCTCCTTTAGATTAGATTTTGAATTAAATGCAATTGTATTTGATAAAGAAGTTGCAACAATAATTAGAAAGGGATTCTTCCAAGATTCGCAGGATTCGAAACTTCTAACGAAAGAGCTTTATCAAAAAAGAGGCTTGATCATTAAAATTAAAGAAGGCTTAGCACGACTTATTTCGCCATTACTCTAGAAAGAAATAGGCTCTTGTATCTTGGTTGTTTATAGAGGTTATTTCCGTTTAAAAGGGCAAAAAGAACTTGCTTTTTTGAGTACGAAAAGATATGTTAAAAGAGAAGATTTTGTTTTTAGATAGGGAGGTTTCTTTGTGAAAAAAATCATGTTCCTTTGTTCGGCTATTATTGGCTTACTTTTCCTAACGAGTTGTGGAAATGTTGACAAGGGAGAGTCATTGAATGCTGTTGGATCTTCTGCGATGCAACCTTTAGTGGAAGCAGCAGGCGAACAATTTAGTAGCAAAAATGTCGGTAAATTTATTAACGTACAAGGTGGCGGAAGTGGTACTGGTTTAAGCCAAGTTCAATCAGGGGCTGTCGAAATCGGGAATTCTGATCTATTTGCCGAAGAAAAAACAGGAATCGATGCAAAAAAATTAGTCGACCATAAAGTTGCAGTTGTGGGCATGGCTCCTATTGTAAACAAGGGAATCGGCTTAAAAAACATTACAATGAAAGACTTGCAAAAAATTTTCACTGGAGAAATTACGAATTGGAAAGAAATCGGTGGGAACGATTTAAAAGTGGTAGTAATCAATCGTGCAAGTGGTAGTGGTAGTCGGGTAACCTTTGAAAATTGGGTATTGGCTGGCAAACAAGCGATTGATACGCAAGAGCAAGATTCGACAGGAATGGTGCGGCAAATTGTAGCGAGTACACCAGGTGCAGTTAGTTATGTGTCTTTTTATTACCTAGATAAAACTGTTCAGTCCTTGAGTATTGATGGAGTTAAACCAACGGATGACAATGTGAAAAAGAATAAATGGGTGATTTGGTCTTATGAACATATGTATACAAAGGGGCAACCAACTGGTATTACCAAAGATTTTATAGCTTATGTCTTGTCGGATGAAATTCAGGAAAACTTAGTACCTAAATTAGGCTATATTCCGATTTCGCAAATGGAAGTGGAACGAAATGCGGCTGGTGAAATTATTAAGTAGAAAATTTACATAAAATTTACACAAAAAATAAATTTTTTACTTGATTTTAAAACGAGAGTGGCAGTTGCTTCGATATAATTTAAAGTGTAAAAAAGATAAAACGGAAATTGAGTGAATACTCAAGGAGGAAAATGGTTTGGAAGATATTCGCGACAGTTTAACGAGAAAATCCAAAAAAGCAAAACTCGAACAAATCGGCAAAGGAATTAGCTTTCTTTGTATTTCTTTTATTGTGTTAGTGGTAATTGCTATTTTTTATTTTGTTGCTAGCAAAGGACTAGCTACGTTTTTTAAAGATGGTGCCAGTGTTTCTGATTTCTTATTTGGTACGAAATGGAATCCAAGTAGTGTCAGTGAAAAAGGCACGCCATTGATTGGTGCGCTACCCATGATTACTGGTTCATTTGTTGTGACCTTTTTATCAGCATTGATTGCGACGCCTTTTGCAATTGGAGCAGCAGTATTTATGACGGAAATCTCACCTAAATTAGGAACGAAAATCTTACAGCCAGTAATTGAGCTGCTTGTTGGGATTCCTTCTGTGGTTTATGGTTTTATCGGTCTTTCGATCATTGTGCCAGCTGTGCGCTCTGTTTTTGGTGGGAGCGGTTTTGGTATTTTAGCAGGAACGTTTGTCTTATTTGTAATGATCTTGCCAACAGTGACTTCAATGACTGTTGATGCGCTAAAGGCTGTTCCTCGTTATTACCGTGAAGCCTCACTTGCACTAGGAGCTACTAGATGGCAAACCATTTATAAAGTAGTGTTACGAGCAGCCATTCCAGGGATTTTAACTTCTGTTGTGTTTGGCATGGCCCGCGCTTTTGGTGAAGCACTAGCCATTCAAATGGTGATCGGGAATGCGGCGTTAATGCCACATAACTTAACAACGCCAGCTTCGACACTGACCAGTGTCTTAACCATGGGAATTGGCAATACTATTATGGGGACGCTCGAAAATAACGTTTTATGGTCATTGGCTTTATTGCTGTTATTGATGTCCTTGCTTTTCAATATTGTGATTCGAATGATTGGTAAGAAAGGGGCAATGAAAGCGTGAATGCAAAAAAGGTAGACAAATTTGCGACAGGTGTCCTTTATGGCATTGCCAGTATTATTGTATTAATTCTTGCTAGTTTATTGGCTTTTATTCTGATTCGAGGTATTCCTCATATTTCATGGCATTTCTTGACTTCCCCTTCAAAGACCTTTGAAGCAGGCGGTGGGATTGGTATCCAATTATTTAACTCGTTTTATTTGCTATTTATTACAATGGTTATTAGTATTCCGATCTCTTTAGGAGCAGGTATTTATCTCTCTGAGTATGCCAAAAAGAATTGGGTAACAGGTATTATTCGAACATCAATTGAAATTTTAAGTTCACTTCCCTCTGTGGTTGTAGGGCTGTTTGGTTTTCTGATTTTTGTGCTACAAGCTGGTTTGGGTTTTTCTATTATTTCAGGGGCGTTAGCATTGACGTTCTTTAATTTACCATTGCTTACGCGAAATGTCGAAGAATCTTTACGGGCAGTTCATTTTACTCAAAGAGAAGCGGGATTGGCTTTAGGGCTTTCAAGATGGGAAACGGTGATTAAAGTAGTCGTACCGGAGGCATTACCAGGAATTTTAACGGGTGTGATTTTAGGGGCAGGAAGGATTTTCGGTGAAGCAGCTGCTTTAATTTATACAGCAGGTCAAAGTGCGCCCGCTTTGGACTTTACCAATTGGAATCCTTTAAGTATCTCGAGTCCTTTGAATATCTTTAGACAAGCAGAAACGCTTGCGGTACATATCTGGAAAGTGAACAGTGAAGGGAATATGCCTGATGGCGCGGCCGTATCAGCTGGTGCCTCAGCTGTTTTGATTCTGGCAGTTTTACTTTTCAATTTCTTGGCTCGCTTTATTGGTAAAAGAATTCACAAAAAAATGACTTCAGCATAAACGTTAGGAGAGCGACAATGAAAGAATACAGTTTGACCGATACGCATCTTATTCAGCTGCAAGAACCGGCACATGATATTGCGTTAGATACAGAAGATATTCATGTATGGTACGGGCAAAATGAAGCGATTAGCGGTGTTTCCTTACAATTCGAATCAAAAAAAATAACTTCTTTAATTGGCCCTTCTGGCTGCGGAAAATCAACCTATTTACGTTCGTTAAATCGAATGAATGATGAGATTGCGAATACGAAAATTACTGGGAAAATTAACTATGAAGGAATTGATATTAATTCAAAGGCTGTCGATGTTTACGAAGTAAGAAAACACATTGGGATGGTTTTCCAACGACCCAATCCATTTAGTAAATCTATTTATGAAAATATTACTTTTGCTTTAAAACAACATGGCATCAAAGACAAAAAAGAATTAGATGAAGCAGTGGAAACCAGTTTAAAACAGGCGGCTTTATGGGATCAAGTCAAAGATGATTTAAATAAGAGTGCTTTGGCACTTTCAGGAGGTCAAGCCCAGCGTTTATGTATTGCGCGGGCAATTGCAATGAAGCCTGATATTTTACTATTGGACGAACCTGCAAGTGCATTGGATCCGATTTCCACCAGTAAAGTGGAGGAAACTCTAATTAATTTGAAAGAAAATTATACCATTATTATTGTGACACATAATATGCAACAAGCAGCGCGGATTAGCGATTATACCGCATTTTTCTATTTAGGTAAGACGCTAGAATACGATGTTACAACGAAAATATTTACTCGTCCAAAGATCCAAGCGACGGAAGATTATGTTTCGGGACATTTTGGGTAGAGGAGGGATAATATGGTAATTATTGAGTCGAAAGATTTGCATTTATTTTATGGTAAGAATGAAGCACTTAAGGGAGTTACAATGGGCTTTGAGCAAGGAGGAATCACCGCCTTGATCGGTCCTTCCGGCTGTGGAAAATCAACGTATTTACGAACACTTAATCGAATGAATGACTTGATACCAAGTGTCACGATTACGGGAAATGTGCTCTTCGATGGCGCTAACATTTATAGCCCAAAACAGGATACTGTAGAATTGCGCAAGCGAATTGGCATGGTTTTTCAACAACCAAATCCCTTTCCTTTTTCTATTTATGAAAATGTGGTATATGGCTTAAAATTAGCTGGTATAAAGGATAAGAATAAATTAGATGAAGCGGTTGAGACAAGTTTGAAAGCTGCTGCGGTCTGGGATGATGTCAAGGACAAGTTAACGAAAAGCGCCCTTTCTCTCTCGGGTGGACAGCAACAGCGTGTCTGTATTGCGCGTGTTTTAGCAGTAGAACCAGAAATTATCTTACTAGATGAACCAACTAGTGCGTTAGATCCTGTATCCAGTGGAAAAATCGAGAACATGCTCTTGACTTTAAGAGATAAATATACCATGATAATAGTGACGCACAATATGCAACAAGCTTCTAGAATCTCTGACAAAACAGCATTCTTTTTGAATGGAGATTTAATTGAATATGAAAATACGAAAAAGATATTCTTAAATCCGTCAAAGAAAGAAACAGAAGATTATATTACCGGTAAATTTGGATAAAAAGGAGGAAGTGAAGCGATGTTACGATCACAATTTGAGGAAGACTTGCAAAATCTTCATACACAATTCTATGAAATGGGTATGGATGTGAATGACGCAATTTATAAATCTGTCAAGGCTTTTGTAAATCATGACAAAGAATTAGCTTATGAAGTGATTGAAAATGATGCAAAGATTAACCAGCTAGAGCAAAATTTAGAAAAGAAAAGTTTTGAAATGATTGCGTTGCAACAACCTGTAACAACAGACTTACGTATGATTGTTACCGTAATGAAAGCAAGTTCCGACTTAGAAAGAATGGGAGATCATGCAGTTTCTGTGGCGAAATCAACGATTCGAGTAAAGGGCAATAAACGGATTCCCAAGGTTGAATTACAGATTTCTAAAATGGCTGAGCACGTCAAGGAAATGGTGAGTGAAGTCTTAAGAGCCTACATTAAAGGGGATGAAAAAAAAGCGCGAGCGATCGCGAAAAAAGATGATCGTGTAAATGACTATTTCCAATTAATTTATGGGGAAAGTATCAAAGAGATGGAGGAAAATCCCGAAACAATTGCAGGCGGAACGGATTATCTGCAAGTTGCAGGTTATCTCGAGCGGATTGGGGATTATGTAACCAATATTTGTGAATGGATTGTCTACTTAAAAACAGGGAAAATTTCAGAATTAAATACGAACCATACAGAAGAATTTTAAGGTTTTTGTAACAAGCATTAGGTCAATTTATAGCTTTGGGGTGGAGGATCACGTTCTCCGCTCTTTTTGTGCTTATTTTATTGAATGGATATAGAATGACAAAAAGCAACAAATTGTTAATTTTCTGTAATATGAATGTGTCTAAAAATATGATAGAGTAATAAGGTATCTAAATATAGGAATTACACACAAGGGGTTTGAATAGATGAAAAAAATGAGTGGCTTGCTGTTGCTGTCCATGTTGGTTCTTCAGTCCTTTGCGGCGCCAATTACGACATATGCAGAAAATGTTGATACAAAAATTGAAAATCAAAACGAAGTAATTGACAATTTGAAAGAGAAACAAAATGAATCATCAAAACAAATCACAGCGATTGAAAATAAAATTACAGACTTAAATCAACAAGTAAAGACGCTGATGAATAATAAAGTGACCACAGAAAAAGAAGTCTACGATCTTTCACAAGAGATTAAGGATTTGAATATAGCGATTGATAAGCGAACAAAAAAGATTGAAGATCAAGCGCGGACAACACAAATTAATACGACTTCAGATTCCTATCTGACAGTACTGCTTGAATCCGAGTCTATTTCGGATGCGATTACGAAAGCAATTGCATACAATCGCTTAATTTCTGCAAATAATCAAATCGCAGAGGAGCAAAAACAAGACAAAGACTCATTGGATAAGAAGAAAGTAACTGTTTCCGCAAAATTAGATGAAATCAACAAGACCACAGAGTCACTTAAAGAAAAACAACAAACATTGGCTGTAGCGAAGGTGGAGCAAGTTGCGTTAACGAACCAAATTGCGGCAAATATTGAAGTTGAGGAAAGCAAAAAAACAGAATTCTTAAAAGAAAAGGCAGCAGCAGAACAAAAGAAAAAAGCATTAGAAATTACAGCGAAGGCGCAAAAAGAAAAAGAAGCTGGCCAAGCGATCCAACTAAAAGCGCAGCAACAAAAAGCATTAGAAGTAGCAACCGCGCAAACAGCTACGGCAGGTAATAGTAGCTCGGCAACAACGAGCACCACACCAAGTCAATCAGCTAAACCAACGCCTACAGGAAAAGATTTCCAAATGCCGTTGGCGTCTATGTCGATTACGAGCGGGTTTGGTAGCCGAAATGATCCGACGGGGAATGCGGGAAACTATCATAGCGGAATTGATTTGGCAGGAAGCTATGGCACGAGTGTGATGGCAAGTAGAGCGGGAACGGTCGTGGCTTCGGGCTATGAACCAGGTGGTGGAAATCACGTGATTATCAAACACGATAATGGCTACTACACGTATTATCTACATTTAAGTCAACAAACGGTTAGTGCAGGCCAAACAGTTAGTGCCGGAGAAGTTGTTGGACTGATGGGTTCAACGGGGGATTCAACCGGCGTTCATTTACATTTTGGGATTAGTACCGGCTTTTGGAGTGGCTATTTAGATCCCGGCTCATTTTTAGGCTTATATTAAATCAGTTTTTTTGGTTGACATTTTAGAAACTCATTAGTATTATATAAAAGTAACTTATAGAATTGAAATGCAAAGATTAGGAAAGTATTTTTCTGATAACATTTAAAGAGAGCTCTAGACGGTGGAAAAGAGCAATGAGACAGAAAAAGAAAATGGCCTTTGAGCAGATTAATCGAAGATTTTAGATTAATCCAGGTACGCCTGTTATAGCGGCACAGTATGTTTGTACTGGGGTAAGTGGATTGTTTTCAACAATCAATATAAGGTGGTACCGCGAAGCATGGATAACAGGCTCTCGTCCTTTCATAAGGATGAGGGTCTTTTTTTGTACAGTTACAAATTGAGAGAAACAGGGGGAAATTGGGATGAATTGGAAAAAGTGGAGAACAGGAGCTGTTTTATTTACGGCAATCGCTGTTTTGGCAGCATGTGGCAGTACAACGAAAGAAAAGAAAGCAACGGGGGCAACCAAAGAAAAAGTGGCAACCGAGCAAAAAATAAATGTTAGTTTGCCAGTTGAACTAACAACTTTAGATACAACGCAAACAACAGATAAGATTACTTTTACGGTGGTACAACATCTGTTTGAAGGGCTGTACAGATTAGACAAAGACAGTAAACCAGTTCCAGGTCTTGCTGAAAGCGTCGATATTAGTAAAGATAATTTAACCTATACGTTTAAATTAAAAAGCAATGCGAAATGGAGTAATGGTGAAACGATTACGGCGGATGATTTTGTTTATGCATGGAAAAAGCTAGTCAATCCCGCATCGGGTGCCCCAAATGCCTATTTACTTGATAATGTGAAAAATAGTAAAGAAATTCGTTTAGGCAATAAAGACGTGGATGAATTAGGCGTATCAGCTGTCTCAAAAAACGAGTTTAAAGTAGAGCTCAGCCAAGCGCAACCTTCTTTTTTAACCCTCATTTCGATTGGCTGGTTGGCACCGCAAAACCAAGCTTATGTGGAAGAACAAGGAGATAAATACGGACAAGATAGTGAACATCTACTCTATAGTGGTCCTTTTACGTTAAGCAATTGGAAGCAAGGGGAAGATACTTGGACCTTAAAGAAAAATAAAGAGTACTACGACGCAAAGAAAGTTAAATTAACAGAAGTAAATGGTTCAACTGTCAAGGAAGAAAATACTGGGATTAACTTGTTTAGTACGGATAAATTAGACTTACAAAAAATTTCAGGTCAATTTGTTGCACAATATGCAGATGACGAAAATCTTATTTCTTATTCAGATATTGCCAATTATTTTCTTGATTTTAATAAAAAGGCAGGAACACCTCTTGCGAATGTCCATTTAAGAAAAGCAATCGCGTACGCAATTAACAAAGAAGCATTAGCCAATAATGTTTTAAATGATGGTTCGAAGTCATTAAATGGTTTGATTCCTAAAAACTTGTACACAAATACGGAAACGGATCAAGACTTCCGTGAATACAGTGGTGATTATTTGAAGTATAATCAAAAGAAAGCCAAAGAAGAATGGCAAAAAGCCCAAAAAGAATTGGGAAGCTCCCTTGAATTAACTTTATTAGCTGCCGATGATGACAACGGCAAAAAAGTTTCGGAATATGTTCAAAGTCAAATTGAGGATACACTTGATGGAGTCAAAATTTCCATTCAAAATCAACCGAAGAATAATGTGAACCAATCACGGAAAGACAAAGACTATGAGATTTCTTTATCAGGCTGGATAGCGGGCGACAACGATTTGTCTATGTATTTCATTCTCTATGAAAGCGGCTCTGCTTACAATTATGGTGGCTACAGTAATAAGGAATACGATCAGTTAACAGAAGCTGCCAAAACAGTGGATGCAAGTGACGTGGCAAAACAATTTGAAGACTATAAGCAAGCAGAAAAAATCTTAATTGAAGAAGACGCGGCACAAGTACCGTTGTATCAAAGTGCTTCTAATTATTTAATCAATCATAAAATTAAAGGAATTGAGTATCATTTATATGGAGATTATTTCAATCTACGCTCCGCATATCTAACAAAGTAATGGAGGGGAAAATTCGTGAGTAAATTGCTGGAAAGATTTATTCGTTATGCGAAGGTGAATACGCGTTCTGATGCAAAGAGTACGACGACACCCACAACACAAGGACAAGTCGAATTAGCGAAAATCATCGCAGAAGATTTAAAAGAAATTGGTTTAGCTGAAATAGATTATAATACGAAAAACGGATTTTTAACGGCGACATTACCAGCAAATCATACGATCGCAGAACCAATCATTGGCTTTGTGGCACATTTAGATACAGCTGATTATGAAGCTGAAAATATTCAACCATTGGTGCATGAAAATTACGAAGGACAAGCATTACTTCTAAACGAGGAAAAACAAATTAGCCTCTCGCCAGATGTGTTTCCTAACCTAAAAAATTATCTTGGTGAAACGCTGATTACTACGGATGGAACCACCTTGTTAGGCGCAGATGATAAAGCCGGAATTGTGGAAATTATTGAAGCTGCTGAATATTATTTGCTTCATCCTGAATTACCTCACGGTGAGATTCGGTTTGCCTTTGGTCCAGATGAAGAAATTGGACGAGGAGCTGATTTGTTTGATGCAACGGGTTTTCGAGCAAAATACGCATATACCCTTGATAGTGGTACGGTGGGTCATTTTGAATATGAAACGTTTAATGCCGCTCAAGCAACGATTAAAATTGACGGAGTTAGCGTACATCCAGGAACAGCGAAAAACAGTTTGATTAATGCAATTAAATTAGGCGAACAGCTGGATGCGCGCCTTCCAAGCGAAGAAGTTCCAGAAAAAACTGAAGGATACGAAGGCTTTTATTTACTGCATAAATTTCAAGGAACAGTTGCTTATGCAGAATTGGTGTATATTATTCGCGACCATAATCATCAAACGTTTGAAGCACGAAAAACGTTTATAGAAGAACAGGTGAATGCGATCAATCAAGAAGTGGGCGAAGAAAGACTAACCATTGAAATTTTCGATCAGTACTATAATATGGCAGATATCATTAAAGAAGATTTTTATCCAGTGGATTTAGCCCTTCAGGCAATGAAAAATCTTGGGATTGAACCAATTGTTGCTCCCTTTCGCGGTGGAACGGATGGCTCAAAGATTTCTTATAAAGGAATTCCAACGCCTAACTTATTCACAGGTGGCGAAAACTTTCACGGACAATATGAGTTTATCGCGCTTGAAGCAATGGAAAAAACAGCAGCAACTATCATTGAAATTATCCGTCTAAATGCAGCTGGAAACTAATCAAAAAGTGAAACGATTATGTTCAATCGTTTCACTTTTTTTAGTCGCAATCTGTCAATGGATCTTGCTGAATAACTTGATTATAAGTAGCTTTAATCAATTCAAACGTATTTCGTTCGGTTGATAAAGGGAGGGAAGCTATATGATCAAAAGGGAAAAAAGCCACTGAAGCTGTTTCGATTCCTGATTGAATCGTCGTTTCTAAAGGTGTACAGGCAATAAATAATTTATATGTATGAAATAAACTTTCAGGGAAGTCATGATGTTTATTATCGACAACACGTAGTAGGCGATCTGCTTGGACTTTGATACCCGCTTCTTCCCACACTTCTTTTACCGCAATTTCTTTGGGCGTATAACCAATATCAGCCCAGCCGCCAGGAAGAGACCAGCAATTATCCGCTTTTTCTTGCACAAGTAAAAGTTCTTGCTTGACATTGATCACAACTGCTCGAACATCGACTTTCGGGGTAATGTATCCTTGCTCATGAGTTAAGTAATCACGAATTGTTGTTTTTTCAGTATCATCGATTGGTTGGAGGGCCTTTTCTGTCAATAAAAGCAGTTGTTCAAAGCGTTCTTTATCGTAAACATCCTTGGTGTAGTGGAGACCAGCCTGAGCAATCGAACGGAGCTGTTCTAAATAGAGCAACCATTCTTCCATGTAAATCATCTCCTTTTTTTTATTGTAAGTGCTTTCTATTGTTTACACAAGAATAGTTGAAAAAAATTAAGTAAATTTAAGTAAGTAAAAAATAATTTGTTTTTTGAGTAAAAACAAGAAACGATGGTAATTTAGTTGAAAGCTGGCTATAGTAAAATAAAAGCGATAAAATAGGAGCGAAAAATGGAACATAAAATGATATTTATTGATGTGGATGGAACGTTAGTCACAAAAGGTGAAAAAGTACCAATCAGTGCAGTTAAAGCGATTCAAACAGCTAGAAAAAAAGGACATAAGGTCTACCTTTGTACAGGAAGATCGAAGCCGGAGATCTATGCACCAATTTTAGCAATTGGCTTTGATGGAATCATTGGTGCTGGTGGAGGGTTTGTCGAATCGGAAGGAAAAATGATTTATCACAAGCAGATGCAAGCAAAAGAAGTTCGTCACATGGTTGATTTTTTTCAAGCTCATCAGATTGACTTTTATTTGGAATCAAATGGTGGATTATTTGCAAGCGAAAACTTGCGTCTACGACTAGAAGAAATGCTTTTTGGTAAAAATGCTCAAATGCTACCTGCTTCTGAGAAAACGCATCCCTTTATTGATGCTTTACTGTTTGGTGAGAAAGATTTATACAAAGAAGAAATCAATAAAGCGTGTTTTTTGGAAAGTCAGACAGTTTCTTTTGAACGAATTAAGCAAGAATTTGCGGCTGAATTTGAAGTGATTCAATGTACGGTGCCCGCATTTGGGAAAGAGAGCGGTGAGCTGTTGGTTCCAGGTATTCATAAAGCGGTCGCGATTGAAGCTTTACTACAACATTTAGATCGCAGTTCAGTGGGAACGATTGCTATTGGTGATGGACTGAACGATATTGAGATGTTTCAATTTTGTGAAGTCGGAATTGCAATGGGAAATGGTCAGCCAGAATTGAAGAGGTTAGCAAATTACGTTACATCATCAGTGGAAGAAGACGGAATTTATCACGCATTTAAAAAATATCAATTAGTATAAAGAACTTAGGTACATTTTAATGGTAGCAAATGTTTGCTAGCGTTGAAATGTATTTTTTTTTTTAGAAATTGTTCTGAAAAAATGCAGAATTTGGAAAAATGTGGTAATGTTTAGAAGAATAGGAAGTGATGGGGTGGTAGAGTATGAACAGGTCTCGATTGCAAAATTTATCCGCAGAGAAAACCGATTTATTGCGATTTGTCTATTAGATTCAGAAGAAATCGTCGTTCATGTCAAAAATACAGGACGCTGTAAAGAATTATTGAGAGAGAATGTAAAGGTTGCCGTCAATTATCAGCCTTCAACCAAAAGAAAAACAGCGTATGATCTAATTGCGGTTGAAAAAGCGGGACAATGGATTAATATTGATAGTCAAGTTCCCAATCAGCTTGCCTATGATGGAATTACGCAAGGAAAAATTCAACTTGCACATGTAAAGGGAAAAATTCTGACAGTGAAAAGAGAAGTGACCTATGGACATTCGCGCTTTGACTTATCTGTTGAAACGTCATTAGGAGAAAAAGTCCTGATTGAAGTGAAAGGAATGACACTTGAAAATCAAAAAATTGGCGCGTTTCCTGATGCCCCCTCTGTTCGAGCCTTGAAGCATGTGCAGGAGCTATTACATGCAAGGCAAGCGGGCTATCAAATTTATCTGCTATTTATCGTTCAGCTTGCAGCTGTCCAGAGCGCAACCATTCATACAAAGATGCAACCAGAATTAGCGCAAACCATTGAACAAGGAATGAGTGCGGATCTTAATGTAATAGCTTATACGTGCCAAGTGACACCAAATACGATTCAGATAAAGACGGAAATTCCTTTTCGTCCCAATACAAATTTTATTGATCCTAACAAAAGAAAGGAAGAACAAAAATGATACGGATGGGCATTATTGGTACAAATTGGATTACGGATCAATTTATTCAAGCAGCGTATGCAACAAAAAAATATGAGTTAACGGCAGTTTATTCAAGAAAAGAGGCAACAGCGCGCGCATTTGGCGAAAAATATGGTTCGGAAATCACCTATGCAACCGATTTAGCAGCATTTTTCAGTTTACAAAATCTGGATGTTGTGTACATCGCCTCACCTAATAGCTTGCACTATGAACAAGCCAAGCAAGCCCTGTTGGCAGGAAAAAATGTAATTGTGGAGAAACCAGCCTTTTCGACTATTGAAGAAATGACAGAAATTTTTGCACTTGCAAAGAGCAAAGAACTTTTCTTTTTTGAAGCGGCTCGAAATTTACATGAAAAAAGCGTGGCAAACGTCAAAGCAGTGTTACCCGCTAAAATTTTAGGAGCGAATTTTACCTATATGAAATATTCTTCCCGATATGCTAATGTATTAGCTGGAGAAGAACCGAATATTTTTTCATTGAAATTTTCGGGTGGCAGTGTGATGGATTTAGGGATATATCTGATTTATGCAGCAGTCGCGTGGTTTGGTAAGCCAGAAAAAGCGTACTATTTCACCAGAAAAATCCGGACAGGTGTGGATGGCTTAGGTACCATTATTTTGCGATACAAAGACTTTGATGTCACCTTGCAAACAGGTAAAATCGCGAATAGTTTTTTACCTTCTGAAATATATGGAGAAACAGAAACAATTCTGTTAGATAGTGTGAACAGCATTTCTTCGATTAAAATTTATCAACAAGAAACGCAAGACATCAAAGAAATTCCTTGTCAGCAATTAGAAAATCCAATGGTAGAAGAAGCCGAAGATTTTGCAGCAGTGTTAAATCATCCCACTGATTCAGATCAATTACAACATTACGAAGATTGGTTACAGGTTACACAAACTGTGCACACCATCATCGCGGAATTGCGTAAAGATGCAGGCATTGTTTTTGCTGCGGACCACAAATAAAAAGTAGAAAGTTAGGAAGTTATGGAAACCGTCAATTTAGAAGTATTACCAGAAAAATGGCAGAAAAAATGGCAAGCAGAAGGATTTTCAGAGCTGACAGCCATTCAGAAGGCCAGCTTTACTGCGCTAAAGCAACAAAAAAATGTTATCGGAATTGCCCCAACTGGCTCAGGAAAAACGCTCGCTTATTTATTACCGTTATTGTTGAATGTTGAAAAAGGAGCAGGTAACCAGTTATTGATTCTACTTCCTTCCCAAGAGCTGGCTGTTCAAGTGAATCGGATTGCGAAAGAATGGGGAAATGAGATCGGACTGAATGTTCAAGGGTTAATTGGTGGCGCAAATGTCCAAAGGCAAAAAGAAAAATTACGTGAAAAGCCGGAAGTTCTCGTAGGAACATCAGGACGTGTCGTGGAATTAGTTCGGACAAAAAAGATAAAGGCGCATCAACTGAAAACAATTGTCTTAGATGAAGTTGATCAATTATTGCAAGATTCCGATGTACAGATGACCCAAGAAGCGTTGAAAACCGTTAAAAAAGAAAGTCAAAAAGTTTTCTTTTCTGCGACCGTGAAAGAATTACCTGAAAGTATCAAAGAAAATCTCGAAACGGAACCCATTCTAATTGATGTTCGTGCGGATGATCAGTCGACCAAAAATATTCACCATCATTATCTGCAAGTTTCTGCCAGAAGACGTGCGGATCTTTTGAAAAAATTAACGTTTGTTCCTGATTTTCGTGGACTTGTTTTCTTTAATCAATTAAGTGATCTTGGAGACGTTGCAAGTAAGCTTCTCTATGAAGGCATTCCCGTTGCAACCTTAGCATCAGATCAGTCGAAAATGGAGCGTAAGCTTGCGTTGCATTCTTTTGCTGAAGGAAAGGTTTCTTTGTTGTTAACTACAGATATTGCTTCTCGCGGTTTAGATTTTGTTGCGTTACCTTATGTGATTCACTATGATATTCCATACACTGCTGAAGCCTATCTTCATCGTTCAGGTAGAACCGGTAGAATGGGTAAAGCAGGTGAAGTCATCAGTTTTGTTGATGCACATAGCTTTCGTGATCTAAAGCAAGCAATCAAGAAAAATGAGCTGGAAGTGAACGAGCTATTTCTGTATGGAAGTGAGCTAGTAACTGAAAGACCGCATGATGAAAAAAAGGAAATCGAAACAAACCCACAAGCGAAACCAAAGATAAAAGGCACAAATTTTCCGACCACAGAAATGCCAAAAAAGAAAAAAATCAGACCTGAAAAAATAGCAACAACAGAAATTTATAAGAAAAAGAAAAAAAGAAAGAAAGATCAAAAAAATAAAGGGGCAAGAAAGAAGAAAAGTGAATCATAAGTGAGGGAAGACTATGCCAAATAGAAAACAGCAAATTCTTGATTTACTAAGAGATCATCCAGAGGGCATGAATGCTACCGATATCGCGGACACACTTGTGCTTGATCGAACGAATGTCAGTCGTTATTTAAATGAATTAGCGAAAGAGCTAGCGGTCGAAAAAGTGGAAGGTCGTCCGGTTATTTTCAAAGCAAATACCGATCAGGTGAAGGAGCATGAAAAGGAAACCGTTTCTTTTGAAAATTTAGTTGGCCATAATGAATCGTTAAAAGTCAGTATTCAGCAAGCAAAAGCCGCAATTTTGTATCCGCCTCATGGGTTACATACGATTATTTTTGGCGAAACAGGAACGGGGAAGTCTTTGTTTGCAGAGTGTATGTATAATTTTGCAGTTCAAGCTGAGATGTTGGCAGCCGATGCTCCTTTTATTTCATTTAACTGTGCAGATTACGCACAAAACCCACAGCTACTTTTTTCCCAAATTTTTGGTGTAAAAAAAGGGGCTTATACGGGTGCAACAGAAGACCGGGAAGGATTAATTTCCAAGGCAGATAAAGGAATTTTATTTTTAGATGAAATTCATCGCTTGCCTCCCGAAGGACAGGAAATGTTGTTCACGTTTATTGACAAAGGAATTTATCGCCCTTTGGGTGAAAGCTCGGTAACTTATGAAGCAACGGTTCAAATTATTGGCGCCACAACGGAATCTTCTACGCTATTTCTATCGACCTTTAACCGTCGAATTCCGATGACGATCAATCTACCATCCTTAAAAGAACGCTCAATCGATGAACGGTATGAAGTTGTGATGTTATTTATTAAGCAAGAAGCAAGTCGCTTAAATCAGCGGATTATCGTGGAACGAGACGCGATTTTAGCGTTTATGTTATATGATGCAGAAGGAAATATTGGACAAGTCAAAAGGGATTTAAAACTAGTTTGTGCGAAAGCTTTTTTGCATTATCGGACGCACGATGAACCTTATTTAACCGTCATTCAAAAGGATTTGCCGCTACAAGTCCAAAAAGGCTTGCTTCGAATTAAGGAAGCACCAGAAAGAATTGATCGATTTGTTGACAAGCATAGTCAATATTTGACATTTGATGCTGGAGCAGATGAAGTGGTTTGGTCACAAGATCCAACACAAAGCATGGAAGTTTATAATACAATAGAAGAAAAAGTTTCGACGTTAACGTCGAGAGAGTTAGAAAAGATTGATTTAGAAGCATTGATCGAAGCAGATGTGGATCAATATTTTCAAGAATATGTGAAAGAGCTGGCGAGCAATGATTTGCATCGCGAAATTATTGGAACCGAAATTTGGGATCTTACGGAAAAGCTTTATGACATCGCAGAGGAAAAGTTAGGCCGCACATACAATGTAAAATCGCGCTTTACCTTTGCCCTTCATTTACAAAGCAGTCTCGAAAGGATTAAAGACCATAAGTCAATTATTCATCCTAATCTAAATAATATTCGTAAAAATTACTCTAAAGAGTTTCAAGTCGCAATTGAGCTTTCTGGTTTGATTGAAGAACAGTTCGAGATTGAAATTCCATTTGATGAAATTGGGTTTATTACGATGTTTCTTTCAATGGACATGACCGAGAAAAAAGCGGCAATGGAAAACAAAGTTGCAGTTGTTTTATTGATGCATGGCAAATCAACGGCTTCAAGCATGTTAGAGGCGGTGCAAGAATTACTAAATACAGAGACGGGAACGGCATTGAATATGCCACTAACCATGGAAGTCCGCCAAGCATATAATCAGTTAAAAGAATATGTTGAAACCAATAAAGAACAGTTGTCTAGTGGCTTGTTACTCTTAACAGATATGGGTTCGTTAAATACGTTTGGAAATATGATCTACGAGGAAACAGGAATTCGTACGAAAGCGATTTCGATGGTAACGACGATGTGTGTGTTGGAAGCAGTGAGAATGGCTGGCATGGGACGTAGTTTAGAAGATATTTATCAAAATGTCCAAATGTCCTTCCAAAGTATGGTACGGAATCAATTTAAAAGCCAAAAAGACTTGCGCAAAGCCATTGTGGTAACTTGTTTTACAGGAGAAGGGGTTGCCGCTAAAATATATGACCGGATTTTACCGGTTGTGGACACAGAGCGTATCGAAATTATTACCATGCAGTATTTTGAAAAAGAAGCTTTTAAAAAGCATATCGATGATTTAATGGAAGTCTACGAAATAAAGGCAATTGTGGGCACAGTCAATATTGAATATCAAAATATCCCCTTTTTCTCGGCCTTTGATATTTTTAATAATGATAAATTAAATATTTTTAAACGAATCGCAGCGGATGATGTGCCACTTGAACAAATGGTCACTTCGCTAGAAGGAACGATCAAAAGTGTCGATTCGGTTCAAAAGCTTTTGACGCTACTCCAAAAATTAATTCATCAAGTCCAAAGTGATCTGCATTTAATTGTCGAACCGGGAGTCGATGCGGGAATTATTATTCATTTAGCTTTTTTAGTGGATACCATTTTGCAAAAGAAAGAAAATCGTGAATTTAAAAACCTAGAGCAATTTAAGAAGCTGTATCGAATTGAGATGGATGCTGTTCGCACGAATCTAATGAATGTGGAAAAACAATATCGGATCAAAATTCCTGAAGCGGAGATTGCTTTTATTACACAAATGTTTATTGAAAATCGGATTAATCAAAATTTTGTGGAAAACCAATCGTAGTGTGTAATGTAAATTCTAGTGTGTAAAAATAGTGTGAGAGAGAAAGCTTGTGAAACCAGGCTTTTTTTTTGTGAAGTTGGCACGATAATTGCTTATATAATAAGTGTAAAAGATAAATTTAAGGAGTGATTCACATGGCAAAGAAAACAATTATGCTCGTATGTTCAGCAGGTATGAGCACCAGCTTATTGGTTACGAAGATGCAAAAAGCAGCAGATGAACAAGGAATTGAAGCAGATATTTTCGCAGTTTCAGCTTCAGATGCAGACGCAAATTTGGAAAAGAAAGATGTTAATGTTCTACTTTTAGGACCTCAAGTCCGTTTTATGAAATCACAGTTTGAACAAAAACTTGCACCGAAGGGAATTCCATTAGAAGTCATTAACATGAGTGATTATGGCATGATGAATGGCACGAATGTCTTAGCGCAAGCTTTGAAGCTAATTGGTGAATAACGATTTCGTAAAATAAGTATAGGGGGAAAAAGTAGTGGAGGATCAAGAAAACTTAGAAGCGATCATGGGTTTAATCATGAATGGCGGTAATGCAAAAAGCGACGCGATGGAAGCGATCCAAGCTGCCAAAACAGGTGATTTTGAGTTAGCAGATCAAAAAATTAAAGATGCAGATGAATCATTAGTAAAAGCACATCATTCTCAAACGGGAATGCTCACGCAAGAAGCACAAGGTGAACATGTAACCGTAACTTTACTTACAGTTCATAGTCAAGATCATTTGATGACGGCGATTGCATTCAAAGATTTGGCAGTTGAGATTATTGATTTGTACAAGAAATTGGCAGAAAAATAATCTTATGAAAATTAGCTTGGGCCTTCGGGCCTAACGCTAATTTTATTATAGGTAATAAAGCCTTATGCTTTATACATAAAAAATTTTATAGGGGGATTAAAATGGATAAATTTGTTGAGTTTATGGAACGAAGATTTATTCCTGTTGCGAGCAAAATAGGTGCACAACGTCACTTAGTTGCGATTCGTGATGCCTTTATGGTGACCATGCCATTGATGATTTTAGGCGCACTTGCAACTCTTTTGAATAATTTACCGATTCCAGGATTTCAAGGGTTAATGAATAATATTTTTCAGGGAGAAGCTTGGAAAGGCTTTGGTTCAAGTGTGTGGAATGGTACATTTGCGATTCTATCAGTTCTAATTGCGTACCTCATTGCACATAATTTAGCTGCTGGCTATGGCAAAGATGGTGTTTCCGCTGGGGTGGTTTCATTAGGCTCATTCTTTGCACTTGGTGGCGCAACAGGAATGTCCTCGACAGGATTGTTTATTGCTATTATTGTCGCTATTATTTCAACAGAATTATATGTACGTCTTGTTGCGAATGATAAATTAGTTATTAAAATGCCGGACGGTGTTCCGCCAGCAGTAGCAAAAGCATTTGCTTCTTTGTTACCTGCAATGATTATTGTCAGTATTTTTGGGTTAGTTGCTGCAATTTTCGCTGGATTTGGTGTTAAAGATATTATTGCTTCTTTCTATAAAACGGTGCAACAACCATTTATGGGCTTAGCAAATTCTTATCCATCTGCGTTATTATTAGCATTTATTACACCATTCTTATGGTTCTTTGGTCTTCACGGAGCGAATATGATTGATCCGTTAATGCAAACAATTAATGCACCTGCGATACAAGCAAATATTGAAGCACTAAAAGCTGGGAAAGCAATTCCTTATATTGTCAATAAACCATTTTTTGATAGCTTTGTAAACTTAGGTGGTACTGGAGCAACTTTTGGGTTAGTCATTGCAATTTTCTTGTTTGGCAAGAAAAACAAACAATATAAAATTGTCAATAATTTAGCTGCAGCACCAGGTATATTCAATATTAATGAACCGTTAATGTTCGGTTTACCGATTGTATTGAATCCAATCATGTTTATTCCCTTTATCTTAACACCGATTGTATTAGTAACGGTCGCTTATTTTGCGACGAGTACGGGTCTAGTTCCAGCAGCAACTGTTATGCCACCATGGGTAACACCACCAATTATTGGCGGATTCTTGGCAACAAAAAGTGTTGCTGGCGGTGTGTTAGCAGCAGTTAACTTATTACTATCAGTTCTGATTTATTCACCATTTGTTAAAGTAGCAACCGATCAAGAATTGAAAAAAGAGCTTGCCACTAACTAGTGGTATAACATAAGAAACAATTTATGAAAGTGCTAAAAATAATCGAAGAATCTTATTAGGCGATAATAAAGTCTAATAAGATTTTTTAGTGTTTATCATTGTTTGTCCTTTTTTTGCTTCTAAAAAAAGCGTATTAGCAAAAGAGCGCTTGTGATTCGGAGCATATTTTGCACGGGAATTTATTTCGTCTAGATAATAACTAGGAAGAAAAACGGCGCTGATGAGCGACAGAAAGCACTAATTGGAAAGCGTAATTGATTTTTAATCGAGAGAGAGTTACTCTCAATAAACGAATTCTACCAACTACTAAATAAATGACTAGCCCATAAAGGAATAGTTTTGTTGTTTAGCTGTAAAAAAATCAATAAAATAAAGCCTGTCCAAGTCAAACTTAAAATAATGCGAAATTTTTATGGGAAACGTGCGCCTAATTACGAAACGATTGTGTGTTATTGAACGATTGTTCTTTATTATGCTATGATAGTAAGGTATCAGATGATGAGCAATGAACGAGTGAGCCGATAGTGTCTATTACGATCTATTAGTGGCGCATTTGTGGAAGAAAATTCTGAACAAATTGGAAAGGAGTTTCGTAAAATGAATCCGTTAGACAGACGAAGACGAAAATCGCAAAAAGCGATAATGGATGCGTTTATCCAATTGCTTTCTAAAAAGTCGCTGCAAGAGATCACCTTGAATGAGATTGCGGAGGGTGCAGATGTAAGTCGTGGCACGATCTATTCTAATTTTTTAGATAAGTATGATTTACTAGATAAATGTATTGAAGCCAATATTGAGAATCTTTTCAGCACGTGCTTAAAGAATGAGGAAAATTCACTAGTTTTGTCGAAGGACGTATTTGTACGTTCTTTTGATTATTTGGCACAACACGCCAATTTATATAAAATTTTATTCAAACAAAGTGGTGAAAATCATTTTAAAGAGCAGTTATTTGCCCATTCAATTAAGACATTAAGACGTGAAAAAACCCTACCGGATGTTTTCCTTCAATTTTATAGCTCGGCAGTTATCGGCGTAATTATTTGGTGGGTTCTAAATGATCAACCTTGTTCGGTTGAGGAAGTATCGGAATCTTTATGGACTTTGCTAGCAGACATAAATAACAGATAATTTATGGGAAATAGCTGCGTATTTGCAAGACAAAATGCCTTCGGTTGTTCAGTAACTAACAAAAGCCTGTCATTTGATGATGGTAAAAATAGTGGCCGCTTGCTATAATTCTATTGCTGAACGAATGTCTATTAATGCATGTTTGTTCAGTATATTTTTATCGAAAGAAGGTTAGTTGAATGCGAATAGCTGTATACGGTGCGGGCGTTATCGGAAGTTACCTCGCGCATACTTTAATTCAGGCAGATCATGACGTAACGATGATTGCAAGAGGAAAAAGGTATGAAGAATTACAAACTAAAGGAATTGAAATTCGGCATTATTTTCAGAGAAAAGAAACGGTCGATCCAGTTAAAGTGATCTACAATCTTGAAAAAACGGATATCTATGATTTAATTTTTGTTGTGATGCAATATGGTCAGTTTCAATCTGTTTTGCCAATTTTGGCTGAAAATAACAGTGAAAATATTGTGTTGATGGGAAATAACGCAAGCGCTGCAGACATGCGTGATTTTATATGTACAAACAGTAAAACGCGAAAAAAAGTTGCTTTTGGTTTTCAAACGAGTGGTGGAATGCGTACAGAAACTGGCAAAGTGCTGTCAATTCATGGCGGAGGAAATGTGCTGATTGGGGAGCTAGAAGCAAAAAAAGCAGTTTATCCCTTGGTCCAAAAAGCACTAGGTAAGAATCATAAAGTTCGTTATCAAGAAGAGATGGATGCTTGGTTAAAAACTCATTATGTATATATCGCAGCAATGAATGCGACTCATTACATATATGAGGATAATTTGAAGAAACTTTCGAAAGACAAACAGGCACTGAAGGATATGGCAGCAGCGATCGGAGAAGGGTTTGATGTGTTAGAAAAGCTCGGCTATTCGATTACGCCTGCCATCCAAGGAAAAATGATAAGAAAGTATAAACGTGCTACCTATTGCTTTAATAAATTCTATTACAAATTGCCCCTGAATCGTATTGTGAAAGGATCTTATGCCGAAATCTATGCTTTATTTTAATCTTTTAAAGAGTTGAAAGTAAAAGCCGGGATTGCAACGCCAATATGGGATAAAATCGAAAAAGAATTTCTTTCAAAATATGAAACAGCCACTACTTTTTCCGAATAAAGAATACCCTAATTATTTCACTTGAAAGACAGTTGACAGAATGATTTTTTCACTTTAAAATGATTGATGCAGTGTCTTTTTTGTTCTCGTAGCTCAGTAGGATAGAGCGATCGCCTCCTAAGCGATAGGTCGCTGGTTCGATTCCAGTCGGGAACGTTAGTGAAATCGCGTCGAAACCCTTTGTCAATAAGAACTGATGAATGAATTTTATAGGAAGATAGATTTGATAAATTTTCAAATCTATCTTTTTTGTATGTGATAAAAACCACCTTCTACTATGGAGCGGGTATCTTAGAAGTTGTATCTCAAACCTAATTTTTGTACGAGTTATTCTATTCCTTAAACGAAGCAATTTAGTCAAGCGTATTTAAAAAATTGAATAGTAAAAGTACTGCCATTATTTAGTTCACTTATTACTGAAATGGAGGCATCGTAGAGCACACAAATTCGTTTTACTATTGATAAGCTCAATCCATTGCCTGCTTTACTATGCGAAGGATCTCCTTGAAAAAATTGATCAAAGATAGGTTGCTGTGCGGATTTACTTATTCCTGTAACGTTATTGAGAATTGAAAAATAAAAAATCACGTATCAATTGATATATGGTTTTTTTTAGTGACAAAATAAAGGAAAATTTTATTCATTTTTATTGAATCGTAAATTTAGTAAATGGAATATAAATACCAAGCTTTCCACGCTTTAAATAACTAATAAAAAATTGCCGTAGTGATACGGAAAAAGTGAAGCTTGTGGTGCAAACGGTTTCATAATAAAGTATGAGTGTAAGCAAAAATTTAGGAGGAGGATTGCAATGGAAAAAACTTTTTCCGATCATTTTT
>JAATGB010000118.1 GCA_015654945.1 Lactobacillales bacterium | reverse complement strand
CATCAAAATAAGAACCTTCTTTATCTTGCAAACGAATCAAGGCCAATTCGTTTTCACCTAGTCCAACAATTGGGGAACGTAAAACAGAAACTAAGGGAATATCTTGATAAGGATTGTCAATAATATGCAGTAACGCAACCATAATTCGAATTTCGGTGGCTTGAAAATAGCTTTGTGTATCACTTAAATAAAGTGGAATTTGTAACTCTTTAAATATATCTAAAATCACTAAATTATTTTTCTTTGTTGGAGTCAAAAGAACGATATCTTGATAATTAACCGGACGTTCGCTTTTATTTTTTTTATCATAAATCGTTTGCTTACTATTGATCAATTCTTGAATTTTTTTACCGACCATTCGCAGTTCACCTTCTGTTCGATCATCAATCACAAATTGTTCATCCATCTCCACAATTTCTTCTGTCTGATCGCTCTGCTCTTTTCCCGTTTCATAAATCAAGAGTTCTGGATCATATCCCTCTTTATCTGGAAAATTTTTATAACCATTAACTAGCTGTGCATCTTGGTCATAGGTTAACTGTCCCACACGTTCATCCATCAGTTGTGAAAAAATTAGATTTGTAAAATCAAGGACATTTTTTCTCGAACGAAAATTTTCAGCCAAAATAATTCGACGACCCTCTTTTCCTTGGGAAAAACGTGTGTATTTTTCAATAAAAAGAGTTGGATCTGCTAAACGAAAGGAGTAGATTGACTGTTTGACATCGCCTACCATAAAAAAATTGCCCGTAGCGGAATCTGGTGCTCTTAACCAGTAAAGAATACTTTCCTGCAACTGATTAATATCTTGGTACTCATCGACTAACACTTCTTTAAATTTCTCGCGGTAATGGCTTGCAGCTTCGGAAGCCTGCCATTGTCCATCAAGATTCGTTGCTAAGATGTTTAAAGTAAAGTGTTCCAAATCATTAAAGTCGACCACATTTTTTTCTGTTTTTCTTTTACGAAATTCTTGATCAAAGATTGCAGTGACTATCGCCATTTCCTCGACAAGTGGTGTCGCCTTTTGCATAAGTTCCAGCCATTTTTTCGGCGAATGAGCAAAAAAATCACTGCGCAAATCAGTTAAAATTTTCTTATTCCTATCACGTAATACTTTAACCTTCTGACTTGTTTCCTTCACGTCATCAGGAGCGCTCCTTTTAGCACCTGAAAATCGATCAAACGAAATCGCGGTGATCTCCTCATAAGCTGCTTCTAACTGATCTGCCTCTAAACAGTGCAGCAACTGCGTAACATAGTCACTTTCCTTTTGCGTTAACTCTGCTGCCTTGCTTAGATCCGGTTCGCTTTGTGCAAGAAAAACCATTTCTTCAGCGTTTTTTTGTGCTTGCCGCAGTTTTTCATGTAATTGTGGCCGCAAAATTTTTTGATATAAGGTTGAGTCTTTCAACGTTCCTGTTAATTGATATTGGTCCTTCAGTGTATTTAACCATGACAACGGATCTGGATTAGAACGTGCAAAATCATAGAGGGAAAAAACTAATCTGGTTAGTCCGTCGTCACTACGATCATTTGAAAAATTTTCTGTTAGTTGGTAAAAGAGGGATTGCTGCTCCGCATATAAACGTTCTCTCACCTCTTCCCAAACATCTTCTTTTAAAAGAATTGTCTCCGTTTCATCGGTTAACAAGCGGAATTGCGGATCAATTTCAATTAAATAATAATAACGCCGGATAACTTGTAAGCAAAAAGCATGTAGCGTGCTAATCGCTGCGGTTGGTAAGAGACTCAGTTGGCGCACAAAATGTCGTTTTAATTCGCCCTCTTTTTCCTCTTGAATCGCCTTTTGTAATGTTTGTCGAATTCTTTCTTTCATTTCTTTTGCGGCAGCCTCTGTATAAGTAACGACGAGCAATTCATCCAAGTTCATTCCATTCCGCACTTTTTCAATTACACGTTGAACCAAGACAGTAGTTTTACCCGAACCAGCGGAAGCGGAGACAAGAATATTGGTACCTTCATCATAAATAGCTTGCCATTGACCATCTGTATAAACACTATTTTCTGGTTTGAAGGGAATCACTTTTTCCATCAGACTTCTCCACCTTTCTCTGGTTTTTCTTGTTCCGTCATTTTATCTAAAACTTCCTCTTTATTCATCTTTTCGATCCGATGATAGTTATTTTCCTTGAGCATTGCGTCAAATGTACAGACACTTCGAAAAGGACAGCGACCGCACGCGATTCTTTGTTTATCACGATAGGCAGGATTTAAATCAATTTTGCCGCTATACAGCTTTTCTCCTGCAGAACGAAACTTCTTTTCGTTATGTTGAATAAGTTTTTTCATCTCTGCTTCGCTGACAAATTGCTTGGATTTCATTTCACCCTTTGCGGTTTGATTGAAAGGATAGATCAATGATTTGGCTTTTGGTTCAATTGTTTGATCTAAATTTTCCAGTAACTGATCATTTTGGAGTAGCAAGCCATTATAGCCAAACTCTTCCAAAAAGGCATCTTTTTGCTGTTCTTGCGCAACTTCACCATCAATCAAGGGGTTTTTGACATGCAGATAAAAAGCGCCTGCCGGATAAGCTTGCTTGCCCACCAATTTTACTGCATTTTGCAACGCAACATCCAAATACGTCACCATTTGCATCGCGAGACCATAGTATGCATCCCGAAAATCAAATTTATGCGCACTGGATTTATAATCGACAACAGCTAAATAAATCTCCTCATCCAATCTTGTTTGATCCAAGCGATCAATTTTGCCGCGAACACTTAATTTTTTCCCATTACGTAATGAAAAATCTAAACTATCTAAGCTTTGTTGTTGTGCAAATTGACCAAATAGAACCTCTGTTTTAATCGTATTCATCCCTGTGCGACCGCTTTGAATCTTTAAAGCCCAGCTCACTCTTTGGATTGTTTTCGTCAATTGATAACGGATATAATTCATCCGATTCGACGCATTCAAAATTGCAAACTTGGTTTCACCTAGCATCTGCTGCAAAATAGATTCTGTAACGACTTGAACTTCTTCTTGGCTCAGTTCAGAAAGAGACCAGCCTTCACGGATCAAAACTTTAAATAATTGATCCAAGGCTTCATGAAAAAACTCACCTGTTGCCGCTGGTGACAAACCAAATAATTCGCGCTCTTTTAGTTGCAAGCCATACGTAACAAAATACTGATATTCACACTGATAAAAGCTTTCAATTTTAGAGACAGAAGCAAAAATTGTATCCCCATAAAGTGCTTCAACAATGTTCTCTTGTAAATCTTCTGGCACATTCTTCGCTTGCAAGCTTTGCGCTAATTGCTGCACGCGCTTTGCATAAAACGGCTCTTTCAATAAATGTTGTTCTAACGCAAGCCAAAAAGCTGGCACTTCTTGTTTTTCTTCGGTGGCTTGACGCTTAATATGCGTTAAATCCGTAAGTAACATTTCCTTTGTACTGATATAATCAAGAAAATTTGTACTTCGAATAGGAGGCTCACTTGCCTTGCGCTGAATCGGTAAATGCAGCTCTTTACTAATACGCATAATATACGGAGATAGGGTGCTATCTTTGGTCCAATCACTCGTTGTCGGATACGTTATATATAACTTTTCAGTTGCTGAAAGTAGCGCAAGATAGGCAACATATGGCTCTTTTGCCAAGCTTTTACCAGTATGCTGAAACAAGAATTGCTCTTCATTTAATTGCCTATCAACAAATTCGCGCTCATCATCTGTTAGCAACGTCTTATTTTCTAATTTTGCTGGTAGCGTTTGATCCGTTGCACCCAATAAGAACGTGATTTTTGGTTTTTTTGCATGAATCAAGTCAACGGGTGAAATACTTACTTGATCCAAAGTAGCGGGAACTTTTCCATAATTCATTCCATCCAGCCCAGCTGTGAATATCTCGATAAAATCCGTAAATTCAAAAGGAGCTTCACCCATTATATAGACAAACTCATCTAACAAATTTACGAAAGCTTGCCAAACTTGTTCATGAACTTTCGCTTCTTCTAGTGCGCCCTTTTCAAGCGCTTGATCGCGCCAAAAACGCAGTTGTCGTTCAATTCCATTATCAACAAAGAACTGATATAAAATAGTTGCTGCTTCTTTGCCATCTTTGGAATGTGCTAATTTTTTAAAAAAAGGCACAAGCGCCTCTTTAACATCGTGGCGCGTCTTATTTGATAATGTTTCAATAACGGTATTTTTATCTTGGTTAATTGTGTCGTTTTCAAAATCATACGTGATATATTTCCAATCTTTTTCTTGTGTCCAATAAAAGCCTTCATAGCCATAAGCCAATAACACATTTTCAGTCCGATCAACCTGATCACGATACGTATTTTTCAAGCGATACCAGTCAGCTAAAGGAGTTTCTTCGTTAATATTCGGAATAAACAGTTCTGTTCGCAAAAAACGCATAACATCTGTATAACGATAATTTCGTTGATAAATTGCAAATAAAGATTGCACACATTCCAACAACGGATGCTGTTTCAACATCAATTCCTGATTCAATTCATACGGAATTTCATTCCGTCTAAGAATAGGCAAAAGAACACCCCGATAGTGCTCGATATCTCTGGTAATGATTTCAATATCACGGTAACGATAGGCTTCTTCAACGACCAAACGTCGAATTTCACGCGCAATCGCACCCACTTCTCCATATGTCGAAGTAGCTTGCCAGATTTGAATTGATCCGTTCATTGCATGATTTTCATGGTAGTTCTGCATATTTTGAGTTTGACACCAATAGTTATCTAACGCTGTAAAATCAGGTAAAATGTTAGAGTTATCAGTAATTTTTGTGTCATATAAAACGGGAACCTTTTGCGCTTTTGCAAAATGATAGAGTTGAAAATAGAGACTTTTTGCATCATAAAACAAATCATAGCTATTCGGTTCCTGTTGAATCGTTCCTTCATCCATAATAAGATTGATTTTTACTGCGCCACTGTGTTCAATTAAGACCTTTACAAGTTCCAGCTCCACCGCCGTAAATTTTGAAAAACCCGAAATAACAAATAAAACCTGTGATACGTCTTGTTCTCGTAAATAATCAGCGAGCTGCTGTAAGACTTCGCTTGATTCTAATTCTAGATTTGCGGTTTCCTCACAATAAGCAGCATAAAGAAGTTCAAAATCAGCTAATTTTTTGCGCAAATCTTCTTCTTTCGCAGTTGTGCCTAATTCGGCAATCATTTCTTGGAGGTCGGCAATCCTAATCCTTCCTTGTTCTAATTCACCAAATAAGTCTGCCAATTGCTGAATGAAGCCTTGTTTCTGTATTTCGCCTTTAAAAAGAACCAATTCTGTTTGTTTGCGCTGCAAAATTTTGCGGATAACCATGTGTTTACTTGCTTCACTGATCACTTGCTTCGGATAATGAGCAGTATGCTGTAAATAATACCATGCAAATCGCGAAAAGCTAAAAATTTGGAGGTTCGTTGCAACAACTGGCTGATCTGCTGAAATGGCAGCTTGCTGTTTGACTAATTCCAATATATGAATTTCAGTTTCAAATTTCACGTGATTCGGAACCAAATAAAACACTTGATTTCCCTCACGTTTGGCCAACCACTCCAACGATTTTTCAACAAGAGTTTGTTCAGGTTGTTGGCTTGCTTTGTTAAGAACAAATTCTAAACTCATCTTGCACATCCTTTGCTAAATTGTCTTTCTTCACATAAACCATAAATAAAAAATAAACCATCTTTCTTCTCTAAGATGATCTATCTTCCTTTAGTTAATGAAGCCAAATTTATGTAACGGCCAAAAAGAGAAACGAACATCTCCTAAAATTTTTTTGGAATTAATAAAGCCAATAATTCGACTATCCTTGGAAATTTGGCGATTATCTCCTAGTACAAAAAGACTTCCTTTAGGAACTGTACTTGAACCAAATAACGTTTCCAGCGAAAAATCATTTGTCAACGGTGTTCCCGTGGGCATTTTGCTTTTATATTCATCAAGGTATGGTTCATCATATTTTTTGCCATCAATATACAAGGTATCTTCTTTGTATTCTACTGTTTCTCCCGGAAAGGCAATGACTCGCTTGATATAATTTTTTGTGGGATCATCTGGTGCTTGGAAGGTAACAATATCAAAGCGTTTTATTTTTGTGAACTTTAAAGAAATAACACGTTCGCCATCTTCTAAAGTGGGATCCATTGAAGTTCCTGATACAATGACCGGCGAAAAAACATAGACTCGAACTAAAATAACAACCCCAGCAAGTATAACAAGCCATAAAATACTTTGAAGCAGATCTTTTTTTATCATGTTGTTCCTTCTTTACCATTTATTATTCCCTAATTCTACCACAAAAAAGTCAGAATATCGAATATAAGTTTGGTCATCAATCAATAAAAGCAAAACAAAAAAATGTTTTGTTTACTAATGAAAGTTTATTTTTAATGTGACACATCAAAAAGGCTGAAAAAATTTTTCAGCCTCTGCTTGATCCTTTACGTGTTGCTATTCGATCCCGATTTCTGTTTGTACCACAGCCGCAATTTTATCCACGTAATATTCGACCTCTTCGATAGTTGGGGCTTCCGCCATAACGCGTAGTAATGGTTCCGTCCCTGAAGGACGTACCAGAATCCGACCGTTACCTGCCATTTCTAGTTCTGCTGCTTCAATTGCCTGCTTGATCGCTGGAACATCCATCGCACCTTCTTTAT
>JAATGB010000105.1 GCA_015654945.1 Lactobacillales bacterium | reverse complement strand
AGCAGCCTATAAAGAGTCGGTTATTCCAAGAACGGTTAAGAAACGAATGGCAATTGAGATGGCCGCAAGTTTTGGTTGGGATCGCTATGTTGGCGAAATGGGCAAAATTTTAGCGATTGATTGCTTTGGTTCAAGTGCGCCAGGTGAAAAAAATATACGTGAATATGGTTATACTGTTGAAGCGATTATTGCCGCCTATCATCAATTGTAAAAGCGAAAGCAGCGACACTAAATTTTTAACAGACGCTACTTAATTTTGATCGGCGGTTGTTTTTAGTAAAATCTCTTATGGAGAAGCAGAGTTTTCTGTTTCTCTTTTTTTTTTACAAATAGCGAAGTAAAAAGAGTTGAAAGCTTCTTATAAAAAATGATAAATTGATAGTTATAAGGGTTTCGATCAATGGAGTTACTTTTTGCAGAATTTAATTGAAAAATTTGTCATTTTAAATAAAGGGTTTACATTATAGAATAAACACATAAGTGGGGGAGATCAGGATGAGGCATGAGCGAATCATAAACTATCTGTTCAAAAAAAATCAGCTTGTAACGCCGAAAGAGCTTACCAGCCAATTTGAGATTTCCGAGCGAACACTTCAAAATGATTTCAAACTCATTGAACACATTGGCACATCAGCTGGTTTTCAGGTCACACGAATTCGTGGCATTGGCTATCGGCTGAAAATTAGTGACAGAGCGGCTTTTTCTAAGTATTTACAAGAACTAGCGGCGACAGCATGGTTAGATACCGATGATCCGACTGCTCGCATTAAGAATATTCAGTTGATTTTATTGTTTAGCAATGATTTTATTACCTTAGGAAAACTAGCTGATTTAATGGATATAAGTGTTTCAACCGTAAAAAAAGATATCAAACACGTTGACATTTTATTGGAAAAACACCACTTAAAGCTATACAGTAAAGCACATTACGGTATTCGAGTGATTGGAAGTGAAAAAGAAAAACGCACAGTTATTTTAAAGATCTTAAAAAAACAAGTGGAAGCGCCGCCCTTTACCAAAAAATATCAAAAATTCAAATTAAATTTTGATCAAGTAGCTTTGCGACGAAAATTAACGGAGGATTTAGCTGCTTTTCATTTGAAAGTCAACGATGTCGTATTTGAAAATTTGATTCAACACATTGAATTGTTATGCTTTCGTATTTCACAAAATAATAGCATCCATGACGAATCGTGTCCGCTAATGACAACAGAAACAATTTACGACGGCTTAACTGAAAAAATAGTGCGCTACTTAACACCGCGTTATCAGCTGACCTTTTCAGAAGCGGAAAAGACTTACTTAAAAGAGCAGCTACGTGGGAAAATTACTGTGTTAAACGATGAATCTGCAACCATTCATTTAACCGAGTCCATTACAGATGCGCTACATGTGATTGATCAGAGCTACCATACCGACTTTAGTCAGGACGAAACGCTGACCACGGCCTTAAATTTACATATTGCTCCTTTACTCCAACGTTTGTATACAGGGCATCAGCTAGAAAATCCGATTATTGAAGATATCTACACAAGGTATGCCAATGTTTTTAACCTTTCTTTGGAGTTTATTACCACGCTGAACAAAAAATTAGAAACAAAAATTAGTAAAGATGAAATTGGCTATATTGCGATTTACTTTGCGGCAAGTTTAGAAAAACAGGCAAATCAGGCGATGGACAATTATCGGAAAATTGCGGTGATTTGTGCGACAGGTGGTGGAGCTGCTTATTTGCTAAAGGTTCACCTCGAACGTCTTTTCAGTAACGCGGAAGTCACTACGTTTCCTTTAAATGAATTGGAAAGAATTGGATCGCAGTATGATTTATTGATTTCAACGGTTCCATTAGCGTATAAACCGCTTATTCCAGTTATTTTTACAACAAGTATGATGACAGAGCGCGATCTGCATAAAATTGAACAAGATTTAAGCTTATTACGGGAAGCAGCAGATAAACCCCTTGACCTAAATCAAAGATTAGTCGGTTTATTTAAAAAAGAATGGTTTCAATTTACCTCAGAACAAGATTATCTTGCCGTGCTAAAAAAGGCCAGCCAGAGGCTAGAGGAGCAAGAGTGGGCTGAAAAAGGATATTCAGCGAGTGTTTTAGAACGAGAAAGTCTGATTGATACAATTTATCGGCAAGGGATTGCGGGGCCTCATCCGATGGAGCCATCTGCTAAAAAAGAGGTTATTTCGGTCGTGTTTTTCAAAGCGAAGACCTTCTACCAAAAGAAAGAAGTTCGGCTACTTTTTTTATTGAATATTCACAAAGAACACTTAACCTTACACAAAGAAATCAGCCGGTTGATGATTGCCATAATGGAGGACTTAAACCGAAATCAAGAAGTGGAAAAAATCAAAGATTATGAAGATTTTTTAGCGTATATAAAAAGTCTATTGAGGAGAGGAACAAAAAATGACTGACCAAGAACTGAATATTTTTAAAATAATCTCTGCAGCGGGTGATAGTCGTGGTGCGGCTTTTGAAGCACTACGCTTGGCACGCAAAGGTGATTTTGAGGGCGCGGCTCAAAAAATGAATGAAGCCAAAGAAAAAAGTATTGTGGCACACGATGTACAATCAAGTTTGATTACACAGGAAATTAATGGCGAAAAAACGGAATTAACACTCTTAACGGTTCATGCTCAAGATCATTTAATGAATAGCCTATTGGCAAGAGATTTAATTGAAGAGATGATTGCCATGTTAAAAGAACAAACCACAAGAAATCAGTAAGGGGGAATAAAAATGAAAATATTGTTAGTCTGTGCAGGTGGATTCTCAACAACAATGATGATGGAAGCCATGAAAAAAGTCGTCAAGCAATCTCAAAAATTAGCCGAAAAAGATTATCCCATGGAAGCCATCGGTGTAGATAAGCTAGATCGCTATCTTCAAGAATACGATGTGATTCTTGTTGGTCCGCAATTAAGCCATAAATACGATTACATCAAAGAAGAAGCCGATAAACTTCAGAAGCCGACTGTCCTATTGACTTCAGATATTTATGGCGCAATGGATGGCGCAACTGTTATGAAGCAAGCGCTTATTGCTTATCGAAAAAATAAATTAGCGCAATAAGCGAATACTACCTAAGGAGGGTATAAAATGAAACAAGAGAAGAAACAAGGAACCTTCGAAAAATTTGAAGATTTTATTCGGCGGACATTAGTTCCCATAGCCAATAAAGTCGATCGTAATCCCTACTTAACAGCAATTAAAAAAGGGATGGTCGTGATGACACCCGTTTTACTGCTTGGATCAATTGCTGCTATTTTTCCTTCCATTCCTGAATTTATCAAAGCTCCTTCTGTCACAAATTGGTTTGAGAATTATGGCTACGTATTTGATCTTATTTCAAAGGTTTCCCTTGGGTTAGTTGGTTTGTATGCTGTGTTGGCCATTTCTTATTTTTTAAGTGAAAGCTATAAGCTGTACACGATTGGTTCGATGATGCTTTCGGCGATTGCTTTTTTGATTGTGGCAATGGATGTGGATAAAAACGGCAATATTATCGCTAGTTATCTTGATTCTAAGGGCTTATTCACCGCAATTTTTATTGCCATTATTTCGGTTAAAATTTACCAATTTTTCACGAAGCATAAATTAGTCATAAAAATGCCGGAAGGAGTACCAGACTTCGTTTCTAGTTCGTTTGAGCTGATTACGCCAACTGCTGCGATCGGTGTTTTGTTCATTGTGATTCGAACGATTGTTGACAGTTTGACAGGTGGTGTTCTATTACCACAAGTGATTATGAATTTCTTAGCTCCAGCGATTGGCAGCTTGGATTCTTTATGGATTATTTACCCAATCCTGTGTTTGCGTTTGGTTTTCTGGTTTTTCGGTATCCATTCGGCGGTACTTTCACCGATTTTATCACCAATTGCCGTTCAATATTTATCGGAAAACATTGCCGCTCATAAAGCAGGAGAACAGTTGACCCACGTGATTACGAATGGCACACTTTCGGCGTTTGCTAACTTTACGGGCTCTGGTGTGACAATTGGCTTAGTTTTGGCGATGCTAGTGAGTCGTTCGCAACGGTACAAGAAAGTCGGAGCAGTTGCGTTATTGCCTTCGCTATTTGGAATCAATGAACCGGTTTTGTTTGGTGTTCCGATCATCTTAAACCCAGTTTTGATGATTCCGTTTATTTTTGGCGGTGCTTTCGTGGGCATGTTACCAATGATTGCGATGAAAATCGGGCTGCTAAATTATCCGATTTTTGATCCTCCTTATGTTCCTGTTTTTGTTGAAGGATTTTTAACTGGCTTTGATTGGCGGGCCGTGATTATCCAGGTGGTTCAAGTGGGGCTGTCCTTCTTCTTATATCTGCCTTTCTTTAAAGTCTTAGAAAAACAAGAGCTTGAAATGGAAAAGAAGAGCAACGAAACGAAAAGTACTTCCGTTATTTCGGATGAAGATGCGGCTTTACTTGGTGATCTTGATTTTTAATCACAGGAAGAGGTAACGGTAGATTTTTGTGCCGCACCTCTTTTTCGCACGAATTACAAGCAGAAAAGAGGAGAAAAAAATGAGACTTCAAGCAGTGCAAGCTCAATTGGCTTCTTTTAATTTGGATGGCTTAATCATTACGGATAAACTAAATTGGCGTTATCTTTCTGGTTTTACAGGTTCGAATGGTTTATTGGTTGTCACACCGACAACTGCAACGCTTTTAATTGATGGACGATATGCAGAACAAGCTGCACAACAGACAAACCATGTAACCTTGCGGGTGGCACCAGTGGGTGAGTCAATTTATTCTCTTTTAAAAGAGTTTGCTTCGCTTAAACGAATTGGGTTTGAAAGTCAAACAATCGCCTATCAAGCCGTTAAACTGTTGCAAGAATCCCTTGCTCAAACAAATGTGACGCTTGTGCCGACAAAGAACGTAGTGGAGCTTCAAAGGATGATCAAAACACCAGAAGAAAGTACAGCTATTCGAAAAGCAGCAGCGATTTCGGATCAGACCCTGCATGAGGTTTTGCCAATGATTCAAGCAGGAATGACTGAATTAGAACTCGCCAATGAAATTGATTATCGGAGTAAGCGCCTTGGAAGTGAAGGTCCAGCATTTGAGACAATCGTTGCAGCGGGAAAGCGAACAGCCTTACCGCACGCGCATGCAAGTCATGCAGTAATTGAGAAAGATCAACTGATAATGATTGATTTTGGTTCGATTTATCATGGCTATTATTCGGATATTACTCGAACCTTTGGCTTTGGAACAGTGGGAACAGAAATCGAACAAGCTTACCAAATTTTACTCCAAGCACAAATAAACGCACTTGCGACAATCAAAGGTGGGACTTCTTTTGGTTTGGTCGATGAAGCAGCCCGTCATTTTCTGGCAGAGCACGATCTTGCTGGTTATTTCTCACATAATTTGGGACATGGAATTGGATTGTCTTGTCATGAATACCCCAATATTGCGCCGAAGCAATCGGTAAAGGTACAAGCAAATATGGTTTTTACGGTTGAACCGGGAATCTATCTTCCCAAGAAGTTCGGCATTCGGATTGAAGATGATGTTTTACTTACGAAGTCCGGAACAGTCGAATGTTTAACGAAATTTCCAAAAGAATGGATGGTCATCGAATGAAAATAGAAAAAATGTTACTAGAATTAGCCAATAAAGATGCGATTTCAGGAAGAGAAGCAGCAGTTCGCGATTATTTACTTGCACATACGCAGCAAAAAGCAACGACGGATGCGTTTGGCAATCTCTATTTTGGAGATATTCAGACGAAGAAGCCAAAGGTTGCTCTTTATGCACATATGGATGAAGTCGGTTTTTTTGTCAAAGAAATTACTGAAAAGGGATTTCTTTATTTTTCACCAATTGGTGGCTGGTGGGGACATGTGATTTTGGGGCAAAAAGTTCGGATTACCAGTCGTAAAAATGGCAATATTTTTACAGGAATTGTGGGAACGTTACCTAAAAATAGTTTGCAAGGAGATAAATTGGTGCCCATTTCAGAAATGTACATTGATTTAGGCGCCACTAGTTCCGCAGAAATTGTCGCAGCAGGCATCCAGGTTGGCGATATGATTGTTCCAGCTACGGAGGCACAAAAATCATTTAATGGCAAAATGGTGATCGGTAAAGCGCTAGATAACCGTGTTGGCTGTACCATTGTTTCTCAAGTTGTCAATCAATTTGTTGGGAACAAGATTGAGCTTATCGGTGTGGCAACAGTTCAAGAAGAGGCGGGTACAAGAGGATCAAAGGTCATTGCACCTAAGATTGATGCCGATATTAACATCGTGCTTGATGTTGCGAATGGGAAAGATACCCCTTACGCTACGAGTCGCCCAACGCGTGTTTTAGGAAAAGGACCTGGGTTAGTTTTAGCTGATAAAACTGCGCTAGGCGCTATTTCATTAATCGACTTTTTCAAAAATATTGCGGAAGAAAAGGAAATTCCTTATCAATATGATCTTTTAAATGGTGGCGGGACGGATGCTGGTTCTGTTCAACTGGCACAGGGAAAACCAACCATGGTTTTGTGCGTACCTGTTCGCTACTGTCATTCATGGCATTCCATCGTTTGTCTGAAAGATGTGGAAGCAAGCATACGCTTATTGCTGGAAACACTTGCGGCATTTGAAGGAGGAAAAGGACTTGACTAATTTTAAAGAAGAGCGTTCACGCTATGGAACCTATTCAACACAATGGGATTACGTCCAAGACCGCTTTGGTGAAAAAAATTTATTGCCTTTTACGATTTCTGATATGGATTTCACTATTCCAGATGGAACCAAGGACGTGCTGCAGCAAGCAGTTTCAAAGGGCTTTTTTGGCTATACACGCTGGAATCATCCTGATTATAAAGAAAGTATCACGACCTGGTTTTCCAAGCAGTTTCAAACACAATTCGCAGAAGACTGGTGTATTTATAGCCCGAGTGTTATTTATAGTTTATCGGTTTTTATTTCATTACTTAGCAAAAAAAATGAAAAAATAGTGACATTTACCCCTTGCTATGATGCCTTTTTTCAATGTATTGCTCAAAATCAACGCAAACTAATTTCCTTTTCTTTAAGCGAAAATCAAGGACAGTTTGAAATTGATTTCGTTGCGTTAGAAGCGTTGCTTGCGACCGAACTTCCCACAATTTTTCTCTTGTGTAATCCCCATAATCCAACCGGAAGAGTATTCACACAGCAAGAATTACGTCAATTAATTTCACTCTGTAATGACTATCAAATTGCACTAATTAGTGATGAAATCCATATGGATGTTCGGCGACCGAACCAATGTCACGTGCCAATTTTGAAGTTGCGGGATCAAATCAAGGTCCCAGTCGTCTTACTCTCTTCCCCTTCTAAAACATTTAATCTTCCTGGTCTTGGCGGCTCTTACGCAGTGGTTCCAGATGCAGCTTTACGGGCAGCTTTTTTAGCAATTTTAAAAGGAAGAGATGGGGTGTCTTCGATTCCTTATTTAGCGCTCCTAGCCACGATGGATTGTTATAACAATCAAGAAAAATGGGTGATCAATTTAAATCAGGTCATCGACCGCAATTTTAAATTGATTCAAAAAAAACTCGTGACAGAGCTAAGCCTACCATTTCAAATTCCGGAAGCAACCTATCTTGCGTGGATTAATCTGGGGCAACAACCCTTTACCATGGAGGTGTTGCAAGAACAGCTTGTGCATAGTGAAAAAGTTGCCATTATGCGTGGAGATACTTATGGTCGAGAGGGCAAAAATTATTTGCGGTTGAATCTTGGTGCACCAGAAAGTAAGATTAGTGAAGGTTTGGATCGCTTAATAAGAGGAATCAAGGCGTTGAAATAATCTCAAAAAAAGCCACTGATTGGACACTATTCGTGCCCTAATCAGTGGCTTTTTTATTTATTTTAATGGTAGAAGTCAAATCTGCCTTTTTTTAGCAGTACAGAAGGTGTACCGACTTGTAATAAAGATTTATCTGCAACTCCCTTTTTCATGACGGAGGCAATATAGCCCTTGAAATGTTTTCCTGCTACTTCCGCAATGGCTTCATTGTCACCGATTGAGCAGACCGTTCCTGCTGATTCGTAACTGAATTCTTTCGTTGGTTGATTGTTTAATTTAGCGACAAGATTTGGAACGACTGTATCGGCTTGCTTTAAGGCAATTTGTGCAGTCGTTGGATAAGGACGATTTGTTGTTTTATCCATTACAGCACTGACATCGCCAATAATGAAGATTTCTGGGTTTTCTGGAACAGTAAGATCAGCATTAACCATTACGCGGCCACGACGTGATTCAAATCCAGAGTTTTCAATGACACAGCTGCCCTTGACACCTGTTGTCCAAATAATAGTATTAGCAGAAATTTCTTTTCGGTCTTCTCCTTGCTGGTAAAGAACTGTTCCTTGCTTGATTTCTTTAATGGGCGTGCCCACTAAGAAGGTTACCCCACGTTTTTTAAGAATATCAATGGCATATTCTGATAAATTTTCAGGAAACATCGGTAATAGCTTATCGGCTGCTTCGATACACGTAATTTTTACTTTTTCCAATGGAAAATGAATTTCTTTTGCTAATTTTGGCAACAAGTTTGTTAATTCACCAAGGTATTCGATACTTGTAAAACCAGCTCCACAAACAGCAATGCGCAAATCGTTTTCATCATGAGAAAGTGTGTAGTTCGCAAGCTTTTGTCGTAAATGTTTTTGTGCCGCCTCAGCGGTTGGAATATCCACAAGTGAGAAGCTATTTTCTTCTACTCCGGGAATATTAAAAGATTCAGATTCAAAGCCTAATGCGACTACGAGATAATCGTAAGCCACTTTTTTACCTGATTGTAGAACAACTGTTTTGTTTTCTTTTTCAATTTTTGTAACAGTGTCTTGGATAAAATGAACGGTGTTTTGCACCACACTTTTTAGATCGAAGGTAATTTTTGTTGCTGAATTGGTGCCAGCTGCGACTTCATGTAGATAAGTCGACTCGTAATGATAGTCATTTTTATTAATCAAAGTAATTTCTGCAGCTAAGTTTTTCTTTTGAAGTCCTTTTACCACGCGAAGGCCTGCATAGCCAGCGCCAAGAACGACAATTTTTTTCTTTTCCATAATGATTGCCTCCAAATAGCTCATTTTCAATTGGTACCGTATTATGATAAATCGGTTCGCCCTAGATGTCAAAGATTATGGACTGATACAGTCTAAATTTCTGTATTACTAAAAAAGAGCATCTTTCCTATTGAAAAATAGGGCACGAAAGAGCGAGATTGTACGAATGAAAGAAGAAAAATAATGTGGTTTTTTCAATGAATATGTGCTAAAGTATAAAGTAAGTCAATATGTATGAGATTAAGGGAGGATTCGGCACGTGTATAATTTTTTATTAGCCGTAATTATCGTATTATCTGTGTTAATCGTAATTACAGTCATGATGCAGCCAAGCAAGCAGAATAGTGCAGCAAGTGCTTTTACTGGTGGTGCAGATCAACTATTCGGGAAACAAAAAGCGCGGGGCTTCGAAGCTGTTATGCAAAGATTAACCACTATTTTAGGTTGTGTATGGGTTATTGTTGCTTTAATACTAGCATACTTATCATCAGGTTCGTAATACCCTAAAGTCTCCTGTTCTGACAGGAGGCTTTTTTCTTGATATAATTTGGAATAGAACGTTACAGAAGTTGGAGAGTGAAACAAGAATGAAATTGCCACAATCATTTTATTTTAAAAAAGGAAACAAGGCGATTCTATTGCTGCATGCTTATTCTGGTAGTGCAAATGATGTCCGCATGCTTGGGAGAGTTTTGGAGAAGAGTGAGTATACAGTTTATGCACCGATGTTTTCCGGACATGGAACATTGGATCCAAACGAAATTTTGGCTGCTGGTCCAACGATTTGGTGGCAAGACGTTAGGCAAAGCCTTGCTTTTTTACAAGAAGAAGGGTTTGAAGAGGTTGCGGTTTTTGGCTTGTCAATGGGCGGAATTTTTGCGACTGCTCTTATTGAAGAATTTCCGCAAATAGTGATTGGCGGTGGTAGCTTTTGTTCACCGATTATTCCGACAACGAAGGAAAATATTTTGGTGAATTTTCTTGATTATAGTAAAAAGGTCCTATCTTATCAACAAACAACAGACGAAATAGTTACCCAACAACTCGCACAAATGGAACCAAAAATACAAGCACAGCTAAAAGAGATTCAGACTTTTTCTGCCAGTATTGCCCAAAAATTAAAAACCATACACGTCCCCATTTTTTTGGCACAAGCTGGTAAAGATCAAATGATTGATCCAAATGGATTTTATGCGATCCAAAAAGAATTACAACAAACGCGAACGATCGCGATTTGGTATGCCAAAAGTGGGCATGTGCTGACTGTGAGTGAAGAGCATAAACAGTTGGAAGAGGATGTATTGGCGTTTTTAAATACATTACCGTGGAATGAGGGAAAAAAATGAGCGGAAATTTAACGAATGAAATTATCAAATTTATTGAAGAACAGCAAAAATCAAGCTTTTCGATTGAAGAGATCAGTGAGGGCTTACACCTCAATAAGAGCGAAGACTTTAAGCTGCTTGTTCAAACCATCGCTGCAATGGAGCGGGAGAAACGCATCGAATTTACGAAAAAAGGGAAGATTAAATTGCCGCAATCTTTGCTTTTAGTGGAAGGAATTTTTCGTGCAAATGAAAGAGGCTTTGGTTTTGTCACAATTGATCCAGAGGAAAACGATGTATTTGTTCCAAAAGAAAATACCAATTATGCTTTAGACGGAGATACAGTTAAAATCGATATTGTCAAACCAGCAGATCCTTTTGGTGACCGTGGTGCTGAAGGAAAAGTCATGTCCATCGAGAAAAGAGCGCTCACCCAATTAGTGGGCGAGTTTGTGGCATTTGGTGAAGCAGAAGTCGCGGAAAGTCAACTATATGGGTATTTAATTCCTAAAGATAAAAAACTAGCAACTTATAAAGTAATGATTGTTGCTGAAGGAGTTAGACCGGTTGATGGGTCCATTTGTCAGGTGGAAATTCTACATTATCCAGGGAAAAATTACGCGCGTAGCCTAGAAGGAATGGTGAAGCAAGTAGTCGGACATAAAAATGATCCGGGAATGGATATTTTGTCGATTGTCATTCAACATGGAATTCCAACCGCATTTCCAGAGGAAGTCATTGCACAAGCTAATGCGGTACCAGATTCCTTGTCGGAAAAAGATTATGAGCATCGAAAAGACCTTAGAGATCAGTTAATTGTCACAATTGATGGTGAAGATGCCAAAGATTTGGATGATGCAGTAACCGTTAAAAAATTAGCCAACGGACATTTTTTCTTAGGTGTCCATATTGCGGATGTTTCGCATTATGTAACGGAAGGTAGTCCGTTAGACCAAGAAGCTTATGAAAGAGGTACGAGTGTCTACTTAACAGATCGTGTGATACCCATGCTACCACAGCGTTTGTCAAATGGTATTTGTTCTTTAAATCCCAAGGTACCAAGGTTGACAAAAAGTTGTGAAATGGAGATTGATGAACGAGGAGAAGTCGTTCATTACACGATTTTTGAAAGTGTGATTCAAACTACTGCAAGAATGACCTATACGGCTGTCAATGCAATTTTAGAAACTAAGGATGAACAGACCAGAGCCGAATATGCGGAATTGGTACCCATGTTTGAAGAAATGGGTGAGCTACACGGAATTTTAGAAAGTATGAGGGAACAACGCGGCGCGATTTCTTTTGAAGATCGTGAAGCTAAAATTTTGGTTGATGCAAACGGCTTACCCCAAGATGTCGTCTTACGTAGCCGTGGCTTAGGTGAACGCTTGATTGAATCCTTTATGTTGGCTGCCAATGAAACGGTTGCGAAGCATTTCCATACACGGAAGCTGCCGTTTATCTATCGAATTCACGAACAACCGAAGGAAGAAAAAATGCAACGCTTCTTTGAATTTGCGACGAATTTTGGGATTCTAGTAAAAGGAAAGAAAGAAGATATTACACCGAAGGCCTTACAGGCAGTTCTTGCCCAAGTGAAGGATAAACCAGAAGAACCCGTGATTAATACTATGCTTTTGCGCAGTATGCAACAAGCCCGTTATTCCGAAGATTCTTATGGGCATTATGGCCTAGCGGCTGAATATTATACGCACTTTACGTCACCTATTCGCCGGTATCCAGATTTGATCGTCCATCGTTTGATTCGGGCGTATCAAGAATCAACCATTCCAACAGCGACAAAAGAAAAATGGGCAGAACAACTACCAGATATTGCAGATCATAGCTCTAAAATGGAGCGACGATCAGTTGATGCAGAGCGTGAAACAGATGCAATGAAAAAAGCAGAATACATGGTAGATAAAGTCGATGCCGAGTTTGATGGCGTGATTTCCTCGATTACTAAATTTGGTATTTTTGTTGAATTAGCGAATACAATTGAAGGATTAATTCATTTAAGTACCATGAAAGAAGATTATTTTCATTATTTAGAAAATCATCTCGCATTGGTGGGAGAACGAACGGGTGTGACCTATAAAATTGGGCAAAAAGTTCGGATTAAAGTGACGAAAGCCGATCCGGAAACTCGCGAAATCGATTTTGAATTGCTTTCAGCTGAAGCAGCTACAAATATTCTTTTACCAAAAGATATAAAGAAGAAAAAGCAAGAACGAAATGGACGCTATGAAAAAGAAAAGACAAAAAGAACGGGTTTGAATAAGAAAAAAGGAAAAAAAGCTGAAAAACCTTTCTATAAAGATGCAGTCAAAAAAAAGAAGAGAAAAAGAAAGTAAGTCATGTCGGAGGTGGACCCATTGCCAAAAGGAGAAGGAAAATTACTTGCTCAGAACAAAAAAGCGCGTCATGATTATGCGGTGCTGGATACGATGGAAGCCGGAATTGTCTTGACCGGGACAGAAATCAAATCGATTCGCAACGGACGGATCAATTTAAAAGATGGATTTGCGCGCGTGCGCAACGGTGAAGTTTTTTTACACAATGTGCATATCAGTCCTTATGAACAAGGAAATTTATTCAATCATGATCCAGTGCGCACCAGAAAATTATTGTTGCATAAAAAGCAAATAGTTCGTTTAATCGGTGAAACAAAGAATACCGGAGTTACGTTAGTTCCGTTAAAAGTGTATCTCAAAAATGGCTTTGCCAAAGTGTTGATCGGGGTAGCCAAAGGGAAAAAGCAATACGATAAACGAGAAGATTTGAAGCGAAAAGATATCGATCGTCAAATTGACAGAACACTTAGAAACAGAGGCAATTAATCCATGAATAAAAAGTTCAAAATGCAGAGAAGAGCACGACTCGTTTTGAGCTTTTTCTGTTTTTAAAAACGAAAAGATGAAAATACTTGAAAAAGCTGGCGAAAAAAGAGAAAATAGTAAAAGAATGAAATGAAATCAAATTGAGGTAGAAATATATGTCAAATCAAGCACCTATCGGTTTTATCGATTCTGGAGTTGGCGGCTTAACCGTTGTAAAAGAAGCACGTAGACAGCTACCAAATGAAACGATTCTTTATTTAGGCGACACCGCTAGATGTCCCTATGGACCAAGACCAAACGAACAAATTCGGCAGTATACGTGGGAAATGGTCCATTTTTTACTGCAAAAAAAAATCAAAATGTTAGTCATCGCGTGTAATACGGCAACTGCGATTGTCTTGGAGGAATTAAAAGCAAAATTGGCGATTCCAGTTGTGGGCGTGATTCTTCCCGGGAGTCGAGCAGCTTTAAAAGTGACGAAAAACAATCATATAGGTGTGATAGGAACGGTCGGCACAGTAAAAAGTGCAGCCTATTTAAAAGCGCTAAAAGTAAAATCACCGCAAACAGTTGTTGAACAGCTGGCGTGCCCCAAATTTGTACCGATTGTCGAGAGCAACGAATACCGATCAGCGATTGCAAAAATGTTAGTAGCAGAAGGACTGGCACCCATGAAAAACAAACAGATTGATACGTTGGTTTTAGGCTGTACGCACTATCCTTTGCTGAAGCCTTTGATTCAGAATTATATGGGAGAATCGGTAAATTTGATTGACTCAGGAGCAGAAACCGTGGGTGAAGTCAGCATGTTGCTGGATTACTTTGAGATTGCGGCTATATCTACAAATAAAAAACTAGCACATCAATTTTTTACGACAGGATCGCCTAAGCTTTTTCGCGAAATTAGTGAAGAGTGGCTGGAAGTTGAAGGCGTGACTGTTGAAAAAGTTTACTTGGAAGAATGAACCATAGGAGGGGAAAAAATGCTACGACATGATGGCAGAAATGAACAACAATTACGCCCCATAAAAATTAAAACCAATGTGATCAAACATGGCGAAGGTTCTGTTTTGATTGAATTTGGAGAGACGAAAGTTCTTTGTGTGGCGACGGTAGAAGAAAAAGTTCCACGTTTTTTACGTGATACAGGAAAGGGCTGGGTAACGGCCGAATATAGCATGTTACCCCGAGCAACTACGACAAGAAATATCCGCGAAAGTGCCAAAGGAAAACTATCTGGTAGAACAATGGAAATTCAGCGCCTCATTGCGCGTTCCCTACGTTCTGTTGTGGATCTTGAGCTACTTGGCGAACGCTCAATCGTTGTTGATTGTGATGTTTTGCAGGCTGATGGTGGAACTCGGACGGCAAGCATTACCGGCGCTTTTATTGCGCTAAAATTGGCAATCCAAGGACTACTACGTGAAAAAAAAATAAAAGAAGATCCATTGAAAGAACACATTGCAGCTGTGAGTGTCGGAATTTTAACAGGGCAACAATGTGTGACCGATTTAGATTACGAAGAGGATTCTGCTGCACTGGTTGATATGAATATCGTAATGACAGAGTCCGGACAGTTTGCAGAAATTCAGGGAACAGGCGAAGAAGCAACCTTTTCCGGGGAAGAACTCAATACCTTACTTTTTTATGGAAAAACAGCTATTGAGGAGTTAATTGCGCGTCAAAAAGAAGCTTTTGTCGAAACAAAAGGAACGCCTTCCGCAACGAAGCAAATTATCATTGCTACACGCAATCCCGGCAAAGCCAAAGAATTTTCTCAATTATTTGCAGCAGAAGGATATGAAATTAAAACACTACTTGACTTTCCTGAAATTTCTGACGTCGAAGAAACTGGCAAAACCTTTGAAGAAAACGCACGTTTAAAGGCAGAAACGATTGCCCAAAAATTAAATAGTATGGTTTTAGCTGATGATTCCGGATTAATTGTAGACGCGCTAGGGGGACAACCGGGGGTTTATTCCGCACGATTTGCAGGCGCAGAAAAAAGCGATGCGGCGAACAATGCCAAATTATTGCATGAATTGACAGGCGTTTTGCCAAAAGATCGAACCGCGCGTTTCCATTGTACGTTAGTTTTAGCACATCCTCAAAAGGAAAGCTTGGTCGTTAGTGGAGAGCTAGAAGGCATGATTTTGGCGATTCCTGAGGGAGAAAATGGCTTTGGCTATGACCCGCTTTTTTACATTTCAGAAGAAAATAAATCAGCGGCTAGCTTGACTCCTGAAAGAAAAAATGAAATTAGCCATCGCGGAAAAGCAATCCAAAAATTAAAACAAGAATGGTCTAGCTGGCTAGAAGACCAAAAGGAAGTGGAACAATGAAATATTTAGTCGTAAGTGATAATCATGGAGATCGAGAAATTCTAGTTCAGTTAGTGGAAAAATATGCGGCTGAAATGGATGGATTGTTCCATTGTGGGGATTCTGAATTAACGGAAACAGATGAATTATGGGAAAAATTTGTAGTGGTTCAGGGAAATTGTGATTACGGGAGTGAATTTCCGCTAAGTCGCACGATTCAAACACAAGAGGATACCATTTACATCACTCATGGTCATCTTTCAAATGTCCGACAATCTTTACATCAGCTTTCAATGGAAGCCAAAGAAAAAAAGGCAACGATCGCATTGTTTGGTCATACGCATGAACTGGGTGTCGAATACAAAAATGGCGTTCTCTATTTAAATCCGGGAAGCATTCGTTTGCCTAGAGGAAAATATTTAATAAAAACTTATGCAATTATTGAATCAACGGCGCAACGATTTGAAATTGCGTATTATGATGAGAAATTCCAGCCTATTCCTGAACTTTCTTTTTCTTTTCCGAAGTAAATTTGTGAGTAATCAGTGAATTATTTTTAAAAAACCACAGAAGCTGCTGACAAAGAAACCGTTTTTCGCTACAATAGAGAGAGATAGAAAAGAATGGGAGGCACTTCAATGATTGGGAATGCTGTGAAAGAATTACTACTTGAAAATCAAGCGGATTACTTAATACCTGCGGAGAATGTGGCGCATGTAATGGAAGAAAACCCGTTAAATCATGCCTTGCTTGTTCTAACGAAAGTTGGCTATTCAAAAATTCCAGTAATCAATAAAGAAAGCCAATTCGTTGGTTTGATTAGTTTATCGGCAATCGTGGATGCCATGTTTGATTTGACTGAAATTGATCCAGATAATTTGGCGAATCTGTGTGTGAAAGATGTCATGGAGCGCGAGGTGAAAATGCTGAAGCCGCCGTACGACATTGAAAAAATTTTGCATCTATCCGTCGATAATCCTTTTATTCCAGCTGTAAACAAAGAAAATATTTTCGTGGGAATTATTACAAGAAGAGAATTATTAAAGGCTGTGAACCATTTGGCTCATGAACTGGAATTGAATTACGATGTAACGAAAAAAGAAAAAGTGATCGAACAAGAAGTTAGTTAACAAGAAAAGATGTTCAAAAGAAAAAAAGTTTGTTATGCTTGAAATAGAAAATAGAAGGAGGCATGCTGTGGTGGATGCACATGAAATTATTAAATTTATTGGTGATGCTGAAAAGAAAACACCGGTTAAAGTGACATTAAAAGGTCAGCTGAAAGAGTTGGACTTTCCAGATACGATTCAAACCTTTGCTAACTGCAAAACGGGAACGCTTTTTGGTGATTGGAACGAAATTAAGCCATTTTTAGAGGCAAATAAAGAAGCAATTGTGGACTATGTTGTTGAAAATGACGGTCGTAATTCAGCAATTCCTTTATTAGATAAAAAGAATATCAATGCAAGAATTGAGCCAGGAGCAATCATTCGTGATCAAGTAGAAATCGGTGATAATGCCGTAATTATGATGGGTGCGGTGATTAATATTGGTGCGGTTATTGGCGAGGGTACGATGATTGATATGGGCGCTATTTTAGGCGGTCGTGCAACTGTTGGGAAAAATGCGCATATTGGTGCGGGATCAGTCTTAGCTGGTGTGATTGAGCCACCTAGTGCGGAACCAGTGATTATTGAAGATGATGTATTAATTGGCGCAAATGCGGTTGTAATAGAAGGAGTTCGTGTTGGGAAAGGGGCCGTTGTGGCAGCAGGTGCGATTGTAATCGATGATGTTGCACCAAACACTGTTGTTGCAGGAGTTCCCGCACGTAAAATCAAAGATATTGATGAAAAAACCAAAAGTAAAACAAACTTTATGGAAGAACTAAGAAAGTTATAAAAATAATCTGTCGATCTCAGGTAGCGTAAAAACTAGGAGAATCGACGGTTTTTTTTATTGATAATAATGGTAGCGATTGTTAAGCAGTAAAATCAAACGATGTGTTAAGAAAGCCAAATAGTTGGCTAAATGTTGTCGGAATGCTTGCATTCAAACGGTTTAATGAGATAATAATAAATATGAATGGCGTGTTACACTGACGAAAGGGATGGCAGCAATGAGCAAATGGGATCAAGATAAACTAATTAGTATTCGGAGGGAGCTGCATCAAATTCCTGAGATTGGTTTGGAAGAATTTCAGACACATCAGTATTTGATGGACAAAATCAAGGAGCTTCCTCAAGAGAGAATAGCAATCATTGAATGGCAAACTGCTATTATTGTGAAAGTAAAGGGTACAAATCCAAAGAAAACGATTGGATGGCGGACAGATATTGATGCACTCCCGATTACAGAACAAACTGGTTTTTCTTTTGCGTCTATTCACAAAGGAAAAATGCACGCCTGTGGTCATGATTTTCACATGACAATTGCATTAGGTGTGCTGCAAAATATCGTGAGCGCTCAACCAGCAAACGATTTTGTGTTTCTTTTCCAACCAGCAGAAGAGAACGAGTCTGGTGGCCAATTGGTTTACGATAGTGGTATTCTAGATGAATGGCTGCCGGATGAGTTTTATGGCTTGCATATTCAGCCCAATTTGGCAGTCGGAGAAATTGGCACGCGAGTGGGAACCCTTTTTGCCGGCACCTGCGAGATTCAAGCACATTTTACTGGAAAAGGCGGACACGCAGCCTTTCCTCATGAAGCGAATGACATGATCATTGCTGCGACAGAATTTGTGCAACAATCGCAAACAATTGTCAGTCGGAATGTGAACCCGATTGAAGGAGCAGTCGTGACATTTGGGACGTTTAATGCAGGAACGACTAATAATGTAATCGCAGGTGAAGCGCATGTTTCGGGAACCATCCGGACATTAACCCAGCCAATGAATGAATTGACACAGAAAAGAATCAAGCAAATCGCCACTGGAATCCAAACTTCTTTTGAATGTGAGCTTGAGCTAACGTTAACCCAAAAAGGGTATCTTCCAGTTGAAAACAATCCCGAAAAAACCAAAAAATTCATGGGATTTATGTCTGAGAATCCCAAAGTAACTTTAGTTGAAACCTTACCAGCAATGACAGGCGAAGATTTTGGCTATTTATTGTCGAAAGTTCCTGGAACGATGTTTTGGTTAGGCGTAGACAGTCCATTTGGATTACATCATAGTCAATTAAACCCAAAAGAAGAAGCAATTTCTGTGGGAGTTCAAGCTGTTACGGATTTCTTTCAATTTTTGGATAAAGAATAAACGACTAGAAATAGTTTGAATCTGTCGACCTCCGGTAGTGTAAAAAGTCTGGGGGATCGACAGATTTGCGCAACCCCTTGATAGCAAAGGCTTAATCAGGTATTATTAAACTATAAGGCAAAGAAAAAATGAAAAATGAACGCTGAAAAAGGTTGATCGACAGATTCGACAGTTTTAGCCCTTGCGGGACAAGGGATTCAGAAGCATGGGTTCTTAATCTAATATCATGAAATGTAAATACATTTATGCCGTTTTGCTTGATTAGCTTTGCTAAAGTTCTTAATCTAATATCATGAAATGTAAATACTGGTATTGTAGATGCCAATAGAGTGAATTCCGGTTCTTAATCTAATATCATGAAATGTAAATGTCTTTGCCCTGAATAAGCACCCAAAGACCTGTATAGGTTCTTAATCTAATATCATGAAATGTAAATCTATTTGTGCTTAATGATGAACTGCACAAGCAGGAAGTTCTTAATCTAATATCATGAAATGTAAATCTTGTCAGCATTTTTGGATTGACCATCAATATTAATGTTCTTAATCTAATATCATGAAATGTAAATAAAGATATGCCTGATCCCGAAAAAATATATCCATTTTTGTTCTTAATCTAATATCATGAAATGTAAATTGGTATGCGCAAGGTGTAGACATCGCAGGTGAAAAAGTTCTTAATCTAATATCATGAAATGTAAATAACATTTGGATCCAATCGCTCGATATTTGTGGACCCGTTCTTAATCTAATATCATGAAATGTAAATTCGGCAACGGATGCAAATGGTAACGCAATAAGCTTAGTTCTTAATCTAATATCATGAAATGTAAATAAATTCAAAAGGTTTTCGAGCCGCAGAGGTCAATGGGTTCTTAATCTAATATCATGAAATGTAAATCTATT
>JAATGB010000193.1 GCA_015654945.1 Lactobacillales bacterium | reverse complement strand
TTATTTCCTCCGTATTTAGTTATCGCGTGACCTTCTTTATAACAGGTACTTTGCTATTTATTGTATTTTTCCTTACACTTTTTTTCGTGAAAGAACAATTTGTTCCAATCGAACGAGCAAAAATGGCTCCAGCAACGGAGATCTTCAAAAAGCTTAAATTTCCCCGCCTAATTATCGGAATGTTTATTACAACTTTAATTATTCAAGCCTCAAACACCTCCATTAGTCCAATTTTAAGTCTATATGTACGAGAACTTGTGGGTCATTCAGGTAATATAGAATTGACAAGCGGAATTATTGCTTCGATTCCAGGAATTGCCACTCTAATTGCTGCACCAAAATTTGGCGTACTTGGCGATAAAATTGGGGCTGAGCGAATTTTGAAGATTGGTTTACTATTCGCAATTATTGTATTTATCCCAATGGCTTTTGTGCAAAATGTTTGGCAGTTAGGCATTCTTCGCTTTTTCATTGGAATTTCAGACGCGTGCTTACTTCCAGGCGTGCAATCTTTAATTACAAAAAATACACCACGAGATGCGGCGGGAAGAGTCTTTAGCTATAACCAATCTTTTCAAGCAATGGGAAACGTGATTGGTCCGATGATTGGCTCTGTTGTATCTGGGATTTTTGATTATCGCGGAATTTTTATCTCGACCGCTATTTTAGTTTTAGCTAATTACTTCCTTGTGCAAAGTAATACAGCAGAATTAAAAAAACGATAAGCAATTATCGTTTTTTTTTTAGCGCCAATTGACATTTTACAGAACAGCTTGTATAATGTTCATTCTTGCAGCAAGGGAGGGTATAAAATGATACATGTAAGTCGACTAAGCAAGTCGTTTAAAGTTTACAAAAGAGAAGCTGGAATTTATCAAGCAATTCATTCATTTTTTCAGCGTAAGTATGAACGCGTTGATGCTCTTGATAGCATATCTTTTGATATTCCAAAAGGGGAAATTGTGGGGTATATCGGGCCAAATGGTGCGGGAAAAAGTACGACAATCAAAATTTTAAGTGGAATTTTGGTTCCGGATGAAGGCGAATGTGTGATTAATGGTTATGTTCCGTGGAAAGATCGAAAAGAGTATGTCAAAAAAATTGGTGTCGTTTTTGGACAGCGGTCACAACTCTGGTGGGATATTCCGGTAATTGATTCCTTTCATTTACTCAAAGATATTTACACAATTGAACCCACTATTTTTCAAGAATCTTTAACCGAGCTGACGGCGTTGCTAGACTTAAAGGAAATTCTCAAAATGCCAACGAGACAGCTTTCACTGGGACAAAGAATGCGTTGCGAGATTGCTGCTTCTTTACTACACCGACCAGATATTCTTTTTTTGGATGAACCCACGATTGGATTGGATGCGGTTTCAAAAAAAGCAGTTCGCACGTTTATTAAAAAGATTAATCTGGAATTTCAAACGACGGTTATTCTTACTACGCATGATATGCAAGATATTGAGAGTTTGGCTCAGCGAATCATTCTGATTGGAAAAGGAAGAGTCTTATTTGATGGAACCATCCCGAATTTACGCGACATAGTACCTGATCCGAAGCTGTCTTTAGAGGATGTTTTAGTTTATTTATATCAGAAGCTGGGTATTTAAGGTGGTGGAGGAATGAGGAAATACAGTACGATTTTCAAAATAAAATTTTTAGCTGGGTTACAGTATCGAACAGCCGCTTGGGCTGGGATTATGACGCAGTTTGTTTGGGGTTTCTTAGAAATCAAAATGTTTCAGGCTTTTTACCAAACGGAGCCACAATCTTTTCCCATGACATATTCAGGAATCGTAACGTATGTATGGCTCCAGCAAGCATTTTTGTCTCTTTACATGTTATGGTTTTGGGAAAATGATTTATTTGAAGCCATTCAAAATGGCAATGTTGCCTATGAGTTGGTCCGACCAGTTAGTATATACAATACATGGTTTGTTCGCAATCTAGCGACCAGAGTTTCGAAAACATGTTTGCGCGCACTGCCAATTTTAGTTATCACTTTTTTTCTACCTCCGAATTATCGGTTAACTTTTCCGAGTAATTCTACCCAATTTTTGGGGTTTCTCCTTTCAATTGTTTTGGCCTTATTGATTGTTGTTTCACTGAGTATGCTTATCTACTTCTGGGCATTTTATACGATTCAGTCGCTAGGTTTGCGAATGATTTTTCAGACTTTGGGCGACTTACTGACGGGTGCCGTTATTCCACTGCCATTTTTCCCAACGCTGCTGCAAAAAATGAGTCTGTTCTTTCCTTTTGCTTTTGCTCAGAATATTCCTTTTCGAGTTTATAGTGGTGAAATTTCTGGAATCGCGATGATACGGTCCATCCAAGGTCAAATTTTTTGGATTATCATTTTGGTTGGATTTGGCAAATGGCTAGAATTTCGTGTGAAAAACAGAATGACGATCCAAGGAGGATGAAAAAGTGAAATTGTATAAAAGATATCTTCTGCTTCATATTCAAACCGAATTAGAATACAAAACAAGCTTTTTACTGACAGCGATTGGTCAATTTCTTGTTTCGTGTAATGTCTTTATTGGGATTTACTTTATGTTTCAACGGTTTTCGACTGTTAAAGGGTACTCTTTTGAAGAGTGTTTATTTTGCTTTAGTCTTTTTTTGTTAAGCTTTTCATTAGCAGAAATGTTTTTCCGAGGATTTGATCAGTTTGCAAGTATGATTAGTAACGGTGAATTTGACCGGATACTTTTACGACCAAAAAGCCTAGTTCTTCAAGTTTTAGGCAGTAAAATTGAATTTACTAGAATTGGCAGAATGCTGCAAGCGCTTGTGATGTTTGTGTATGTTTTACTGCGCCAGCCGATTGAATGGACTATCCTGAAAGCGTGCATTACGGTGTTCATGATCTTGGGTGGAACCGTTTTATTTGCTGCACTTTTTGTCTTGTATGCCACGATTTGCTTTTTCACATTAGAAGGCTTGGAAATCTTCAATATATTTACCGATGGTGCAAGGGAGTTTGGCAAGTATCCACTAGCTATTTATGGGAAAAACATTTTGTTGTTTTCAACGTTTTTAATTCCTTACGCCTGTATCCAGTATTATCCATTTCTGTATTTAACAGACCATACGACAAATGTGATGGTTGCTTTTACACCGATTGCGGTTCTTCTATTTTGCATTCCGGTTCATTTATTTTGGAATTATGGTATCAAACATTACCAATCAAAAGGCTCATAAGTTAGGTAGACCATTTTTGAAAACATACTTGACATTTTAAAGGTAAACTATTAATATGTTAAGTGTTTCTATGGAATATAAATTTAAGAAAGGAGTAGACCAATCAGGATAGCGCCAGACCTGGATAACAGGTGACGAGGAGAGAGCTTATCGAAAATTCGGCGGATGGCTCTAGGGACTGCACTCTACAAGCTAAATAAAAAAATGGTTGTGAAGCCATAACAGAAATTTAGCTGCGCAGATAGAAACAGATAATGGACGATAGAAAGTAGGCAGTCATTATGTGTGGAATAGTCGGAGTGATTGGGAAAAAAAACCCAGCTAAAATTATTATACAAGGATTGGAAAAATTAGAGTATCGTGGATATGATTCAGCAGGTATTTTTGTTACAGGAAAAAATAAACAAGATTATTTGGTGAAATCTAAAGGACGTATTAAAGAATTAAAAGCAAAATTGCCACAAGAAATCAATGGCGAAATTGGCATCGGTCATACAAGATGGGCAACACATGGACGGCCAAGTGAATTAAATGCTCATCCGCATACTTCAGAAGACAATCGCTTTGTTTTGGTTCATAATGGTGTGATTCAAAACTTTGAAGAAGTCAAAGCAAAATACCTAACAAACTATACATTAAAAGGGGATACAGATACCGAAATTGTAGTTCAACTAATTGATCATTTTGTTCTTACGGAAAAATTGACAACCAAAGAAGCGTTCAGAAAGACTTTAGCGATCATTGAGGGCTCGTACGCATTTGCGTTAGTCGACAAAGAAGAACCAGATGTTATTTATGTGGCGAAAAATAAAAGTCCATTGCTGATTGGATTGGGTAAAAATTTTAATGTTATTTGTAGCGATGCGATGGCGATGATTGAAGAAACGAAGCGTTTTGTTGAAATTGCAGATCAAGAATTGGTTACGGTTTGGGCAGATGCTATTCAAATTGAGGATGCAAAGGGAAATCTTGTTCGTCGTGAATCTTATGAAGCGCAGCTGACGTTAAATGATATTGAAAAAGGAACCTATCCTTACTACATGTTAAAAGAGATCGATGATCAACCCGCTGTAATGCGCAAATTAATTCAAGCATATTCGAACAATCAACAGGAATTGACGATTAGTCAAGAGATTGTAACAGATATTTTGAACAGTGATCGCATTTATATCGTTGCTTGTGGCACGAGTTGGCATGCTGGCTGGGTAGGCAAACAAATGCTTGAGCAATATACTTCAACACCAGTGGAGGTTCATCTAGCAAGTGAGTTTGGATATAATATGCCGATTTTAGCGAAAAAACCATTTTTTATTTTCTTAAGTCAAAGTGGAGAAACGGCAGATAGTCGTCAAGTGCTTGTTAAAATTAATGAGTTGACGTATCCTTCCCTTACAATCACGAATGCAGCAGGTTCAACCTTATCACGGGAAGCAAAACACACCTTGCTGTTACATGCTGGCCCCGAAATTGCCGTTGCATCAACGAAAGCTTATACTGCTCAAATTGCTGTACTAGCAATTGTTGCAAAAGTGATTGGTGAAGCCAAAGGGAATCTTAAAGCGTTGAACATTGATTTGGTTCACGAGTTGTCAATGGTCGCACAGGCGATGGAAGTGTTGATCTCACGTAAAGAAGTGTTAGAGGAATACGCACAAACCTATTTAGAAGATACCAGAAACGCTTTTTATATTGGTAGAGGAATTGATTATTATGTATCAATGGAAGCAGCCTTGAAATTAAAGGAAATTTCTTATATTCAAGCAGAAGGTTTTGCAGCGGGAGAATTGAAACATGGAACGATTGCGCTCATTGAAGAAGGCACACCAGTTTTAGGGATCATTACTGATGCAAATATTGCAAGCCATACAAGAAGCAATTTACAAGAGGTCGAAACGAGAGGGGCTCATACTCTGATTATTTCAATGTCAGGCGTAGAAAAAGCAACGGACCAACTCGTATTGCCAAAAGTGCACCCGATGTTAACGGCACTTGTCAGCGTGGTTCCGTGCCAGCTTTTAGCTTATTATGCAACGTTACAAAGAGGCTATGACGTGGATAAGCCAAGAAATTTAGCGAAAAGTGTCACTGTTGAGTAAGCACCAAGCTAATCAGCTGTCTTAGCTATAACTAAATAGAAGCAAAAATCGGCGGAGAATTCTCTTGCCGATTTTTTACGTGTAGAATACTTTGTTTTAACTGCTTACCTGCTAATTAGTGAATGGAACTCCTGCTTAAAAAAAATAAGTAAATAAAGGAGAACAAAAGACCGATGTGATTTGCTGATTTTCTTGAATTCTTATGTCAGATGTGTTATTATTGTTAGAGATAGATACCAGAAAGGGGAGTGAGCGTTTAACGCTCACTCTTTTTAATGGGAAAACAAGCAGATTTCCAAAGAGGAGGCGACAACATTGAGTAGTGTGGTGGAAACTGTGAGAGCACTTGTCACACCAATTGTCGATGAAAATGAATTTGAATTAGTAGATGTAGAGTTCGTTAAAGAAGGAAAAAATTGGTTTTTACGTGTTTTTATTGATAAGCCTAATGGAATTGACATAGAAGAATGTGCAATCGTCAGTGAAAAGCTGAGTGAAAAGTTGGATAGTCTAGACCCAGATCCGATTCCACAAGCATATTTTTTAGAAGTTTCTTCTCCGGGTGCAGAACGACCTTTAAAAAAAGAAGCGGACTATATAGCAGCTCTAAATGAGTACGTTCACGTTTCACTTTACCAAAGTATTGAAGGCGAAAAACAGTATGAAGGTTTTTTGAAAACATTAAATGAAGAAGAGCTTACTTTATTAATTCGCATAAAAACGCGTGAAAAAGAAATCCGTGTTGCCAGAAAAAATATTGCAAAGGCGCGATTAGCAATTCAGTTTTAAAAAGATGGAGGGAATAGAGAAATGAGCAAAGAAATGTTAAATGCACTAGATGCATTAGAAACTGAAAAGGGCATTTCAAAAGAAATTGTGATTGAAGCGTTGGAAGCGGCTCTGGTGTCTGCTTATAAAAGACATTATGGACAAGCGCAAAATGTGGAAGTAGAATTTGATGAGAAAAAAGGCAACATCCATGTTTATGCCGTTAAAGAAGTGACGGAAGAAGTCATGGATTCACAGCTAGAAGTAAGTTTTGAAGAAGCATTAAAAATCAATAAAGCCTACGAAATCGGCGATAAAATTCGTTTTGAAGTTACACCAAAGGACTTTGGTAGAATTGCTGCTCAAACGGCAAAACAAGTTATTTTACAACGCGTACGAGAAGCAGAAAGAAACATCATTTACAACGAATTCAGTGCATATGAAAATGACATTATGCAAGGGATTGTTGAACGCCAAGACAATCGTTATATTTATGTAAACTTAGGTAAAATTGAAGCAGTACTTTCACGCCAAGATCAAATTCCCAATGAAGTATATCAACCACATGACCGAATTAAAGTATATGTATCGAAAGTGGAAAATACCTCTAAAGGACCGCAAGTTTTTGTTAGCAGAAGTCATCCAGATTTATTGAAACGTCTTTTTGAGCAAGAAATTCCAGAAGTATATGATGGTGTTGTTGAAATCGTGAGCATTGCCCGCGAAGCAGGTGATCGTGCCAAAATTGCTGTTCGTTCAAGAGACCCGCAAATCGATCCGGTCGGTACCTGTGTCGGTCAAAAAGGGCAAAGAGTACAAGCGATCGTCAATGAATTGAAAGGCGAAAATATGGATATTGTAGAATGGGATGAAGATCCAGCAATTTTCATTTCAAATGCTTTAAATCCAGCGCAAGTTCAAGATGTTATCTTTGAAGAAAACGAACGAGTTTGTACAGTTGTTGTGCCGGACTACCAGTTATCTTTAGCTATTGGGAAACGGGGACAAAATGCGCGTTTGGCAGCAAAATTAACCAATTTCAAAATTGACATTAAACCTGAATCTGAAATGGAAGATTTTTATGCGGAATTAGCGATAGAAGAAACAGCTGTCGAAGCAGAGAGTAAAGAAGAGGAATAGTCGATTTAAGGAGGCGAAATAGATGAAGAAGCGTAAATTACCTTTAAGAAAATGTGTGGTTTCTGGTGCCATGAAGCCGAAAAAAGAAATGATCCGCATTGTTCGTTCAAAGGAAGGAACAATTTCGATGGATCCTTCTGGAAAAATGCCTGGCAGAGGTGCCTATGTTTCTATTGAGCCAGAAGTTGTTCAAGATGCTTGGGATCGAAAAGTTTTAGACAAAGTGTTAGAGACTTCTTTAGAAGACAGCTTTTATGCTGAACTTCTTGCCTACGTAGAACATCAAAAAGCAAGACAGGAATTATTTGGAAATGAATAAAGAAAAAACTTTGAATTTACTTGGAATCGCGATGAAAGCGGGGAAAATTATTTCTGGTGAAGAACTAACCTTGAGAGAGGTTCGTTCAAAAAAAGCCAAAATCGTTTTTGTTGCTGCCGATGCCAGTGAAAATACGTTAAAAAAAATGCAGGATAAATGCCTGTATTATCAAGTTCCTTGTATTTTAACATTTAATCAAGCTGAAATCAGTCATGCAATTGGTCGAAGTCGAATGATTTGTGGTGTTTGTGATCAAGGATTCGCAAAGAAAATGCAAGAATTAATGAAAGATTAGGAAGGTGATTGCATGGGGAAAAAAAGAGTATATGAATTAGCAAAAGAAATTGATATATCCAGCAAAGAGATTGTTGATAAAGCGCAATCTATCGGAATTGATGTAAAAAATCATATGGGCTCGCTATCAGAAGACGATGAGAAAAAAATTCGTCAAACTGTTAGTGGAAAACCCAAAAATGAAAAAAAATCAGAGCAGGTGACGAAACAAATTATAGAAGAAAATAAAACACAACCAACCGTAAAGCACCACCAGTCAAATAAAGAAAAGCTTGAGCAACATCGAAAAGCACAAGCAAGTCAAAAACAAGGCAACTATCCGCCTAAAAAAACTTATACTAACAATAGCAGTAACAGTGGCAGACCGAATACAACCACAAATAACAACGGTAGTACTAGACCAGCTGGAAATAGCAGCAATAATAGCAGTGTGAAGCCAAGTAATACCACAAATAGCAGCACGAAACCAGCCACGAATAGCAACAACAATACGAGTGCCAGACCAAGCAATACTACAAACAGCAATAGTGGCACGAGACCAAATACGAACGGTAGAAGTACTGGTACTGCTAGACCAAGTGCCACTACTAGTAGTGCTAATAATGCAAGAACCAATCAAAATAGCAGACCCAACACAAACTCGAATAACAATGCCAATGGAAATAAAAAGCCAACTACAGCAGCAACGACATCGAACGGTCCCGCTAAACCAGCAGCAACGACGCAACAAAGTCGCGATAATCGTTCGAGCTATGGCGGGAATAAACCCCGTAATAGTCAATATGGTGGCGGATATAACAATCAAAACCGTAATCGATTTAATAAAAAAGGCAAAAAAGGCAAACGGCAACAAGAATCAACAAAACCTGCAGTGCCACCGCGTAAGTACAGAGATTTACCTGAAGTATTGGTTTACACAGATGGTATGACAGTGGCGGAAATCTCAAAAAGAATTTATCGTGAACCAGCAGAAATCATCAAAAAACTATTTATGATGGGAATTATGGCTACTTTAAATCAAGGCTTAGATAAAGAAACCATTGAATTACTTGCCACTGACTACGGCATTGAAGCGGAAGAAAAAGTGCAAGTAGATGTTGCAGATATTGATAAGTTTTTTGAAGAAGAAGCTATTAATCCTGAAAAACTAGTCGCACGTCCTCCTGTTGTAACGATTATGGGACATGTCGATCATGGAAAAACGACTTTACTCGATACCTTGCGTCATACGAAAGTAACCTCTGGTGAAGCCGGTGGGATTACCCAACATATTGGTGCTTATCAAATTGAAGTAGAAGGCAAAACGATTACGTTTTTAGATACTCCTGGTCATGCAGCTTTCACAAGTATGCGTGCGCGCGGAGCTAAAATTACGGATATTACGATTTTGGTTGTAGCAGCAGATGATGGTGTGATGCCGCAAACCATTGAAGCGATCAATCATGCAAAAGCAGCGGATGTTCCAATTATAGTTGCGGTTAATAAGATTGATAAACCAGCAGCAAACCCAGATCATGTCATGCAAGAATTGACTGAATATGGTTTAATTCCAGAAGCATGGGGCGGCGATACCATCTTTGTACCAATTTCAGCCAAATTTGGCGAAAATTTGGATGAATTGTTGGAAATGATTCTACTTGTTGCAGAAGTGCAAGAATTAAAAGCAGATCCAACACAACGTGCAATTGGAAGTGTAATCGAAGCGCGTTTGGATAAGGGTAAAGGAACTGTTGCAACGTTATTGGTTCAACAGGGAACCTTACGTGTGGGTGATCCAATCGTTGTCGGTAATACCTTTGGTCGTGTGCGCGTTATGACTAATGCTCTTGGTCGAAGAGACAAAGCTGCAGGGCCTGCAACACCGGTAGAAATCACCGGTCTAAATGATGTTCCACAAGCCGGCGATCGCTTCGTTGTTTACGAAGATGAAAAAACGGCGCGACAAGCAGGAGAAGAACGTGCCAAGCGTGCATTGTCAGAACAACGTGAAGTAAATACGCGGGTAACCTTAGATAATTTATTTGAAAGTCTAAAAGAAGGCGAATTAAAAGAAGTCAATGTCATCATCAAAGGCGATGTTCAAGGTTCAGTTGAAGCCTTGGCGGCAAGCTTGAATAAAATTGATGTTGAAGGTGTCCGTGTGAAAATCATTCATACAGCTGTTGGTGCAATTAATGAAAGTGATATTACGCTCGCTGCGGCAAGCAATGCGATCATTATTGGCTTTAACGTCCGGCCAACTCCACAAGCGAAAATTCAAGCTGAAGGTGAAGAAGTAGATATTCGTTTACACCGAATTATTTACAATGCAATTGATGAAATTGAAACAGCCATGAAGGGTATGCTAGATCCTGAATTTGAAGAAAAAATCACTGGCCAAATGACTGTTCGTGAGTTATACAAAGTATCAAAAGTTGGCACAATTGCTGGTTGTTATGTAACAGAAGGCTTTATCCGTCGTGATAGCGGGGTTCGAGTGATCCGCGATGGAATTGTTATTTATGAAGGTCAGCTTGCTAGCTTGAAACGCTTTAAGGATGATGCGAAAGAAGTCAAACTTGGTTTTGAGTGTGGGGCAATGGTCGAAAACTTTAACGACTTAAAAGTGGATGATATTATCGAAGGATATGTCATGGAAGAAATAAAAACTAACTAGTGAGAAGTCATAAAGATTTCTCTTAGGTTGAAAGCGAGAGAAAAGTGATGACAAACTATCGTGATCGAAGAGTAGGGCAAGAAGTGCAGCGCGAAATTAATGATATTTTGCGTAAAAAAATTCGTGATCCTCGTGTACAAGGAATTACCATTACCGATGTACGTGTGACAGGTGATTTGCAACACGCAACGATTTTTTACTCAACTCTATCGGATAAAGCTTCAGAAAATCAAAAAGCGCAAGAAGGTTTGGAAAAAGCGACGGGACTTATTCGGAAAGAATTAGGCCAACGGCTAAAAATCTATAAAACGCCTGAATTGATTTTTGCGCGCGATGAATCAGTTGCTTATGGAAGTCATATTGACGAATTGATTCGCAAATTAAATCAAAATGAATAACTGAAAAACGGCTGAGATGAAACTCTCAGCTATTTTTTATTAATTATTAGGATGTATGCCATAAATAGATGGGATGGAATAAAGTGGGAATGATTGACTATGTTTATCGAAGTACTTTAGTTGCTGGTTTTTTAGTCTTAATCAAGACAGGTTTGGATGGATTTGCTGATTTTCGTAAAGATGGCTTCCTTTTTTTAGAAATGATTGTCGGTATTGGCTTGATTTTCATTCCTTTTTTGATTAAGTATCTTTTTAACGTTGATTTTCCATTGATGATCAAAATAAATTACTGGATTTTTTTAGTTCTTTCGGTTTTTTTAGGAACAGGATTAAAAATGATGGTGTTATTTTCTCACTGGGATAAGATGCTGCATTTATATAGTGGCAGTGTCATCACGATGATCGGTTATTCGATGTTTCTTCTAATTTTTTCAGAAAACAAAGAAGCAAAATCACATCCGATCGCCATGATTTCCTTTGGTTTTTGCTTTGCAACAACATGCGGTGTTCTTTGGGAATTTTATGAGTTTATTTGTGATCAGTTTTTACAACTCAATTTGCAGCGTTATTTGTCTCATGGCATTCCACTGGTAGGGCGAGCAGCATTAATGGATACGATGGGAGATTTATGGATCAATATGCTGGGAACGATTATTATTACCGTAATCAGCCTGATCGTGTCAAAAAAAACAACAGATTATTTAAGCTATTATGAGGTCAGTCGTGATCCAGAACGCTGTTAACCAAAACTACGTTATCAAGCATTTTCTTGGTAAGGTAGTTTTTTTGCGCATTTTAGTTATTTTTAAAAGCAGAATTTTCTAACCGAACGCGCGATCGAAATTATGGTATAATAAAAAAATGAGAAAAAAGAAAAGTGAGGAACAAGAATGGATGGCATTATTCCTTTATGGAAAGAACGAGGAATGACGAGTCACGATTGTGTCTATAAATTACGGAAAATCCTGCAAATGAAAAAAGTCGGTCATAGTGGAACCTTAGATCCAGATGTCGATGGCGTTCTGCCTATTTGTATTGGTCGGGGAACGAAGGTCATTGAATATCTCCAAGATAGTGGTAAGACGTATCAAGGAGAGATTACGGTCGGTTTTTCTACGGAAACAGAAGATGCTAGCGGACAAGTTATTGCGATGAAAAAGATTACGGAACTAATTCCAGATTCAAAAATTGATCAAGTCATGGCGGAAATGGTGGGGACTATTGTCCAAATTCAACCAATGTATTCAGCGGTAAAAGTAAATGGTATCCGGTTATATGAATATGCCCGGAATGGGCAAACAGTCGAACGACCAGAAAGAAAAGCAGAAATTTATCAGCTAAAACGGACATCAGATGTGTTTTGGAATCAAGAAACAGGAACTGTTTCTTGGTCCTTTCAAGTGCGTTGCGGAAAAGGAACCTATATCCGAACACTGGCGGTCGATATAGGGAAAAAATTAGATTTTCCCGCGCACATGTCCTCTTTAACGCGTGTAGCAAGTGGCGGTTTTACGCAGGAAGAATGTTATTCCTTAGATGAAATCAAAGCGTTTATGGAGACGGAGGAAACTACATTTTTATATCCGATTGAGCGTGCAATTGAGAAATTCACCAAAGTTTCTTTGACTACAGCACAATACGCGAAAGTCAGAAATGGCGTGTTCCTTTCACATGCTGAAATCGGAAAGTTTGCACGTGAAGAAATCATTGCATTGTACTATCAAAATCAAGTTGTGAGCTTATACCAACAGCACGCTGAAAAAAAACAGTTTTACAAGCCAATCAAAGTATTACGAAATGAGTAGAGAGAAGGATCAATTACGTATGAAAGTAGTAGAAATTCGTCATCCGTATAAAAAAAGTGAAATATATAAGGATGATATCGCTTTGGTGTTAGGCTTTTTTGATGGCGTTCACCGCGGACATCAAGAAGTTATTAAAAGAGGACGGGAAGAAGCGGATAAACGCGGGCTAAAACTAGCAGTTATGACCTTTAATCAACATCCTTCGATCGTTTTCCAAAAAGTCGCGCCTGAGTCCATTAAATATCTGACAACTGTCGAACAAAAAGAAGCACATATGGCAAAGCTAGGTGTTGATTATTTATATATTGTTGAGTTTACATCCGCGTTTGCCAATTTGTCACCTCAAGCTTTCGTGGATCAATACATCGTTGATCTCCATGCAAAAGTGGCGATTGCAGGCTTTGATTATACCTATGGCCTACGAGATGTGGCGACAATGGACAAGCTACCACAATTTGCACAAAATCGCTTTGAAATTATTTCGGTCGCGGAGCAAGTAGAAGAAAAAACCAAAATTAGCTCAACGCGAATCAGACAAGCCATGGATCAAGGCGATGTGGATGAAGTAAATAGTTTACTAGGCTACACTTATGAAACAAAGGGAATTGTGGTTCATGGTGATGCAAGAGGGCGTACTTTAGGGTTTCCAACGGCTAATATTCAAGTGGCAGATCATGTACGCTTACCCAAAGTTGGAATTTACGCAGTACAAATTAAAGTGGGAACCAATTGGTATTATGGGATGGCATCTATTGGCTATAATGTCACATTTGGAGCAGGAAGAGGCATGACAGTCGAAGTCTTTATTTTAGATTTTAAACAGGATATTTATGGAGAACAGGTTACTGTGAAATGGCATCATTACTTGAGAAGCGAAGTCAAGTTTTCGGGAGTCGAAGCGTTAGTCACTCAATTGCAGCAAGATCAAAAAAATACCGAAACTTATTTTAAGCTAGAAAGCAGTGACACAAAATGACAGCTGCTTATATTCACATCCCATTCTGTGAGCACATCTGCTATTATTGTGATTTTAACAAAGTATTTATTGAAGGCCAACCTGTTGAGGAGTACATTAATGCGTTGATCAAAGAAATTCATTTAACAAAATTACGTTATCCTTCAGCAGACACGGAAACGATTTACATTGGAGGCGGTACGCCAACTTCTTTATCTGCTGCTCAGTTAGATGTTCTGTTAGCAGGAATCCGACAAGAGCTACCCTTTCAAGAGGGCAAGGAATTTACAGTCGAAGCAAATCCAGGAGACCTAACCTTTGAAAAATTAAAAGTTCTGCAAAATTATGGAGTTAATCGTCTTTCAATGGGTGTGCAGTCTTTTGATGACCAGCTTTTAAAAAAAATTGGACGTAAACATTCAGCTGCGGATGTTTTTGAAACCATGAAGGTTATTGAAAAAGCTGGGTTTGAAAATGTTAGCATTGATTTAATTTATGCGTTACCTGGACAAAGTATGACCAGTTTTGAAGATACCTTAACGAAAGCAATTGAACTAGATTTGCCGCATTATTCGTTGTATTCGCTGATTTTAGAGAATAAAACCATGTTCTATAATTGGGCGCGGCAAGGAAGATTGCATTTACCTGGTCAAGATGTTGAAGGGGATATGTTTGAACGGGCCATTGAGCGGATGGCGCAAGCGGGTCGTTTGCAATATGAAGTGAGTAATTTTGCACTAAAAGGCAAAGAAAGTCAGCATAACTTAATTTATTGGGAAAATGAACATTATTATGGTTTTGGAGCGGGAGCTAGCGGCTATTTAGGCCACTCACGGTATCGTAATCACGGTCCTATTCAGCATTATTTGGCTCCGTTGCGAGTAAATAAATTGCCTACGATTGAAATCGAAGAGTTGACGCTTGAAAATCAAATGGAGGAGCAAATGTTTTTAGGATTACGTAAAATAGATGGGATATCGACCACTGTTTTTGAACAGAAATTTCAATATTCGGTCGAAGAAATTTATGGCAATGTGATCCGGGAATTGATTGCGGCTAATTTGCTAGAAAAAGTGGGTACGAAGTTGCGTTTAACGGAGCATGGCTTAATTTTAGGCAATAATGTATTTGAAAAATTTTTATTAACATAAAAAAGAGAGTGGTTTGTTTGAATGGACTTCCAAAAAGAGCAACTTTTTGAGGCCATGACATCCCATTCTCTTTTTATTTACGCTAGCTATAGTAGCTATGATCTTCTAGGGATAATTCGCTTAAAATAATCGAAGCTGTCTCTTCAATGGATAGCTGTGCAACATTAATTTGAATACAATCTAGCTTTTCGTATAAAGCTTGCGCAAAAGCTAGTTCAATTTTGATCTTCTCAATATCTGAATAGGCTGTATCTGGATTTAAACCATAGGCCTTCATACGTTCTTTGCGGATTTTGTTTAAGACCGAAGGATCATTGGTCAGACCAACAATTCGATGCGGATTGACTTCCCAAAGCTGTTTTGGAATATGCGCTTCTGGAATTAAAGGTAAGTTTGCGACTTTTAAATTTTTATTGGCTAAAAATAGACTTAAAGGGGTTTTGGAAGTTCTAGAAACGCCAAGCAATACAACATCTGCTTCTAAGAAACCTCTTGGATCTTTTCCATCATCATATTTTACTGCAAACTCCATTGCTTCAATTCGTTTAAAATAATTTTTATCGAGTGAATGCATCGCACCAGGAATTCGACTCGGCTTTACATGCGATCTTTTATAAATTTCGGCGACAACAGGTGACATAATATCTAAGCAAAACAAATTATTTTCCTGACAAAAATGATTAGTGGTCGTTACTAATTCTTCCGAAACAATGGTATGCAAAACCAAAGCATCTTGTTTTTTCGCGTCATTTAATGAGCGTAATAAAGTTGCCATGTCCGACACAAAGGTTTTCCGAATTAATTGGATATCCAAGGTGCTGTATTGGGCAATGGATGCCTGAGCAAGTTTGGAAGCAGTCTCACCAGCTGAATCAGAAATAATATAGATATGAATTGGTTCAGTAGACATAGAATTACTCCTTTCTTTTAACTTATTATAGCATAATCAAGAGGGCTATAATTTTCAATTCTTGCTTTGTTTATTATTTGTGACTATAATAGATGATAATGAGTTTTTGAGAGGAGAGAGAGAAATATGCCTACTATTCAAATAGATGAAGCGTTAGATAAACTAAAAGCAAATGGATACAAATATACTAAAAAGCGGGAAGAGCTTCTAAACTTTATGATAAAAGGCGATCGTTATATCTCTGCAAAAGATATCTATAATTTTATGAGCCAAAAATATTCAGGGATAAGCTATGATACGATTTATCGTAATTTACATGATTTTGTTGAAATCGATCTTGTTGAAGAAACCGAATTGAATGGTGAAAAAAAATTTCGCTTTCATTGTTCGATTGAAGGCTTAGGCCATCACCATCACTTTATTTGCACTGTCTGTGGTGCCACAAGAGAAATTCATATGTGTCCGATGAACTTTTTTGAAGATCAATTGACAGGCTGTGAAATTGAAGGCCATCGTTTTGAAATTTATGGAAAATGTGAAAATTGCGCAAAATAAAAATTATTTATGAGAGAATTAAAAATCAGCAGTTGACGAAAATACAGACTTTCGCTATAATTATGAAAGGACAGTTTTTTGTCGTTTATTTAAGAGTGAAATAACATAAAAAACGGTTACTTTTAAAGCTCGGAGGGAGGGGAATTTGTATGTCAAAAACAGTCGTTCGTAAAAACGAATCTCTTGATGATGCTCTTCGTCGCTTCAAACGTTCCGTATCAAAAACTGGTACTCTTCAAGAATATCGTAAACGTGAGTTCTACGAGAAGCCAAGCGTGAAGCGTAAGAAAAAATCTGAAGCAGCTAGAAAACGCAAAAAGTTCTAGTTTTCATTGATAGGAGCTGAAAAAAATGTCGCTTCTTACTACTTTAAATGAAGATATGAAGACTGCTATGAAAGCAAGAGAAAAAGAAAAGTTGACAGTGATCAGAATGCTGAAAGCTTCTCTTCAAAATGAACAAATTAAAATTGGCACTGCATTGAGCGATGAAGAAGAAGTAATTATTTTATCGCGTGAAATGAAGCAACGAAAAGATTCTTTACATGAATTTGAAAAAGCTAATCGTGAAGATCTAGTTGAAAAAGCCAAATTTGAAATTTCAATTGTTGAACACTATATGCCAAAACAACTTTCTGAAGAAGAAATCAAGACAATTGTTGCAGGAGCTATTGAAGAAACAGACGCTCTTTCAATGAAAGACTTCGGAAAAGTGATGGGTGTTGTGATGCCGAAAGTTCGCGGTAAAGCGGATGGCAATCAAGTGAATGCAGTTGTGAAGCAACTTCTTCAAAATAAATAAAAAAAGTGCCTATTGTTTCGGTGATAGGCACTTTTTTTGTATAGAGAAATGTTGCGAACAAACAATAGGATTTCTACCTTTTCGTAGATGTCCTATTGTTTGTTTTTGTATCAAGCGGCGTAGTTCTTTTACGACATAACAGTTAGCTATTGAGGAATTTGAATGACAATCACGCCTTTTTTTTCAATTTGATGAATGATTTCTTGGTCAGCAAAGGTATCTGTAATCAAATAATTAATATTGGTTAGTGAGCTACTTAAAAAATTGACAGCGACTCCAATTTTACGATAATCAGCAACTACGATTTTTAAACCTGTTGTCCGTTCAATAATTAAAGAATTGATTTTTGCTTCGTGGAGAATGGGTGTTGTAATCCCTTCTTCTGGGTCTATGCCAGTACAACCTATGATACAGATATCGGCTTTCATTTTAGAAAAAGAATCAATGGCAATGTCTCCAACTAACGCTTCTTTTGGAAAACGAATTTCTCCTCCTGATAAAATGACAGTTGTGTTTGGGTTATGATCTAAATTAGCTATTTTGACATTATTTGTAATGATGTTCACACGTTTATCACCTAAATATTGTACAGTTTTTAAGGCAGTTGTACTCGTATTAATGAAAACAGTGTCGTTTTCTTGAATAAATTCTGCCGCTTTTTGTGCAAGCACCGCTTTGATATCCTCAAGACCACTTTTTTCTGCTATTTTTTCTTGCGCGACTAATTCTGCACCGCCGTGAAAGCGACGAATAAGTGCCATTTTTTCTAATGTGCTTAAATCTCTGCGAATAGTAATTTCAGAAACACCGATTTTTTCTGCTAAGTCAGGAACAGCTAAAGAGGTGTTTTTTTCTAACAGAGAAAGAATAGAAGCCTGCCTTTTTTTGATTGATTTAAGCGAACTTTTCATAATCTATCAATACCCTCCGTATGTGAATAACTTTGTTTTCTCAAAAAGATCATACCATAAAAAGATCAAACAGACTATAAACAAGTAGCAATGTCGTCAAACGATCTTATAAATATTAAACGATCTTATAAAATGATTGAAATAAAAATAGCAAGCGCATACAATAAAGAAGTAAAAAAAATAAAGGAGCGATAAAATGCGTACAGTTAATGATGTAACAAAAGAAGAATGGATTATGAATACTTTTCCAGAATGGGGAACCTGGTTAAACGAAGAAATTGAAGCAGAAGAAGTAAAGCAAAGCACCGTTTCAATGTGGTGGTTAGGCTGTACCGGAATTTGGCTGAAAACACACGCAGGGACAAATATTCTTTGTGATTTATGGTGTGGTTCAGGAAAACGATCACATGGAAATGGACAGATGAAAAAAGGGCATCAGATGATGCGGATGAGCGGGGTCCAAAAAATGCAACCTAATTTACGAATGCAACCATTTGTTATTGATCCATTTGCGATTAAAAATGTAGATGCATTAGTGGTAACGCATATTCATTCGGATCACTTGGATATCCATACAGCTGCCGCAGTTCATCAAAATTGTCCGCACGCTCAATTCATTGGACCGCAAGAAGTTGTAAATACGTGGCTTAAGTGGGGAATTCCCAAAGAAAAATGTCTAGTTGTCCATCCGAACGAACAAGTACAGGTAAAAGACGTTGTTATTCATGCGTTAGAAGCATTTGATCGAACCGCTTTGATCACTTGTGAGGATGAGCAGGAAATTTTAGCAGGACAAATGCCGCAAAATATGGATGAAATTGCAGTAAATTATTTATTTAAAACTTCAGGTGGTACCATTTATCATGCTGGAGACTCTCATTATTCGAATCGTTTTGCCAAACATGGAAACGAGCATCAAATTGATGTTTGCATAGGCGCCTATGGTGAAAATCCCAGAGGAATTACAGATAAGGTGACTTCTGTTGATATGTTACGAATGGCTGAATCCTTAAAAACCAAAGTAGTCATTCCAGTTCATTATGATATTTGGACCAACTTTATGGCAGATCCGCAAGAAATTATGGAGCTGTGGAAAATGAAAAAAGATCGTTTGCAGTATACTTTTAAACCCTATATCTGGCAAGTCGGCGGTAAATTTACGTATCCAACTGATAAAGACAAGTTGGAATTTAATTTTAATCGCGGTTTTACTGATGTTTTTATCGCGGAAAATGATACACCATTTCCATCATTCTTATAAACGAAGGGAGAAGAAAAACATGCTTCAGTATTTTTATGATAATGACCTGATTCATTTTTGTGATCGTGCGGTTACTTGGGAGGAAGCGATAAGAGAAAGCTGCCACATACTAAAAGAAAAAAAGTATATCTCACAGCAATATGAAGAGGAAATTATCAATTGTATCAAACAATATGGTCCCTATATCGTTCTAGTTCCAGGTGTCGCAATGCCGCATTCTAGTGAAGATAGCCAAGGTGTTTTTGGAACAGGAATTTCATTTACGAAGATGAAACATAAAATTTCTTTTGAAGCAGGAAACCCAGATAAAGATGCGCAACTGTTTTTTACACTGGCTGCCAAAAATCCAGAAGAACACATGGCAAATATTGCAAGCTTGTCAGAAATGTTGCTAACAGAAGGACTGATTGAGGATTTACTAACGATTACAAATTTAGAAGACTATCGAAAAATAATGAAAAAATATTCGGATTAAGGGAGAAGATGATATGGAAAAAATACTAGGATTTTTACTCAGTATTTGGGATTATTTTGCAATAAATATTTTAACACAACCCGCATTTCTAATTGGTTTTATCGTTCTCTTAGGGTATGTACTGTTGAAGAAGCCTTGGTACGAAAGTTTGGCGGGTTTTTTAAAAGCTACCGTTGGTTACTTAATTTTAAGTGTGGGTTCAGGTGGTTTAGTGAATAATTTTAGACCAATTTTAGTTGGTCTGAAAGAACGATTTAATCTTGACGCAATGGTAATTGATCCCTATTTTGGTCAAAATGCTGTAACAGCAGGAATTGAAACCCGTTTTGGGCGAACATTTAGCGATACAATGATTTTATTATTGATTGCTTTTGTGCTGAATATTTTGCTTGTTCGCTTTAAAAAATATACCAAGCTTCGTGCAGTATTTACAACGGGAAATGTTCAAATTCAGCAGGCTGCCACTGCTTTTTGGTTAGTTCTATTCTGTTTTCCCAGTTTGGGACGTGTTCCAATTTTGATTGTAATGGGTTTGATTTTAGGGGTTTATTGGGCCGTGGGCTCTAATCTAACCGTTGATATTACGCAAGAATTAACAGAAGGTGCTGGGTTTGCGGTTGCACATCAACAAATGTTTGGGATCTATATCTTTGCTAAGCTAGCAGAAAAAATGAAGAAAAATGACAAAAATAAAAAACTAGAAGAGATGAAGTTACCAGGATTTCTTTCAATTTTTAACGAAAATATGGTGGCAACCTCTATTTTAATGCTATTTTTCTTTGGTATTATCCTCTTAGTTTTGGGAAAACCCTATCTTGTATCTGCTGAATTTATGACAAAAGGGCAAAGCTTCTTCTTTTATATTCTCCAAACATCACTAAATTTTGCTGTTTATTTGGCAATTTTACAATTAGGTGTGCGAACATTTGTCTCAGAATTAACGGAGTCATTTCAAGGGATTTCGAATACATTATTACCCGGTGCTGTGCCTGGCATCGACGTTGCAGCAACCTTTGGCTTTGGATCCGCAAATGCGGTGACGATCGGCTTTTTATTTGGTGCGCTCGGTCAATTTCTAACAATTATTTTGTTGATTCTATTCCGGTCACCAACGATTGTCATCGCAGGGTTTATTCCGTTATTTTTTGATAATGCTGTGATTGCTGTCTATGCAAATAATCGTGGAGGCTTTAAAGCGGCGAGCATTTTCCCTTTTATTTCAGGTATCATTCAAGTCTTGGGTTCGGCTATAATTGCAACCTTTGTCGGATTGTCACAATATGGCGGCTATATTGGCATGTTCGATTGGGCAACTGTCTGGCCAGCATTTACCCTTTTAATGAAAGTATTAGGTTATGCGGGAATTGTGATTATCGTTGTGGGAATGCTATTGATCCCACAATTACAATATCGGAAGAATCCCAATACGTATTTTTTGATTACGGAAGATTACGAAGAATATGAAAGAAAAATGATAAAAGCAAAATAAAAAACATAGGAGGATTTTGATATGAGAGTATTAGTATCTTGTGCAAATGGTTCTGGAACGAGTTTAATGATGAAGAAAAGTGTAGAGAAAGCTTTAAGTCAGTTAGGATTTACAATTACCAATATCCATCACTGTGCGATTTCAGAAGGGAAGAGTACCGCAAGTCAATACGATGTTGTTTTTTGCCCCATGAATTTTTTAGCGATGTTTGATAATGCGAAACAAAAAGGGATTACTGTCATTGGCGTGAAAAATGTCATGTCTGCAAAAGAAATTATGGAAAGAGTAGCAGCAACAGATCTCAAAGAGAAGTTCAAATAATAATGGGGGTTTAGCTATGAAAAAACCAAACTTACAAGTTGCATTGGATCATTCTGATTTACCAAGTGCGCTAAAAGCGGTCATCGAAATTGGAAATAATGTGGATATCATTGAAGTTGGCACGATTTTATGTTTGCAGGCAGGCAAAGCAGCAATTGAATACACACGAAAACTGTATCCTGAAAAAACAATTGTCGCGGATACGAAATGTGCAGATGCAGGTGGAACTGTTGCTCAAAATTGTGCGAGTGCAGGGGCAGATTGGATGACAGTCATTTGCTGTGCAACGATTCCAACAATGAAAGCTGCTGCGAAAGAAGTGAAAGAAGTTCAGGTTGAATTGTATGGTGATTGGACATATGAACAAGCTGAAGGATGGTTAGAGGCCGGGATTACACAAGTTATCTATCATCAAAGTCGAGATGCACTATTCGCAGGTGCTGCTTGGGATGATACTGATCTACAAAAAGTGCGGATTTTAATTGAAATGGGTTTCCGCGTATCCGTTACGGGGGGATTAACTATTGAAAATTTACAGTTATTTTCGGGCTTGGCTGTCTATACTTTCATTATTGGAAGAGGTATTACAGCAGCTGCGGAACCAAATTCTGCTGTTCAATTATTTCAAGCTGAAATTTGCCGGATTTGGGGACAGACAAAATGAGCTTACTTGGTATTTATGAAAAAGCGTTACCAAGAAATATCACTTGGTTGCAACGTTTAAAACTTGCCAAAAAACTTGGTTTTAACTTTGTTGAAATGTCAATTGATGAAACGGAAGAACGTCTTGCACGATTGGATTGGCCAAAAACAAAAAGAAAAGAGGTTATTGAGGCCATACAGCTAACGGAAATAAAAATTCTTTCGATTTGTTTAAGCGGACATCGCAGATTTCCATTTGGTTCTGAGGATGCTGCTTTACGAAAAAAGGCAATGGAAATTTTGGAAAAGGCAGTAGATCTCGCATCAGATCTGGGCATTCGTACGATTCAACTTGCTGGCTATGATGTTTATTATGAAAAAAAGACAGTGTCTTCTCGAGAATATTTTATTCAAAATCTAAAAAAAGCAGTGCAATATGCTAGTCAAAAAGAAGTAACGCTTGCCATTGAAATCATGGATGATCCTTTTATAAATTCAATAACAAAGTTCGAAAAAATCAAAGCACAGATTCCGTCACCTTGGTTGCAAGTTTATCCCGACTTAGGCAACTTATCAGCTTGGCCAGAAAATGATATTTCTTTTGAACTTGAAAAAGGTATCGGGTCAATTACTGGGATACATCTAAAAGACACACTAGCGATTACCAACGATTTTGGTGGGAAATTTAAAGAAGTTCCTTTCGGCTCTGGCTGTGTTGATTTTCACGGATGTCTTCAAACCTTGAAACGTTTGAATTATTCTGGACCTTTTCTAGTTGAAATGTGGAGCGAAACGAGCAATGACCCAGAATTAGAAATACAAAAAGCAAAAGAATTTTTATTACCATTATTGAAAGAGGTGGGCTATTGTGAATGAAGTAATTCGGATGCTAAAAAAAAGAGTTTTTCAAGCAAATCTAGCTTTGCCAAAGGAGCAGTTAGTAAAATTAACGTGGGGAAATGCGAGCGCAATTAATCGCGAACTTGGAATCGTGGTCATCAAACCTAGCGGGGTTCCTTATAGTAAAATGACGGAGGAACAAATGGTTGTAACCGATTTACAAGGTGAAATTTTGGAGAAAGCCAGTTTGAAACCGTCTTCCGATTTGCCTACTCATCTTGTTTTGTATCAAGAATTTAAAGAAATCGGTGGGATTGTCCATACACATTCTAAGAATGCAGTGAAGTGGGCACAAGCCGCTCGCGATATACCTGTTTATGGAACCACACATGGAGATACTTTTTATGGTGATATTCCATGTACGCGGCAATTGACAAAAGCAGAAGTAAATGCAGAATATGAAAAAGAAACCGGTAATTTAATTGTTGCTACAATTCAGGAAAGAGCCTTGAATCCGATGGCAATACCTGGAATCATTACGCAGGGGCATGGACCGTTTACTTGGGCTTCTTCAGTTGAAAAAGCAGTTGAAAATAGCATTGTATTAGATGAAATAGCGGAAATGGCAATGGGCACTGAACAAATCAATCCGCAAGCTGCTCGTTTAACTCAATATTTATTAGATAAGCATTATTACCGGAAACATGGTGAACAGGCGTACTACGGGCAAAAATAAGAATTTTTTCTTAAAAGAAAATTTGCTTTCAAAAAAAGTTTTTTGAGATGAAAGAAAATACTTGCAAACAGAACGACTATTCTCTATAATAAAAAATGCAAATAGTAATTATTACGTTTTGAAAAATAGAAAAGGGAGTTTGTGAAGAATTTGAAAAAATTAGTCGGTAGTATTGTTGTATTGCTAGGCATTTTTTTGTTAGTCGGTTGTGGAAGTAGTTCAAGTAAGGAAACGGAAAAATCGGATAAGCTGAAAGTGGTAACGACTTTTTATCCAATGTATGATTTCACGAAAAACGTTGTTGGAAGCAATGCTGATATTACGATGCTTATTGATGCGAATACAGAACCACATGATTATGAACCAAGTGCCAAAGATATTGCAAAAATTCAAGATGCAGATGTGTTTATCTATAATTCAGATGAGCTAGAAACGTGGGCACCATCGGTAATCAAAGAAATTGATACAAAGAAAACGACAGTTATTGAAGCAAGTAAGGGAATTACCTTGTTAGAAGGTGTGGAGGAAGAAGAAGATCATGCGGATGCCTCGGAAGATAGTCATGAGCATGCTTATGATCCCCATGTTTGGCTTGATCCAGTTCTCGCAAAGCAAGAAGTTGCAACCATCGAAAAAGGTCTAATTAAAGCAGATGCGAAAAATAAGCAAAGCTATGAAAAACAAGCGAAAAAATATTCGACAAAATTAGACGAGCTTAATCAAAAATTTGAAGCTGGCTTGAAAGATGCGCAAAATAGAAATTTTGTGACGCAACATGCCGCATTTGCTTATCTTGCAAAAAGATATAACTTAAGTCAATTGCCAATTGCTGGACTATCACCTGATCAAGAACCCAGCGCAGCAGAATTAGCCAAAATAGAAGACTACGTGAAAGAGCACAACGTAAAAATTATTTTTACAGAAGAACTTGCTTCAACGAAAGTAGCTGAAACAATTGCTTCTGCAACGAACGCAAAATTAGAAGTTTTGAGTCCGATTGAAGGAATCACCAAAGAAAATCAAAAGAAGGGTTTAGATTATATTGGTGTAATGGAAAATAATTTAAAAGCACTGAAAAAAGTAATTAAATAATGACAGAAAAAAAGAGGCTTGAGGCTTCTTTTTTTTGTGAAGCAAGATAAAAAGAAAATAACGACGACGGGCATAGCTTTTTGAATTGTTTATCTGTATAATAATGGTAAGTACATATTGTTGAAAAATGAAAGGAACACATATTATGAGTAATATCTTAATCATTGAGGACGAGAAAAATCTTGCACGTTTTGTTGAATTAGAACTGAAGCATGAAGGATATCATACAGAAGTACATTACAATGGACGGACAGGATTAGAAGCCGCTTTATCAGAAAGCTGGGATGCCATTCTTTTAGACCTAATGCTTCCTGAACTAAACGGGTTAGAAGTTTGTCGGAGAATTCGGCAAACAAAAAACACTCCTATTATTATGATGACTGCAAGAGATTCAGTGATTGATCGTGTTTCTGGTTTAGATCATGGCGCAGATGACTATATCGTAAAGCCATTTGCAATCGAAGAATTATTGGCACGATTACGTGCATTACTAAGAAGAATTGATATTGAGGGCGATAAAAACGTTGCCAAGCAAACAACCTTGTCGTATCGTAACTTGACGATTGAAAAAGAAAATCGCGTTGTGAGACGTGAGAATGAAGTCATTGAATTAACGAAGAGAGAATATGAATTGCTCTTAACCTTGATGGAAAATATTAATGTTGTTCTAGCAAGAGACGTATTACTAAATAAAGTTTGGGGATATGAAACGGAAGTGGAGACGAATGTTGTGGATGTTTACATTCGCTATTTACGAAATAAAATAGATGTTCCAGGTGAGGAAAGTTATATCCAAACAGTTCGTGGAACAGGATATGTGATGCGATCTTAATGAAAAAATTACGAGAAAGTTGGCAAAAAAGAAGAAAATTTTTTGGCTCAATCACCTTTAAGTGGACCCTGTTGACTTCAGTTTTTATTTTTGTTACTTTTACAATTTTTTGTGCAGTCACTTACCGAGTAAGTACAAATAACTTGGTAAAGGCAGAACGTAATAAACTAGAGGATACGAAGGCGGAAGTCGTTTCTCGCCTAGAAAAATCAAATCAAAATTTGACCATTCAAAATGTTACAACATTACTAAAGAGTTCCGCTTCTACTAATCAAAGTACTGAAAATGACACAACGATTGAAAGCAGTATGATCCGCTTAAATGGTTTTATCTCTGAGCTATCCCAAAAAGAGCTGAGTGTCTTCGTTTATAATGCGGAAAAGAAATTAATCTTTCAAACAAAAAAAAACACGGTTAATTCCGTTCCTACGGGAAATGAATCTTTTAAAATCCAAACTTGGAATAATCAGTCTGGTTTTTTAGCGACCCAACCCATTTATTCTGGAAGTACAAAGGAATTGATTGGGTATGTGCAAATGTTTTTTGAATTGAGCTCGTATTATACGATTCGCAATGAATTGTTAACGACTTTATTTGCACTTGAATTAATCGGAACGGTTGTCAGCGTGCTACTTGGTTTTGTGCTTTCGCGCTACTTTTTGAAACCATTGCGGCAAATGACTGCCACGATCAATCAAATAAAAGGTGAACCACAAGCGGATATTCGCTTAGCAGCGATTGAATCGGGTGATGAAATTGCTTATTTAACAGACGCCTTTAATGAAATGTTGGATCGTATTCAAAAATTTATGGAGCAGCAACAGCAATTCGTTGAAGATGTTTCTCATGAACTGCGGACGCCAGTTGCAATTATCGAAGGACATTTAAAGCTGTTGAATCGCTGGGGAAAAGATGATCCGCTTGTTTTAGAGGAATCGTTGCAGGCTTCTTTACAAGAAATTACGCGGATGAAAAGTTTGGTTCAAGAAATGTTGGATCTTTCTCGTGTCGAACAAGTTAATTTCAGTACGTCAAATGAGAGCTCAATAGCCAATGAGGTAATCCATCAAACCTTTAATAATTTCAAGTTAGTTTATTCAGAATTTACGTTTATCTTAGATGATGATTTGCCAAAAGAAACGAAAGTTGCGATTTTTAGAAATCATTTTGAGCAACTTTTAATTATCCTTTTGGACAATGCGGTTAAATATTCGACAAAGCGTAAAGAAGTTCATGTTTCGGTATCGTCTTCGCAAGATATGTTGGAAATTGCGATTCAAGATTATGGAGAGGGAATTTCTGAAGGTGATTTAGAGAAGATTTTTCATCGATTTTACCGTGTAGATAAAGCAAGGAGCCGCTATAAAGGTGGCAATGGTCTGGGCTTATCAATTGCACAAGAATTAGTGGAGAGTTATAAGGGCACGATTAGTGTTGAAAGTGTTCTTGGAAAGGGAACAATTTTTCGAGTTCAGTTGCCCATTGTTGAAAAGAAGAATGGAATTAATGCTGTTTATCCAACCAAAACAAAAGCGAAGCAATGAGGTCCTCATTGCTTCGCTTTTTCTATACTTGTTATTATTATTTTGGTCGCTTCTGTTGCTTGCCTGTATTTCGATCTTTTTTCTGATCTAGTGGAGAGGTTATAATCGGTTCTGCTGTTTTTCTAACAGGTGATACCACAGACTTAGGTGGGTTTTTGCGTAATTCTTCTTGAATCGCTGCTCTGATCTTTGGCTTATGATAAAGATTCGTGATCAAGGTTTGGAGTGTGCTAAATATCCCACCAACGATCCAATAAAGTGTGACACCTGCAGGAGAACTAAATGAAATGAAGACAATCATTAATGGCGAGTAAAGCATCATTGCTTTCATTGTTTTCTTTTGTTCTTCTGGAATGCCAATCATACTGACATAGCCTTGGAGCATATAGCTTAGACCCGCTAAAACTACAAAAATTAGATTGGGCTTTCCAAGATTTACACCAAGAAAAACGGATTCACTAATACCAGGTGTAAACTTTGCTGCATAAAATAGTGCCGTAAAAACAGGCATTTGGATAAGCAAGGGGAGGCAACCCATCCCACCAAGCATATTAACGTTATTGTCTTTGTATAATGCTTGCAATTCTTGATTCGCAGCGAGCTGTTCTTCTTTTGAAGTAGCTGCTTTCACTTTTGCTTGAATCTGATCCATTTGTGGTTTCAGAACCGCCATTTTCTCGGTTTGAACCATCGATTTTCTTGATTGGTATAAACCAAGAGGCATAATGATCGTTCGAACAATAATGGTAATCGCAATAATCGCGACCCCGTAATTCCAGTGAAAGTTATCTACTAGAAAAGTGATTGCATTTCCAACGGGTTGCACAAGATAATTATAGATCCAACCATTTCCTGTTGGTGTGCCATCTTTATTCGTCGAAACACAGCCAGATAAGGTTACGAGCAAAGCAAACAGACCAGAAGCGAGCAACCAATTTTTTATTTTTTTCATGTGCCATTTCCTTTTCATAATTAATAATACAGACAATGCTTACTATACTTGATTGTGGCTTAATTTTCAATGGAAACAAGCAATAAATTTAAAATATAACAGGTCAATTATCAAAAGAGTAAATAATGTAAAATAAAAAAAAACATTATTTTGAAAATGAAAGAAAGTAATAAAATAGTTAAAATATGAGATTCGAAAGAAAAAACGGAATTTTCAAAAGAAATTAGCGAATAATTATGCTATAATGCAAGAGAATTATTGAAAAGAGGAATGAGGTGGAAAGGTGCCTTTTGCATATGTTTTTATCATAAAATTATTTATTACAGGGATCTTTGCAATTATTATAACACCAATTGTAAAATTAATTACGTTTAGACTTGGTGCGGTAGATATGCCAAATGAGCGCCGAATAAACAAAAAACCGATGCCAACATCTGGCGGATTGTCCATTTTTTTGACGTTTGTTTTTTCAGCTGTTTTTTTATTTAAAGATGTCATTCCACAGAAAGAATATTTATATCCAATTTTGTTAGCAGCTTTGATCGTGGTGATAACTGGATTAATAGATGACATACGTCCACTGAAACCAATGGCAAAAATGGCAGGGTTGATTGTCGCAGCGCTAGTTATCTATTTTGTCGCGGATATCCGGATGGATACAGTTTCGATTATTTTATTCGGAAAGATTAATTTAGGCTGGCTTAGTTTACCGCTTACGGTTTTATGGATCGTGTCGATTACGAATGCTATTAATTTAATTGATGGGTTAGATGGCCTTGCAGCAGGTATTTCAATTATTGCGTTAACCACGATTGGGATCACTGGTTTATTTTTTCTACATGTTTCAACTATGTATATTCCTATTTTGATTTTTGTCTTAGTAGCTGCTATTTGTGGCTTTTTCCCTTATAATTATTATCCGGCTAAAATATTTCTGGGCGATACCGGAGCCTTGTTTTTGGGCTTTATGATTGCAGTTCTTTCTTTGCAGGGCTTAAAAAATGCTACAATTATTACATTAGCGACACCTGTTTTTATTTTAGGTGTGCCGATTACGGATACGCTTTCTGCAATTATTCGGAGGTTAATGAATAAGCAGCCAATTTCTTCACCAGATAAAATGCATTTGCACCACCGTTTGCTCTCTTTAGGTTTTTCTCATAAAGGAGCTGTGTTGACGATTTATTGTCTGGCACTCGTGTTTTCATTCATTGCGTTAGTTTTGAATTATACGAGTTTTTGGGGCAGCATTATGTTGCTGATTGCTGTTGCGATTGGCATTGAGTTGTTTGTTGAGTTGATCGAACTGGTCGGCCCCAATAGGCAGCCGTTAATGTATCTTTTTAAAATGATTGGCAATAAGCAATTTAGAGATGAACAATTAAAGAAATTCAAAGTAAAAAAATAAATAGACAAAAGCGCTGAAAAACAAAATCTTGTTTGCCAAGTTGTTTGTGGATGAGATGATTATTTCTTAACTAAATTATAAAAAATAGAGATATAATATAGTCAAGCTTGTACATTTATTTATTCCGTGATAGTTTATAGACAGGATTTTAATAAGAGCTAGATGATTTTAAGATAAAAGACTTATCTTTCGGAATGCGGAACTGCCTCTGCTTTAGTATAAATATCAAAGGCAGTTGGCGACGTTGTATAGCTAAAACAATATATTTTATGTGAATAGAAAGGAATTGTATGCATGTTTGAAAAAGACTGCACAACAATTAGTATCGTAACCTATAATAGTCCAGATATTTTTAACAGTTTAAAGAGCTTGCAATCTGAATTACGGGATTCAAAAGCATATAAAATAGTGATTTATGATAATGGTTCGTCTGAAGAATACAAAAAAAAATTACGCGAGTTTGAACCTTTTGTCGCGCTTGTATTTAGTTCGGAAAATAAAGGCTTTGGCCATGGACAAAATGCAATTCTGTTAAACAGTCAGTCTAACTATGGAGTCATTTTCAATCCGGATATTTTGGTAACCAAAAATGCTATGGATGAAGCGGTACAACTATTGAAAGAAAATGATAAATTAGCGGCAGTTTCACCGAAGATATTAAATCAAGATGGCACCATACAATATTTAGTTCGAGAAAAATTAACGGTGTTTGATTACTTTCTACGATATATCCCCATAAAATTTGAAAAACGGCTTGCAAAATTCGAATGTCGTAATTTACCCGAAGATAAAGCAAGTATAATTCGTATGGGATCGGGCTGTTTTATGGTAATTGACATCCAAAAATTCAAAGAAATTGGTGGCTTTGATGAGCGCTTTTTTATGTATTTTGAAGACAACGATTTATGTTTACGGTTTGAAAAAAAAGGGTATCGTATTCTCTACACGCCTTTCATTTCTGTGATCCATTTGTATGCCAAAGAAGCACATAAAAGCAGTAAAATGTTTCGGATTTTTGTTCATTCAATGATTCAATTTTTTAATAAATGGGGTTGGAAATTATTTTGAGGGAAAGGTAGAGAATGTATGATATCTGTTTGTATGGCCTCGTATAATGGCGAACGGTTTATTGAAAAACAGTTAGATAGTGTCTTAAAGCAACTAGGTGGGACAGATGAACTGATCATTTCGGATGACAGATCAACGGATCAAACGCGTCTGATTATAAAAAACTATCAGAAAAAAGAGCCGCGAATTAAGCTGCTCACAAATAGTGGTCACGGGGTAATTCAAAATTTTGAAACAGCCATTAAAGCAGCTTCACAAAACATTATTTTTTTGTGTGACCAAGATGATTTATGGGCTGAAAATAAAGTTGAAAAAATGCTTGACTATTTCGCTAAAAACCCACAGAAACTGGTTATTATGTCGGATCTTACACTGATTGATCATCAAGACAACCTAATCGCCCCCTCTTACTATGCAATTCGTGGATGCAGGACAGGCTTTTGGAAGAATATTGTTAAAAGCAGTTACATTGGCTGCAGTATGGCTTTTCGGTCGGAATTAAAGGAAAAGATTTTGCCAATCCCAGAAAATGTTCCTATGCATGATATGTGGATTGGACTTTTAGCTGATTATCAAAAAAAAGTTTTAATGGTTCCAGATAAACTGACCTATTATCGACGACACGAAGCGAATGTAACCGGAGTTGTTAGTAAAGTAAAGATGAAACAAAAAATAAAATGGCGGATGATATTACTACGCTTACTACTTAAGCGAATACTTGTTGGAACGTAACTATTTATTAAAAGTTTAATAATTTTATGACAAATCCCGATAAAAATGAGATAATATTATGAATATTAAAGAAAAATACAAAGCAAATAAAGGAGTACTTTTAACGATGAAGGGAATTATTCTTGCAGGTGGAAGCGGTACACGGTTGTATCCTTTAACAAAAGCAGTGTCAAAGCAATTG
>JAATGB010000008.1 GCA_015654945.1 Lactobacillales bacterium | reverse complement strand
CGGCAGTCCAGAATTGCTGAACTGATGGATCAAATAGATTTAACAACTTATAAAAATAAAGCAGTGAAAGAACTTTCTCTTGGAAATAAGCAGAAAATCGGATTGATAAAAGCGTTGATGCATCAGCCGAAAGTTTTATTGCTGGATGAGCCAACGAATGATCTCGATCCTCAAGGACTAACGCAAGTCAAACACTTACTTCTCCATTTAGCGAAGGATGAAGGCACGACAATTTTGATCTCCAGTCATATTTTGAATGAAATGGAAAAGATATTTACTTCCTTTGGTATTTTAAATGATGGCATATTAGTGGAACAAAAAAATAGACAAGAATACTTAAAAGTAGCGCAACATCAAGTTCAACTCACTTTTGCCAATCCAAAAGACCTACAGCTCGCGGAATGCGCATTTCGAGAAAAAGCTATTTCTTGGCAAACGACAACAGTCCCTAACCAAATTTATTTAACCAATGTAGAAAATATTTCAGAAAAAATGGGCGTTTTGCTATCGCGTCACATTGTACCGCGTGATTGGCATGAAGAAACGCAAAGTCTTGAAAGCTATTTTCTAGCGGTTTTACAAAGAGAGGAGCATGAGAATGTTACGACAACGAATAATTAATACAAAAATTATTTTATCAATAGAGCTGCAGAAAATTTTTAAAAGTCATCTGGTCGAGATGATTAGCGCTGCGCTTTTATTTTTGATTTTAATTAAAAGAGGAAACAGCGTGATGGAGTATGTTAACAATGCATTATTATTTTTGTCAGCTGTTATTGGCTTAGTTGGATTTGGCATTTTGGCAAGCTGGGTGTTCTCACGAGAATTCACAGATGGAACGTTTAAAGATTTGCTTGCATTGCCGATTTCTCGCTCAACCATTATTATTGGCAAGCTAGTAGCGATTGAAATTACGGAGCTGTTCATTACATTTATCTCAACAGTACTTATTATTGTGGTTGGTCACCTGACAATAGGTGAACCACTAACTAAAACGATAGTAGCCGGTTTAATTGGTAAAATATGGAAAATAGTTGCTTACAATGTTTTGCTCTCTTTTTTATGGCCATTAGTAGCTTCACTCTCACGCAGTGCGCTGTTACCGATGTCACTTTCGTTTATTAGTTTAATTTTGGCTGTTATTTTTTCTTCCCAACCAATAGGGAGGTTCATCCCGTGGTCGATTACTGGTTATTGGTTAGCTAATCCCACATTCAATCCGCTGATTAGCAATTTGATTGTGAGTGCAGTTGCTGCCATTGGTATTTATGGAACAATGTATGTTTGGAATTACTTGGATCAATCCTAAAACAGTTATTTGTAAGGCTCTTCTGTTTTTGAATGGTTCATTTAGTTGTGAAATGAACCATTGGCGAAACTATTTACAAACTATTTGAATGTTGCTAAACTGAACGGAGAAAAAACTTTTTAGGGAATAAATGTGGGGATGATGGTATGGCTGAAAGAAGACGAGGCGAAAAACTAAATAATGCTATTTTGACTGTTTCGTGGGAATTATTACAACAAGTGGGCTATCAGAATGTCACGATTAGTGAAGTTGCCAAACAAGCAAAAACCAATAAAAATGTGCTCTATCGTCGTTGGAGAAATAAGGCGGAACTGATATTTGCAGCTATTCAGCAGCATGTTCCTGAGGTGAAGATGGAAACACCAAATACTGGTAGCTTGCAAGGGGATTTAAAAGAACTGCTCGGTCGCTTTATTCCTGTGTTGGATACAGCTCCTGAGGGAACTTGGAATCGATTGTTACCGGAACTTTTGTTGAATTTTACTGCAAATGTGGATGTAAGTGAGCTAATTTTCCGAATGAATGAAGCCAATTTTATCACCACAGAAGTAAATAATTGTCTTGCAAATGCGCGCGGGCGGGGAGAAGCAATTAAAACCCATATTACAACCGATCAACAATCATTACCAGTTCTGCTGTTACTAAACAAAATCTTTTTAACAGGAGCCGTAACACAAGCTCAAATTGATGAAATTGTTGATTCGATCTTACTGCCTATTTACGCAACAGATGTTAACGATCATAAGCAATTGAGATAAATACTGTAATCTCAAATGGACATTTTTCGATGAAATAGGGTCAGAAGCTAAGGAGTTACCTTTTCAGAATTTTATCATGTGGCAGTTTTCTGCTACATGTGGACAATAAAAAAAACGGGAAACAGCGAGATGCTAATTTAATAGCGTGCAACTGTTTCTTTTTAGCAATCAAAATTATTATTTATTACTTTGTATATCTGTATCAAAGCATTCCCCCGAATATAAATAAAAACAGGATCATTCCAACACGAAAACTGCTGTAATCAGGTCCTGCTTAACTTAAGAATCACATCTCTGACTTTGTGCATGCATTTTAACATGAAAGAAAAACGAATGCGAGGGCTTTCACTATTTTTTCTTGTTTAGAGAATGAAACCGAGCCTTTTTTTTAATTTCTAGCAAAAATAATATACTAAAAATAATCATTTATGGTATAACAGTAGTGAAAGAATCAATAAAAATTATTTGAAGATCTCGCTGATTTTGTAAACGAAATTCAGATAAGGAATCTGTCTTATTAATACAAACCTTCAAGGATAAAACTAAAATTTAAAGGAGTCGTAATATGAATTACGTAATCATATATGCAACCGTCGATGGGCAAAGCAAAAAAATCGCCAAAAAGATTCAAGAAAACATTCAACAAACGGATAATCAGGTGACCATCTGTCCGATTGAGGAAGCAGATCATTTAGAGCTAAGCGCGTTTGACAAAATCATTATTGGCGCATCGATAAGATATGGACATTTCTCTAAAAAATGCTTCCGCTTTATTCATGCTAATTTAGCGATTCTTCAAAGCAAACCGAGCTATTTCTTTGGCGTCAATCTAATTGCGCGCGATAAAAATAAAACCGTGATTGAAAACAATGTATATGTTCGGAAATTTTTTGAAAAAATAAGCTGGAAACCAGAAGATCTCGCGATTTTTGCAGGAAAATTAGATTATCCTAATTATGGTGCAGTTGATAAATATTTGATTCGCTTCATTATGAAAATCACTGGCGGTGAAACCGATACTTCTAAATCTATCGAATATACGGATTGGGAATCAGTCGCAAAATTTGCGGACAGACTAGTAAAATAGCTTGGGCTATAGTAAAAGCGGCTTATTTTTAGGAGAAATGGCAAAATCAATGGGGGGAAAATAGTAATGATATACGCAATGTGTCTAATCGTAACCATGGTAAGTTCTTTTGTCAGTTTCTTTTTTTCAATAGCGGCTGTTTTCAAAGAAAGCAAGGAAAGTTACTCGACACAAAATAATGCGAACTATGCCTTTTCCAGAAGTCTTTCACTAGTAATTATTGTTTTAGGGATTCTCATTTATCCGTCCAGAATTTATTTGATAATTACTGCGAGCATCATGAGTCTAGTTCAGCTATTCGATGGAATAGTTGGCATTAAAATTAGTAAATTTAAAACATATGGCCCCTTAGCTACAGGAGGGGTGAATGCAATTCTTTTACTAGTATATATTTTTGATTGAGTAATATGGAGAAACAATAGAAAAAATAGGTTCAATGTTTGTATATATCCAAATTAGGAACATTTACTCAAAGAAATATCCAAATATTTAGAGAAAAATAGTGCTAAAGATAGCCGAAGGAGGGAATGTATGAAGATTTTTTTAGTAGTTATAAATCTGTTAATTGGAATTGGCGGACTATTTGGCGGTTTTTTGGCACTTTCGCCAGAGGCACAGCTTTCTATGGGGATTAGTCGTGAAATGCTAATAAATTCTCCTTTTACAACATTTTTGATTCCTGGTTTATTTCTTTTCATCATCATAGGTTTCGGTAACTTACTAATTGCTTATATGAATGTCAGAAGCGAACAACATTCTGCGTATTTTGAATGTTTGATTGGTATCATTCAGATATTTTGGATACTTATTCAATGTATTCTGCTTCAAAGTATTGTTTTCTTACATATTCTCTTTTTTTTATTTGGAACGATCCAGATTTTGGGCGGCATATGGATAATAAAGAAAACGAAAGCGCCATTTCCATTCTCGGCAAAACAAAATTAATTCGGAAGAGAAATAAATTCAGTTATGTTTGAATAAACTACTAATAAAAAGGTGGAGGAAAGAGTGAGATGCTGATTTAATCGCATGGAATTCTTTTCTTTTTTATTGTGGAGATTTATGGGTAGAAAAATGGAACATAGGAAGAATCAGAAATCAAACTATTTATAACAAACAAATGAATTGTATGTTAACATCCCTATAATTTTCTTGTTTTAAAAAAAATT
>JAATGB010000078.1 GCA_015654945.1 Lactobacillales bacterium | reverse complement strand
TTTCTTAATTGCACCAGCGATTTTATTTTCAAAATCTTGCAGGTCTTCTTTTTCTTGGCCAAAGGTTTTGATCACCTTGATTCCAGTAATACTTTCTTGGGTCTTATCATTGATGTCTGAAAACGCCGCTTGTGAGTCGCGAAAAGCATCGTGCAGCTTTGATCCTAACACTCTTGACATCACAGCAAGTAAGGGGAATGGCAGCAAGGCAAGCAGAGTTAAGCGCCAATCGACAACCACCATCATTGCAATAATCGTAATACTACCTGAAATAAAGGAATCTGCAAATGTCAGGATTCCTGCCCCTGCTACATTCTGAATCGCACTAAGATCATTCGTGGCATGCGCCATTAAATCTCCCGTTCGATACGTTTTAAAGAAAACTTGATCCATATTTGTAAAATGATGAAATAATTGTTTTCGTAAGGTCTTTTCCAGTTTTGCTGCACTTCCCCAGATATTCGTTCGCCAAACGTAACGCAATAAATATTGTAAAATTGCGATAAGCGCCAAGCTACCTCCAAAAGCCAGCAATTGCTTCACCGTTAATTTTTTACCTGCAATCTGATCGACAATTACCCCGATTATTTTTGGTGGCACCAATTGTAAAACAGCTACTAGCAGTAAACTGGAAACGCCCACTATATAAGATTTTTTTTCTTGTCTAAAAAACCAACCTAACTTTTTAAAAATTGACATTTTTTCACTCCTTCATTTAAAAATAAGCACAAAAAAACAGGCATTTATCCAAAATCTGCCCGTTTCACTTTATGTGTACTATGATTAAATGGTTAAAATACTACTTTCCAGATTTTTTCGTCTGCGATTTCATATTCTGCATCATTTGACGAATCTTCTTTTCAGAAGGTTTTTGTCCCATTTGCATCATCATCATACGTAACATATCCTCATCAACGGGAGGATTCTCTTCAAAATATTTTTTCATATATCTACGCGCTAGGAAAAAGCCGCCCACTGCACCGATCCCCAATGCAATAACAGCGATTAGAATTACTAAACCTGTATTCATAACTAAAAATTCTCCTTTCATTGTCAACTTGTGCTCTCAATAAAACATTGTACTAAAAAAAACAGGAAATGGGAAGTTATTTTATCAAAAAAAATTATCTATTTTCCTTGCGCAATATTTTCAAGCAAGTGTTCATTAAATTTATTCTCGCGGAACATTGAAATTTCATAGCCATAAGGGGCCTTTGCCGTTTTTTTATCTTCGCCAACATAAGGAGTTTCCAAAATTTTAGGTAATTTTTCTAATTGCGGATGGTGAACGATTTTATTTAAGGCATCGAAGCCAATTGTGCCAAAGCCAATATTCGCATGACGATCTTTGTGGGTTCCCTGCGCGTTTTTTGAGTCGTTAACATGGATTACTTTTAACCGATCCAAACCAATCGTTTTATCAAAATGAGTTAAGACGCCATCAAAATCTTCACGAATCGCATAACCAGCATCATTCGTATGACAAGTATCAAAAGTCACCGATAATTTTTCATTAAACGTAACGCCAGCAATAATTTCGGCTAATTCTTCAAATGTCCGTCCAATTTCCGTTCCCTTTCCAGCCATCGTTTCCAATGCAATTTGGGGAATTTGTTCTCTGGTTAAAACCTCGTTTAAGCCCTTAATAATTTGAGCAATTCCCGCCTCAGCTCCAGCACCTACATGTGCACCGGGATGGAGGGTGATTTGTGTTGCTCCTAACGCTTCTGCACGGATGATTTCTTGTCGTAAAAAATCAGTGGCAAAGCCAAAATTTTCAGGCTTAATGGTGTTACCCAGATTAATAATATACGGCGCATGAACAACAATGTTACTTAATTCATGTTCCTCCATAAAGCGTTGACCTGCTTCAATATTCAATTCTTCAATTGGCTTTCTTCTGGTATTTTGTGGCGCGCCTGTATAAATCATAAACGTAGTAGCCCCATAGCTTGCCGCTTCTTCAGCAGCCCCAGCTAACATTTTCTTGCCGCTCATACTTACATGTGATCCAATTAGCATTTCATTTTCTCCTAACTTTTTTACCTTATTCATTCTAAACTTTTTCAGCCAAACACACAAAGAAGTTGCTTTTTGCCAATCGTTCGCTAAAAAAAGAGTGAGAAAAACGCTACTCTCACTCTCTGATTGTTAAAAATGTAAAACAAAATATTTCTTCTTTCCACGACGAATCACAACATATTGTTGTTCGATTTTATCTGCGTCTGTTACTGCGTATTGGAGGTCTTGAATTCGCACACCATTCAGATAGATCGCACCATTTTGAATATCTTCTCTTGCTTGTCGCTTGGAAGCTTCAATTCCAGAAGTTAACAAAATTTCAACAAGCGTAAGATCATCCGTTGCTTGTACTTGATAACTTGGGACATCTTTGAATCCTTGTTGAATTTCAGCCGCTGTCAAGTCTTTGATTTCACCACTAAACAATGCATTTGAAATTCGAACTGCTTGCTTATAAGCTTCTTCCCCATGAACCAGCGTCGTAACTTCTTTAGCAAGTGTTTTTTGTGCCAATCGTTTTTCTGGCGCTTGAGTAAATTCTTGTTCAATTTCCGCAATTTCCGCAAGAGACAAGAACGTAAAATATTTAAGAAAAGGCACTGCATCTCGATCATCTGTGTTAATCCAAAATTGGTAGAATTCATAAGGCGATGTTTTTTCTGCATCTAACCATACCGCGTTGCCTTCACTCTTCCCAAATTTTTTACCATCTGCATTAGTAATTAAAGGCATCGTAATTCCAAAAGCTTGCACTTCTTTATCCCGACGAATCAATTCAATTCCAGATGTAATATTTCCCCATTGATCACTTCCGCCTAACTGTAACAGACAGCCTTCACGCTCATATAATTTTAGAAAATCGTAAGCTTGCAATAATTGGTAAGCAAACTCCGTGTAGGAAATTCCGGTTTCAATCCGTCTTTTAACACTTTCTTTACTCATCATATAGTTAATTGTAAAGTTTTTACCCACATCACGTAAAAAATCAATTAACGAAATTTCGCCTAACCAGTCATAGTTATTTGCAATAATTGCGGGATTCTTTGGATCTTCAAAATCAATAAACCGTTCTAACTGTTGCTTGATACTTTGTGACCAGTTTTGAACCGTTTCAATCGTATTCAAACTCCGTTCATCGTCTTTAAAAGAAGGATCCCCAATCATTCCGGTTCCCCCACCAACTAAACCAATCGGTGTATGTCCATTTAATTGAAAACGGCGCAGCATTAGAATCGGTAACAAGCTACCAATATGTAGGCTGTCAGCAGTTGGATCAAAGCCAATATATAATTTCACAGACTCATTTTCTAATTGTTTTGCTAATGCTTCTTCATCTGTTGTTTGATAGATTAGCCCACGTTCCTTGAGTTCATCAAAGAATTTACTACTCATTTTTTACTCCTCCTCCTTTTATTCTCATCTTTCATATTAACTGAAATGATTCTTAAAAGAAAGAAAAAAAAGAAAATCGACCTGATTTAATTCGGAAAAAACCGCTAAAAAAGGAAAACTAGGCAGACAACTTTTTTTTTGATATAATAAATGAGTCTAAAATCAAGGCTTAGAGGTGAATTAGTTGTCAAAGCAAGAAAAGATAAAAGCAAAATTGGCGCAGCTTTTTGCCAAAATGAAACCAAAGACCAACAAGAATAAGCACAACTCCGCTACAATGATTTTAGGATTCAATGTTTTTTACCGTGTCGTCAAAGCGGTGATCCTTTTTATCGTCGTCCTTGGACTACTTTTAAGTGCTTTAGGGTTAGGAATTGGGATGGGGTATTTTGCTTCTTTAGTAAAAGATACTGAAGTTCCATCCAAAAGTACTTTGGCAAAAGAAATTAACGATGTTGAACAAGTTTCGCATATGCTCTATGCAAATGGCGAAACAATTGGAGATATTAAATCCGACCTGATTCGAACAAATGTTACTTCTGACAATATTTCGCCTCTCGTAAAAGAAGCAATTATTTCCACAGAAGATGAAAACTTTGAGAAGCATCATGGCGTTGTACCCAAAGCGGTCCTTCGTGCCCTATTATCAGACGTTTTAGGCGTTGGCGGCGGCTCTTCCGGTGGCTCAACCTTAACACAGCAATTAGTGAAGCAGCAGGTTTTAACTGATGAAACGACCTTTGAAAGAAAAGCCAATGAAATCGTTTTGGCCTACCGAGTCGAAAACTTTTTTAGCAAGGATGCTATTTTGACATCCTATCTCAATGTTTCTCCATTTGGTCGAAACAACAAAGGCGAAAATATTGCGGGTGTCGAAGAAGCGGCTCAAGGCATCTTTGGGAAAAGTGCCAAAGAATTGACATTGCCACAAGCGGCTTTCATTGCTGGATTACCTCAAAGTCCGATTAGTTACAGTCCCTATACTTCTGAAGGAGCGCTAAAAAAAGATCTTTCAGATGGATTGGACCGTAAAAATTATGTGCTTTTTAGCATGTATCGTGAAGATAAAATTACCAAAAAAGAATACCAAGAGGCAAAAGCCTACGATCTGACTAAAGATTTTTTACCACAAGCAACTTCTGATAATGAAGAAAATGATTACCTTTATTACTACATTCAAAAACAAGCAATTCTTGCTTTGATGCCTTCTTACTACGAAGCTGATGGATTAAAAAAAGACCAAATTGATGCATCGGATGATTTGTATAATAAATACTATAAAATTTCAGAACGTGCACTCCGCAGAAATGGCTACAACGTATACTCCACCATTGATAAAAGTATCTATACAAATATGCAGCAAACTGGCTCAACTTATGGCTATATGCTTGATGACGGTCGTGGCACTATCCAAACAGGCAGTGTTCTGATGGAAAATTCAACTGGCAAAATTCTCGGGTTCCTCGGTGGGCGTAATTACGCAGAGAACCAAAACAATCACGCATTTGATACCCGACGTTCACCGGCTTCTACGATGAAACCAATTTTAGCGTATGCTCCCGCGATCGATATTGGCTTGATTGGCTCAGAATCGCAATTATCCAACTTTGCTACTAATTTCAAATCAGAACCAAGCAAAGCAGTTACCAATTATGGCGGTACTTCTGGAAATAGCTTTGTCAGTGTACGACAAGCATTGAAACTATCAAACAACATTCCCGTCTATAATTTGTATCAAGAGTTATTGACCAAAATAAACCCAGAAACTTATTTTAAAAAAATGAACATTCAGCTTTCTTCCGAAGAATTTCAGCGCGAATCGATCCCTTTGGGGGGGACTGATTATGGTCTGACCGTCTACGAGCAAACAAATGCATATGCGACTTTGGCAAATGGCGGTGTCTACAACCAAGGATATTCGATCGAAAAAATTACAGACAATAATGGCAAAACGATTTACGAACACAAAGCAAATCCTGTTCAGGTGTACTCAAAAGCCACAGCTTCGATTATGAATGATTTGATGCGTGATGTCATCAAATCTGGGACGGGAACGGCTGCTAGCAGCACGCTTTCACAGCTCTCATCCACGCTTGCCAGTGCTGATTGGGTTGGGAAAACTGGAACATCTCAAGATGAGAATGATTTCTGGTTCACTGCTTCTACTCCGAGTGTCACCTTGAGCTCTTGGATCGGCTATGATGATAATACACCGATGTATTCCAGCTGGGGCAAGAATAATATGCAGTTTTGGGCGTATCTTGCTAACAGTGCATATCAAGTGAATCCCGATGTTTTTGGCATACAAAATAAATTCACTTTAGACAGCAGTGTTATCAAAGCAGATGTTTCCAGTGTAACCGGGCAAAAATTAGGTGTAACAACGATTAATAATACGAAAATCCAGGTTCCTGGTAAAAAAGTCACTTCACTTTATGCCAAGGATGGACCCACAACAACCCTCTTTAAATTCGGAATTGGTGGCACAGATGCAAATTACACCTCCGTTTGGAACAGTTATCTAAGTAGCAGTGCAGCCGAGTATAAAGCTGCACAACAAAAAGCTGCGGATGAAAAAAAGAAAAAAGAAGAAGAAGAGAAAAAGAAAAAAGAAGAAGCTGAAAAGAAAAAAACAGAAGAAAGTCAAGAAAGCACAGAGAATAGTGAATAAAAAAAACCTTCAAAATTAACTTTTACGCTAATTTTGAAGGTCTTTTTTCATACGATGACTTATTTTGTTGAATTCTTTTCAGCAAGTCCGTATGGTAACACAACCGTCCGTTCTTCCATCTCTTCTTTATTCATTAGTTTCGTTAACAGACGCATTGAGACAGCACCTACATCATATAATGGTTGGGTAATACTTGATACTTGCGGACGCGCAATTTCTGTTAATAATGAGTTATTGCTTGTAACCAATTCAAAGTCTTCTGGAACTTTTACACCGCTATCTGTTAGCGTGTTTAAGATGCCGACAGCCACTTCATCATCCGTTACTACCGCAGCTGTTGCGCCACTATTTTTAATTCGTTCCGCAAGCTTAATTCCTTCTTTGTAGCTATACGTTGACTCAAAAACCAGCCCTTCCGTATATGTCAAATTCGCTTCCTTCAATGCATCCTTATAGCCTTTTAGTCGTTTTTGACCATTGATTGGATCACGCAATGAACCACTTACGAACGCAATTTTTTGATTGCCATTTTTTGCCAACAAACGAACTGCATCCTTTGTCGCTTCTTCATAATCAATGTTTACAGAACCTACTTGCTTGTCTTCATCAATTGAGCCAGCTAAGACGATCGGTGTCTTTGAACGTGAAAATTCGCCGCGTAGCGCTTCTGTGATATGATGCCCCATAAAAATAATACCGTCCACTTGTTTGGCTAACAATGTATTCAATACACTGATTTCTTTCTGGTCATTCCCATCAGAATTCGCTAAAATAATATTGTATTTGTACATGGTCGCAACATCATCAATCCCCCGAGCTAAAGAAGAAAAATACGTATTGCTGACATCCGGAATAATAACACCGACAGTCGTCGTTTTTTTACTGGCTAAACCTCTTGCTACCGCATTTGGACGATAATCTAAGCGATCAATTACTTCCAATACTTTCTTTCTTGTAGTTGGTTTCACATTTGGATTTCCATTAACAACTCTTGATACCGTTGCCATTGATACATTTGCTTCACGCGCAACATCGTAGATTGTGATTGTTTGTTTGTCCATTTAGAACGCTCCCTTTTTCTTTGCTTTCATTTTCTGAAAAAACGATTTACATTTCTTAATGATAAGATTACCAAACATATGGAAATTTTGCAACCGTTTTAATTTATTTTTCTTACTTTCCGCTCTTTTAAGATTTTTTGTAAGTCTTTTTTCTGGAATTACAACATGATACAATAAAAGAATGAAAAGAAAGAAGGTTGTTACATGTCAATTGAAAAAATTACACAGTTAAAAAAATGGATGGACGCAGCGGAAATTGATTGGAGCTATATTAGCGATCCAAGCCATATTCATTACTTTACCGGATTTCATAGCGAACCCCATGAAAGAGTTCTTGCACTCTTTGTACCACTTAATAGTCCGCCCTTTCTCTTCGTGCCAGCTTTAGAAGTCGAAGAAGCGCAAAAAAATACGCAGGACTTAGCAATCATTGGGTATCTTGATCGTGAGAATCCGTGGGACATTATTGTTCATGAAATCTTAAAGAAAACACCGCAGCCAAAGTCTTTCGCCCTTGAAAAAAATGCACTCACACTCGATCGCTACGAAGCGTTGGCGCAAAGATTGCCGGATGTTACTTTTTCAGAAGATCTAACCCCCCTGATTCAAAGAATGCAATTACAAAAAACACCGCAAGAAAAAGCAATAATGTTAGAAGCTGGTCATTGGGCAGATGTTGCGTTTGAGATTGGCTTTAAAATGATCCATGAAGGGATTTCCGAACAAGAAATTGTGGCTGAAATTGAATACCAACTAAAAAAACAAGGCGTTACATCCATGAGCTTTGATACAATTGTTTTAGCTGGAAGTAATGCGGCAAGTCCACATGGCGAACCGGGCACAAATAAAATTCAAAAGAATGAACTTGTTCTATTTGATCTCGGGGTTATCTGGAAGGGCTATTGCAGCGATGCAACACGGACGGTCAGCTACCACGAGCCAACCGATCTTCAAGCTAAAATCCATAAAATTGTCTTAGAAGCACAAATAGAAGCAACAAAAGCAATCAAACCCGGCGTAAAAGCAAGTGCGATTGATAAAATTGCGCGTGATGTTATTTCTTCTTATGGATATGACGCGTATTTTAACCATCGGCTTGGTCATGGTATTGGAACAACTGTGCATGAATTTCCGTCAATTGTCGAAGGAAATGATCTGCTCATTGAAGAAGGAATGTGTTTCTCAATTGAACCAGGAATTTATATTCCAAACCAAGTAGGTGTACGCATTGAGGATTGTATTTATGTAAATAAAAACGGCGCAGAAAATTTTACCAAAACACCAAAAAGCTTACAAATTATTAACTAAAAACACGAAAGCACATGGACAAATCCAATTCATCCATGTGCTTTTTGCATTGAATTAGCTTTCGCCCACTAAAAAAGACCCCTACTATTTCTAGTCAGAGTCTCTAAATTATTTAAACTGCAAATTCGCTACTTAGTCTTTCTTTACTTCTTCTTTTATTTCTTCCTTGCCTTCTGCAAGTGTGTCTTTTGCTTCAGAGGCCGTTTCTTTTACTTCGATAATGATATCTTCAGTATCATCTGCAACATCCTCAGAAAGGTCCTTTGCTTCTTCTTTTAGCTCTTTTGAACCTTTTTTAAACTGTTTGGATAAGCTTTCTGTTTGACTCTTTAAGCTTGAAACCACATCTTCTGATGTATCTTTTGCTTTTCCTTTAACAGAACTAACTAAATCGCCTGCTTGTTCGCCTAATGTTGCCGCTTTTTCTTTGGCAATATCTGCAATGTTGCTGCTTTTTTCTTTGGCATAATCCGTATAATCGACTGTTTTTTCTTTCAAATCACCCGCTTGTTTCGATAAATCCTCACGTAGTTCTTTGCCAGATTTTGGTGCATAAAGAAGTGAAGCAATCGCTGCTGCTGTTCCACCGATTAGTGCGCCTAATAGAAATCCACCAGTTTTTTTTCCCATATTTTTATCCTCCTATTCTATTCGCTTGCTTTATTTTTTCTAAAAAATTTAAACGCCGTTGTCCCTACTTTTGATGCTACGCTGACTTTTGCTGCATTTTTCCCAATTGAACCGACTTTTGATGCGACATTTCGACTTGAATGATTCAAATCAGAAACACTTTCACTTAAATCAGCAATCGCCGTGAATAATGGGTCAATTGTTTCTACTTTTTGATTGACATCTTCTAACAACTCATTACTTTTCACCAATAATTCTTCCACTTGATGAGTTAAAACATTGACATCTTTTGTAACAGAAGATATTGTGTTATTTACTTCTCCAACAGTCTTCGAAACCTTTGTCATTGTTTGGTAAAACTGAATTAAAACTGGCACTAAAAAAATAACTAGTGCTAGAAAAGCACATGCAGCTATAATAGCAGCGACTTCTCCACCTGACATAAACACTCTCCTCTCTCCCTTTTACTAAAAGAATGGCTCTTTATAAGCATACCATCTTCATAACATATTCACAATAATAAACTATTTCAGCGCACTTCGCGTTGTGAAGATCCCCATTTATTTGTTATAATAAAATTAGTATAGAAGAGGAGCTTGATTTTATGAATAATCTGTTTTCATCACTTCATGTTGCCACACAAGATACCACTTCTTTAAAAGGAGAGACCACCCAAAAAGTCAATGCCTTTTCGCGTTATTTGCAAAACATTGATTGGGATAAAATTTTGGCCGCTGTGATTGGCAAAATAGCCTTACTGGTGATCCTGTGTGTCTTACTTCTGATCGTTCAGAAAGTGGGAACAAAAATTATTAAAACAAGTTTTGATAATTATCAAAAAAAACAACATTTTAGCGAAAACCGGATCAATACTTTGTATACCTTATCAAAAAATATTTTCCACTATACACTTTTTTTTGTTTTCCTTTACAGCTTACTCACCATTATTGGCATTCCTGTTGGTTCATTAATTGCGGGTGCCGGAATTGTTGGTATTGCGATTGGCTTGGGTGCCCAGGGATTTATTAATGATATTATTACTGGTTTTTTTATCATTTTGGAACGGCAACTGGATATTGGGGATACTGTCAAAATTGGCCCGATCGAAGGCACTGTGCTAGCGGTTGGGTTGCGCACAACACAATTAAAATCAGCGGATGGTACCGTTCATTTCCTGCCTAATCGCACAATTTCGATTATCAGCAATCTTTCGCGGGCAAACATGCGTGCTTTGATTGATGTCCGGATTCAAGCAGAAGAAGATCAGCAAAAAGTACGGACAATCTTAGAAAAAGTGAATCAACAGCTTGTCCCCAGTCATCCAGAGATCCAAAGTGGTCCCGATATTTTAGGGATTGTTGATTTAGGCAGTGGTCACTTTGCCATTCGGGTCGTCATGTATACTTTAAACGGCTCTCAATATAAAATCCAACGTGAGTTTCTTTCTGCTTATATTACGGCATTGCAAAATGAAGGCGTGCAGCTACCACAGTCATCGATTCAATTAAATATTTAGCAAAACACCCAATCAATAGTATCGATTGGGTGTTTTTGCGTCAGTCAATTTTAAAAACAGTTTGTGAAAAATAGTTTTCCGTTGGTCGTAATTGAATGTCACCAAAGCCTTGATGATGGATCGCATCCGGTAAATGTTGTGTTTCCAGTGTAATGCCCGAATATTTTTGGAAGCAGCCTTCATGCATTCGCTGAGAAGCCTGAACTTGGTTAGTTGTATAAACTACCACACTGGGTTGGTCTGTATACATTTTTAGTTTGACTGTTTCGGTTGCATCCCATAAGATCGCTTTTGGTTCTGAGAATGGTGTTCTCTGTAAAACAAAGGGATGGTCATATCCATTGACTAAGCGGACTTGTGGATGACCTGAATGAAGTCCTAGACCAATCTTTTTTCCCTTGGGTTCTTGATAATCAAAAGGAGAATTTAGAACATTGGCTAATTTTCCTGTTGGCAACAGTTGGTCGTCTACCTCTGCGTATTGATCTGCAGCAAGAAAAAGTTTATGCTCCTCAATGGTTGTCGTAAAGGTACCATCCAGATTAAAGTAGACGTGATTCGTTGGATTAAAGAGTGTAACTGTATCTGTCATTGCTTGATACGTAATCTTCCATTCATTTTGATTGGTTATCGTATGCGTGATTGTTGTTTTCAATTTCCCAGGGAACCCATTTTCCATCGCGGGACTTTCTAAAAAAAAGTACAAGGAAATTTTATTCGGTTCCTCGTCAATTTTCACTTCCCAGCATTTTGATTCGAAGCTATTTTCTCCACCATGTAGCGTATGTGCACCCTCATTTTGATTTGTTTGAAACTCTTTATTTTGCAGCCAGAAGCGGCCATTTTTCACGCGACCTGCCACACGGCCAATTGAAGCACCAATATAGGGATCCTTTTCCTTGTACTCCTCTACGCGATCAAAACCTAAGACGATATTCCTTTTTTGGTTATTTTTTTCAAGCCACCAATTGACAATTCGAGCTCCATAATTCGTAAAATCAACGACCATCCCGTGGTCATTATGAATACGGTATAATTTTTCTTGCTGGTTTCCAAAAGACATTATTTCTACCTTCATATTTCCTCGATTTCCCTTTACATTAGACTACGTTCTATTTTCCACCACTAGTTTTTCAGGTTGAAAAGCCTGATTTCGTTCTTTGATTTTCGCAAGGTCACATTTTGGTTGCCGATCATAGGTTAAAATCCCATTAATTTCTTGTTCGACATCTGTCAGTTGCGTATAACAGTAGCCCCACAAAGCTTTCGAAGCAAAAACCGCCTGCATAATCCGACCATAATCTTCTAAATAGCGTTCTTCATTATTAACTGAAGTATAGCCCCAGCCATTCTCCTCACCAACTTGAAAGCCAATTCCACCAAATTCGGTTAATAGGATCGGTGCTCCTTGATGATGATAGCCTTGCGCATAGACATTCCATCGATGATGAGCCTGCTGTACTAAATTGTCAACCGTCGAAAGTGTTTCTTTAAAATGGTTATATTTCTCAGTTTCCGCTAGAGCGCCATGTCCATAATTGTGAATCGCACAAATATCGGTGACCGTTGCTTCCCAACCATCATTAGAAATCACCAAGCGACTATCATCAATTGTATGCAATAAATGATACAACGTTTCTGAGAACTGTTGCTGTTTATGATCATGGTGGATATCAGGAACGCCCCAGCTCTCGTTTAAAGGGACCCACGTGATAATTGACGGATGATTATAATCACGCGCGACAATCTCAAACCATTCTTTCACCAAACGCGTAACAGATTTCTCTGTAAATGCAGGTGCAGAAGCGCATTCTCCCCATACAACAAATCCCAGCGTATCCGCCAAATGTAAAAAGAGCGGATCTTCGACTTTTTGATGTTTTCGACAACCGTTAAAACCCATTTCTTTGGCCAATCGAATATCTTTTTCAAAATCGTTTACACGAGGAGCTGTCAATAATCCTTCTGGCCAATAGCCTTGATCCAAAACTAATTTCTGATAAAAGGGTTGATTGTTTAAATAAACCATCCCATTTTCAGTATGAATCTTTCGAAAACCAAAGTAACTAGTTACTTCATCCATTACCTTTCCTTGCGCATCGACTACTTCAAAGGTTACATCAAATAAATTAGGAGAATCTGGACTCCATAACCAGCCGTGATCGTGAAAATTTGTTCGAAAAATTTTATTTTTTATCAAATCAACCGAACGTTTTTCACATAGCTCCATTACTTTTATTTTATCATTGGCGATTAACTGATTTCCATACGAAATTCGATAATCCAGAAAATAATTTTGTTCGGTAGTAAGGACCGACTGACTAAAAGTTGTGTCAATTTGAATCATCCCAGTATCCACATTTGGCGTAAATTTTATCTGTTCAAGATGCGCAAAATTTACTTGTTCAATCCAGACAGTTTGCCAAATACCGGTCGAATTCGTGTACCAAATTCCTCGCGATTCTTGCTCCCAAAATTGTTTGCCTCGCGGGATGGTTTCGTCGGTATGTGGATCGTATACATAAACACTAACCACTTGTTCCAGCTCGTTTAAGTAAGAAGTAATCTCAAATTTAAAGGAAGTATGTCCGCCTTCGTGTTCACCAACGTACTGCCCATTAACAAACACCTTTGCGTAATAGTCAACTGCTCCGAAATGTAAATAGGTTTGCTTTTGAACTCCTTTTGGTAAGTCAAAAGATTTTTTATACCAAACATATTCATGTATGCCACGATCATTGATTTGGCTTAATTCAGATTGGTAAACAAACGGAACGCTAATTTCCATTGCTAAATTAGAATCATGATCGAGATATTTTTCTGTCACCCCTTGCTGTTGATCATCAAACTCAAATTGCCATGTTCCGTTAAGATTTAGCCAATTTTTTCTAACAAATTGGGGTCTTGGATACTCTGTTCTATTCATTCATACACCTCTATATTTTTATTTTTTGTTGCTTTTTTATTTTTCCAATTGATTTGTTTTTTGCAAACAATAGAATTGAAATGGACATACATAGAACCAGACTTAGTAAATCCATTACAAAATAGGAGAACAGGCCACAAGCTAAAAACCAGATCGCCATTTTCATTTGAACCTCATCATCCTTCACGTATTTCTTTGCACAAACGCTGTGAAACAGGCCGAAACCAATCAAAAGAATGCCGAAAATGCAAATAACCATATACAGACTTCCAGAAATCGATTCGATCGCTTTTAATTTTTCAGGAGCAGCTTGTTGAATCAAGACAGCACTTTGAAATTTTTTATAGGTTCCATAAACCAAAATCGTGATCAGTCCATCTATAATTTGCCAAATACCTAAAATTCGAATTAACGTTCTCTCCCATTTTCGATTCATTACCCTTTCACCCCAGAAGATAACGACATGGATTCCAAGAAATATTTCTGTGCAAAAAGATAGAGCACAAAGGTTGGCACGATCGCGACGAAAGCACCTGCCATTAATAAGGTTGGCTGTGATTGATACATTCCTTGCAATAATTGCAAACCAGGAGTAATTGGCATTTTCTCAATATCACTAAAGACAATCGAAGGCCATAGAAAGTCATTCCAAGAGCCGGTAAATGCAAAGAGCGATACGACCAATAATACAGGTTTGATCAAAGGTAAAATAATTTTGCTGAAAATTTGAAAATCATTGGCTCCGTCAATTCGAGCGGCTTCGTCGAATTCAATTGGAATATTGCTCATGAACTGCCGCACCAGAAAGATATTAAACACACTTGCTGCGCCAGGAACAATCATTGCTAACGGAGAATTAACCCAATCAAGGGTATCAATAATCTTATACAGCGGAATTAAATTTACGACAGCTGGAAACATCATCGTACCCATCAAAAAAGAAAACAACATTTTTTTCCCTTTAAATTCTAAGCGACTATAGGCAAAGGCAGATAAAGAAACAACCGTTAAGACTAGTAAAGTATGGCTCACAGAAATAACCAGTGAGTTCAAAAACCAGCGCAACAAAGGTGTACTCGTATTATCTGAAAGTAATTCTACGTAATTTGTCGTTACCCATTCGATTGGTAAGAGCTTAAACCCCACTGTTTGTAACTAGATTTGTGATTTAAATGAGGTCATAATCCCCCATAATAGAGGCGTTACCCAAACAATTGCCATTAAAAAGAGAAATAAAAACGCAATCAGTTTAGAAAATAAATAACCTTTTTTTTTCATTTTGTCTACCTCCAGCTTATTTTTTATCTCTTAAGAAGAAAAATTGTAAGGATGCGACTGCCATGATGCAGACGCCTAAAATAATGGCCATCGCAGAAGCGATCCCTGCGATTGATTGCCCCGAACCAAAAGCATTTTGCTGGATATTCATTAAAAGCACCCGAGTCGAATTTGTTGGCCCACCCCCGGTCAACATCAATGGCTGTCCATATACATTAAATTGTGAGATCGTTGTCAAAACGACTGTATACAGAATCTGGCTTTTCATGCTTGGTAAAGTAATTTTCAAAAATTTTTGCATCCCTGAAGCCCCATCAATATCTGCCGCCTCATAATAATCTTTCGGAATGCCATTTAATGCCGCTTGATAAATAACCATATTTCCACCAATCGTCCACCAAACCGTCACAATGACTAAAGAAACCCATGCATAAGGCTGATTTCGCAACCAAAGTGTGTTCAATTGAAAGAGATGATTAATCGGTCCATACGTAACATCAAACATTAATTTCCAAATAATCACGACAGCTGAGATCGCAAAAAGGGAAGGCATATAAAACAAGGACTGAAAAATTTTCCAAAATTTTGGCTTTGCATGTAATGCAGTTGCTAAAAACAAAGGCACAAGGATGCAAAAGGGAACCGCAAAAAGAACAAAGAGAAAGGTATTCTTTAAACCTGTTTGAAATTGCTCGTAAAAAATGGAGTCATGGTTAAATAAAATTTCCTTATAATTAGCCAAACCAACAAAATCTGGCTGACTAATTAAATCCCATTCAGTAAATGAAATGTAAATACCAAAACCGATTGGTACAAGGAAAAAAATCAGAAAAATCAAAAGATGCGGACCAATAAATAACCATGGAGTTATATTTATAGATGAAGTTTTTTTGGTTAATTTGTTCACTCCCGTTACTGCTTTCATGCGCAAACGCTCCTTTAAAATTGGAATAAATGCCTAGCTGCAATCGAACGAAGCTTTTTACTTATTCGTTGTTTGTTTTATCTTTGGCTATCTTATCGGTCACTTCTTTTTGCATATTTACTAGAGAATCATCAATCGATTCCGTTCCAAAAATTGTATCGACGCCATGCGCTTCAAGGTATTCAGAAACGTATCCATTGTATTTATAATCAAAAATCTTTAATGTTTTTTGTTCCTCTGGATCTAAAAGAAAAATCGCTTGCGGCATTTTTTTGTACTCTTCATTTTCTAAGATGCTTAAAGAAGCAGGATTTTGCCCTGATTTCGCCCACTCCATCGAATGGTCTCTCACCCAATCAATAAAGTCAATCACGCCCTTTGTTTTTGCTTTATTTCTTTCCTTACTATTAAAAAGCACAAACTGATGCGAGGACGACCAGTTAACTGCTTGTGAAAGATCAGCGGAAAGCTGGGGAGCATTCGTTAATCCCCAATTAATTTTTGATTGCTTAATTTGATTTTGCATCCAGATTCCTTCAGGCAGAAAGACAACTTTACCTGTTAAGAATAATTGGGTTGCGTCTTCCCCGTCCTTGGTTGTATATCCTTCTTTGACATAGTTATTCCATAATTTATACGTTTTTTTGCCTGCGGCGTTATCTAATGTAGGCGTCGTGCCATCTTTTGATAGTTCTCCCCCATTTTGCGCATACAAGGAGAGATAGTTTGGTTTCACCCAAGAAACGCCGAGAGAAGCAATGTTCTCTTTTTGAGCCTTTTCGCCGACTTCCTTGATCTCATCAAAAGTCACGATTTGATCATCGAGTGCATTTGGCAAATATTTTTCGACCAAATCTTTATTATAATACAAACCAAATGTGTGGATATCTAGCGGGATACTGTATCTTTTGTTTTCGATATTCCCAATATTCCACGCTTCTGTTACATAATTTTCGCCCGTCATTTTGGGATAATCACTTAAGTAATCATCATAAGCCGTCAACATATGATTATCTTTGTATTGCTTTAATCGCTCTGCGTGCACGATGGTAACATCGGGAATATTTTTCTTCGAATTTACAACCGTTGGAATTTTTGTGTACATATCGGTTTCTTTTAAAGAAACATTCTTAATCTTGTACTCAGGATTCGTTTTATTATAGGCATCGATCATCGCCTGCATATTTTTTCCATCTGGTCCAGTAAATGGGTTCCAAAAAGTAATTTCATTTTTTGAACCACCTGCTCCCGTTTTTTTAGTTGAATTACCACAACCCGCAAATAAGCTGACAACTAACCCCAAAGTTCCTAAAATCAGTAACAGCCGACTCATTTTTTTCATTTTCTTTCCTCCTTGTTTCTTTTTTTTCGTTTTCGTTTCCTTAACCATAAAGTTAAGTAAAATATTTACTTAACTTATATTTATAATTTACCAAATCAAGAAAGCGTTGTCAATGCTATTTAAACAATATTTACAGAGATTAACCTTGAAGTTATCCATGTCCTGTGATACACTATTATCAGCTTGTTTTATTTAACCAGAAAGTTAAAGAGGTGTCAGGAATGCAACTAAATGTTTCCAATGAATATCTAGATATCTTCCAAGTTCTTGCGAGCTCAACTCGGATTAAAATGATCGAATTATTAGGTAAGGAAAAGAAAAACATTTCAGAAATTTCGACAGCACTAGGAATTAGCTCCGCAATCGTGACACGTCATATTCAAAAATTAGAAAAAGCCGGCATTGTAAAATCAGAAAAAGCTCCAGGTAAATCCGGCTTGCAAAAGATCGTTTCACTTGCCGTCGATACCATTGAAATTCATTTCCCTGAAAAAGTATATTCAGAGTTTATGCTACACTCCTATGATTTAAAAATTGGTCATTATACCGATTTTTCAGTCACACCGACTTGTGGTCTCGCAACCGCTTCTGAAATAGTCGGCAAATCTGATGCCCCCAAATTTTTCATGGATACCAAACGGGTAAATGCAGAATTACTCTGGTTTTCCAAAGGCTTTGTCGAATACAAAATACCGAATCTTTACGGTTCGAATGACATTCCTAAAATGATTGAAATCAGTTTAGAGCTAGCTTCAGAATTTCCGGTTTCCAACAATATTTGGCCTAGTGATATTGCTTTTTATGTAAATGACATTCATTTAGGTACTTTTACAGTTTCGGGTAATTATTCAGATGTTAGAGGTCGCTATACACCAAGATGGTGGGATGACAAATTTAGTCAATATGGAGTTCTAAAGCATTTACGGATCACCGAACTGGACACAGGTCTTGACGGTCAAAAATTGTCTGACATGACCTTAAAAGATTTAAAATTAAATGAAAATCAATTGCTAACCTTTCGGATAGCTGTTGAGGATAACGCCGAACATATCGGTGGCTTAACACTATTTGGTGAACATTTTGGGAATCATGAACAGAACATTAAATTTGATATGTATTATGAAAAAGGACAAGTATTGAATGAGCCAAGCTCTATTTCGGTCAATAAAAAAATTAGTCAAAAGTAAACTTACTTTTGGCTAATTTTTTCGTTGAAATGCTATCAATTTAAAAAGAAGTACTTATAACTTTTTTGTCGATTTTCGCACTTTTAGCTCTGTCGCCAATGTCAATTTTTGTGGAACTGGTGAAGCTGATTCCGTAATTCGGATTAAAAAGTTAACCGCTTCTTCTCCCATCCACTCGGTATAGACTTTGACAGTGGTCAATGCTGGTGTTACATACTTCGCTACGCTATTATCGTTAAATCCGGCAATGCTTATGTCTTTGGGTACCTTCAAATTGCTTTCTTGAAAAGCTTTCATTGCACCAATTGCCATGGCATCACTCGAGCAAAATAAAAAAGAAGGCAACTCAGCTCCTGCTTGCAATACTTTTTTTATGGCTTGATATGCACCAGCAACAGTAAAGTCTGCTTGGTAAACATATTCTTCCTGAAAAAGCTGCTTTTGCGTCATAAGCTGTTGAAAAGCACGATAACGCTGATCTTCGACAACCTGGTGCTCTTTTGCTGTCTTTTCAATTCCGGTTAGAATGCCAATTTTTTGATGTCCCAATTTTGTTGCATGGTTAAGAATCAATTCCATCCCTTGATAAAAATCAACAACAATCGAAGAAAAACCAAAGCTAATCGCGTCAAAATCAACAAAAAGGACGGGAATATCCAAAGAATTCAATTCTGCTAATTGACTCGAATCAAATTTACCTAAAGCAAGTATTCCCACAATATCTGCCGGCACATCTAAAAAATCGTTAAAAAAAGTTTTTTCGAGACCTAAGCCAAGCTCCTCGACTCTTTTCTCGATCCCTAAACGAACGGCTAAATAATAGAGATCTTCTAGCTCTTCTGCGGTATCATACCATTGAACGAGCAAAAAACGCCCTTTCGTTCTTGTAACTTTATTCTTATATTTCGTATAATTCAAAGATTCGGCCACTTCAAAAATTTTTTTCTTTGTATCTGCGCTCACAGAAATCGTTTTGTCATAATTAAGTACACGTGAAACAGCCGCGGGAGACACACCTGCTAATTGAGCAATATCCTTAATCGTTGCCATCTATTTTTCGCTCCTTTCCCTACAGCGTTGTAAGAAAGCGTTTAAAAGCTGCTTGTCCTTCAGCTGTTCGTTTATAGACTCCAGCATCTTCCAGTACACGTTTAAAAACAAAACCAATCTCCTTTTTTAGAATGGCTGCAACGTTTTCCTTTGTAATCGTATACTCATTCTTAATCCCATTCGCCCAAGCTCGATGATATTCAGCGATCAGATTCTTTTCACCTACTAAATACTTTTTCACCTCTGCTAATTCTGACTTTAATCTAGGTGGCAAAATAGCTAACCCCATCACTTCAATCAAGCCAATGTTTTCTTTCTTAATATGCTGTACTTCTTGATGCGGATGAAAGATCCCATCAGGAAATTCCGCCGAAACATTATTGTCCCTTAGTACAAGATCTAATTCATAGTAACTTCCTTTTTTACGCGCAATTGGCGTAATTGTATGATGAGGAGTACCATCTTCAGAAAAAGCCTGAAGAGATACACGTACATCCGAGTAGTTTTGCCATTGTTGCAAGATGTGTTCTGCAGCATCAGCCAGCTCTTTTTTATTTGCTCCTTGCAAACGAATGACCGATAGTGGCCATTTGACGGTTCCAGCTACAATTTTCGGGAAGCTTGCTACTTTAAATAGCTGATCAAAATGTGCTTTTGTCATTGGAAAATCGTGTCTGCCACCTTGATAATGATCGTGAGCTAAGATCGATCCTCCAACAATTGGCAAATCGGCATTC
>JAATGB010000001.1 GCA_015654945.1 Lactobacillales bacterium | reverse complement strand
GAACCTCGCTTTGCAAGAATCCTTTCAAAAATGAAGCTCATAGATCGTCAGAATACGTTAACGTACTTCTCGGCAGGTCATTTTACGATAAAAAAAGAAGCGGATAAAAAATATCTGGCATTTGTCTGTTTAACGCCGGTCACGAATTTTTCAATTTTGGATGCGAAGTACACATTAAAGAATGAACAAGTCAACTATCCAGTTTCTTATGCAAGTAATGAATTTGTTGGGAAAACGGTGACATTTTCTTTTGGTTCGGGAACAATTGTCGTGATTCAAAGCAAGGATCAGGTCCAACGTGGAACTCGAGACAGAATTTAGCAATCTGATTACGGCAATGGGTGCACGAATCGAAAAAGAGAAGCTCGAATTGATTGCTTCATAGGGTGTTCAAGATATTTTGGCTTTTAAAGTGCGGCGACTTCTTACTATGAACAAACAGCTGGAATAACCCAATCTCATAATTGAAACAATAAGAAAAACCAGTTAGAATTCTCTAACTGGTTTTAAGCATTATTTTTATTAAACGCGCTCAACTTTACCTGATTTCAAAGCACGAGTTGAAACCCATACTTTCTTTGGTTTGCCGTCTACTAAAATACGGATTTTTTGTAGATTAGGTTTCCAAGTACGTTTTGATGCGTTCATTGCGTGAGAGCGTGAATTACCACTTTTAGACTTACGTCCAGTAATATAACATTCTTTAGCCATGTTTGTTCCTCCTTTGCTTTGAATACTTGAGCGTTCAGATACGAAACTCATACCTGATTAATTTATCATATTGAAGTAAATAATGCAAGCTAATTTTTTGTTCGATATCTTGAACTGTCAAAAAAAAGAAGGGTGTAACGCTTTGCTGCACAAGTTTTTTAGTTTTAATTTTAATAAGGGAGGTATCGAAATGAATAATTCAAGAAGGTGTCAAGCACATAATAGTAGAAAAAGGGCAAGAAAGGATTAAAAAGGCTGCTTAATTTTGAGAATAAAATGAGAAAAAACAATTTTTCTTTTATTTCAATTAGCGCTATGGTAGAATAATGAGAGAAAATGGGTCTTTTTGACCAAAGGAGGTAGTGTATAGATGGCTGTAAAGATTAAAACGCAAGCAGGTATGATAGAAATCGCGAATGAAGTGATTGCGACAGTAGTTGGTGGTGCAGCTACGGATATATACGGAATTGTTGGTATGGCAAGTAAAAACCAAATCAAAGATAACCTAAATGGGATATTGAAAAAAGAAAACTACGCTCGTGGTGTGGTCGTTAAGCAAGAAGATAATGGAGTCGCGATCGATGTGTGTATTATCGTCAGCTATGGCACAAAAATTTCGGAAGTTTCACGCAATGTGCAAGAAACAGTAAAATACAATCTGGAAACAATGCTAGGCATCAGTGCAAACTCTGTCAACGTATTTGTCCAAGGTGTTCGAGTATTGCCTGACTAATTAGCGGCATACAGTTATACTGCTAAATTCAGATTAGCAGCCAATCTTGAAGGAGGATTATTTAGGTGAAAGTAACAGCAATCAATGGGGGGCAATTTAAAGCAATGGTTCAAACTGGAGCAAATCGGTTGAATCAAAATGCAGAATATGTCAACTCTTTAAATGTGTTTCCAGTACCAGATGGAGATACGGGAACAAATATGAATTTATCGATGACAAGTGGTGCAAAAGCTGTTGGCAGTTCAGTTTCAGATAATGTGGGTGAATTAGCTGCTATTTTATCAAAGGGATTACTCATGGGAGCAAGAGGAAATTCTGGGGTCATTCTTTCGCAATTATTTCGTGGATTCTCAAAGCAAATTCCTGATAATGTAGAAGTGACCGCGGCTGAGTTTGCAAATGCGTTTACACATGGTGTAGAAACTGCTTATAAGGCAGTTATGAAGCCTGTGGAAGGAACTATTTTAACGGTTGCGCGTGAAGCGGCACGAGTAGGTGAACTGAAAGCAAAAGAGTCGGATGATTGCATTGCAGTTATGGAAGCTGTTTTACATGGTGCCAAACGTGCACTTGAAAAGACACCTGATTTACTTCCAGTTTTAAAAGAAGTCGGTGTTGTGGATAGTGGTGGACAAGGATTAGTTTTTGTATATGAAGGGTTTTTAGAAGTTCTTTCTGGCAAAGTAACAGAAGATGAGGTCTTCCAACCAAACATTGCGGAAATGGATGAAATGGTGAATGCGGAGCATCATCGGAGTGTCCAAGGACAGCTGGCAACAGAAGATATTACGTTTGGATATTGTACGGAGATTATGGTACGAATCGGCGAAGGTCCGACCGTGGACAGCGCGTTTGATTATGAAGTTTTCCGTAACTATTTAAACGAGCTTGGTGATTCTCTTTTGGTTGTTGCCGATGACGAAATTATTAAAGTACATGTACATACTGAACATCCAGGAGAAGTCATGAACTATGGTCAAAAGTTTGGTTCGTTGATCAAAATTAAAGTTGATAATATGCGGCTGCAGCACGAAACCATTTTGGAACATGATGCGACTACGTCAGTGAAAAAAGCACGTGTGCCATATGCTGTTATCGCAATTGCAGCAGGTCAAGGCGTGCAAGAATTATTTAAAAGCTTGGGTGCGAGCTACATCATTAGTGGTGGTCAAACAATGAATCCAAGTACGGAAGATATTGTCAAGGCCATTGAAGAAGTACATGCTGAAAAAGTAATTATTCTACCAAATAATAAAAATATCTTTATGGCTGCGGATCAAGCTGCAGAAGTGAGCGACTTACCTGTTGCAGTGATTCCATCAAAAACAGTTTCTCAAGGAATGACAGCCTTGCTTGGCTTTAATGAGCAGGTCTCTTTGGTAGAGAACAAAGAAACCATGACAGAGATGCTAGAAGACGTGGTTAGCGGACAGGTAACAATTGCAGTCAGGGATACGAAAATTGATGGTGTTACGATTAAAAAAGATGAATTTATCGGCATGCTAGAAGGTAAAATTGTTGTATCAACACCGGATCGTTACGAAACAGCACTGGAAACTTTAAAGAAAATGATTGCAGCAGACAGTGAAATTGTCACCATTTTAATTGGAGAAGAGGGTACGCTCAAAGAGGCTCAAAAGCTGGCAGCAGGAATTCAAGCAATCGATGCTGATCTGGAAATTGAAATTCATAAAGGCGGACAACCGGTTTATCCTTATCTTTTCTCAGTCGAATAAAACCTAATAAAAAAGCTAAGCCTGGGTTTGGCTTTTTTATTTATAAGTTAAAGGGAAGGGGGGACTTGATGAAAAGCTTACAAGATCCAATCAGTGTCTTATCGGGTGTGGGTGCAAAGCGGGCTGAAAATTTACGAGAGCTAAATATTCAAACGATTGAAGATTTAGTTACCTATTTTCCATTCCGTTATGAAGACATTCAAGAAAAAAATTTGCTTGAGATTCAGGATCAAGAAAAAGTGGTTTTAAAAGGTCTTGTAGTGAGTGAACCAGTGGTTTCTCATTATGGTTATAAGAAAAATCGGCTAACGTTTCGTATCATGAAGGAACATGCAGTGATCAATATCTCTTTTTTTAATCAGTCATTTTTAAAGGATAAGGTTCAGCTATCAGAAGAAATTGCTGTTTTTGGTAAGTGGGATGCGAAGAGAAAGGCACTAACAGGGATGAAAATTCTTGGTAGCCAATCAGAAGAAGACTTTGCTCCTATTTATCACGTAAATAAAAAAATTCGCCAAAGTACCTTGATTACTTTGATTAAGCTAGCCTTTGAAGACTATTTGGAAGTAATTCAAGAAATGCTGCCCCACATGCTAATCGAAAAATACCAATTAATGAACCGAAAACAAGCGATTTATGCCATGCATTTTCCAAAAGATGTTGCGGAAAACCATCAAGCAAAAAGGCGGATAATTTTTGAAGAGTTTTTTTTATTTCAAATGAAAATGCAAAAACTACGTAAGGAAGAAAAGGGAGCTAACCAAGGTTTACAAATCTTGTATGATGTACAGAAGTTGAAGCAGTTTACTCAAAGTTTACCTTTTGAGCTGACAAATGCACAAAAAAAGGTGACCAATGAGATTTGCCGTGATTTACGACAGCCGGAGCATATGCATCGCTTGTTACAAGGTGATGTTGGTAGTGGTAAAACGGTTGTGGCGGCAATTGCTTTATATGCAGCAGTTAGTGCAGGCTACCAAGGCGCATTAATGGTGCCTACCGAAATTTTAGCAGAGCAGCACTTGGAAAGTCTGACAGGTTTATTTGATCCCTTAGAAATTCAGCTTGCATTGTTGACTAGTTCAACAAAAGCAAAGGAACGACGTGAGGTGCTAGCTGAGCTTGCCGATGGCAGGTTGGATGTGATTGTGGGTACGCATTCGTTGATTCAAGAAGAAGTTCAGTTTGCACGTTTAGGCTTAGTGATTACGGATGAGCAACATCGTTTTGGTGTCAATCAACGGAAAATATTGCGGGAAAAAGGGATGCATCCCGATGTATTATTTATGACCGCAACGCCAATTCCTCGTACCTTAGCAATTACAGCGTATGGTGAGATGGATGTGTCCATTATCGATGAACTACCAGCTGGACGGATTCCGATTGAAACCAGATGGATTCGACCGAAGCAAGTCGATACGGCTTTGAATTGGATGAAGGAAGAACTGACTAAAGGAAGTCAAGTCTATGTTATTTGTCCCTTAATTGAGGAATCAGAATCGATCGATGTCAAGAATGCAACTGAAATATATGAACATTTGCGTCAGTTTTTCATGGGAAACTATCAGGTCGGACTCTTGCATGGAAAAATGAAAGCAAAAGAAAAAGATGAAATCATGAATGCTTTTAAAGAAAATAAATTGCAAGTGTTAGTATCAACGACGGTTATTGAAGTCGGTGTCAACGTTCCAAATGCAACAATTATGATGATCATGGATGCAGATCGCTTTGGGTTAGCGCAACTCCATCAGTTAAGAGGACGTGTGGGAAGAGGTTCTCAAGCGTCATACTGTATCTTGGTGGCAAATCCTAAGAATGAAACAGGAACAGAACGAATGAAAATTATGACCGAAACAACAAACGGCTTTGTGCTAAGTGAAAAGGATTTGGAGATGCGCGGTCCAGGTGAGTTTTTTGGGGCAAGGCAATCAGGAGTTCCACAGTTTCAAGTCGGGGATTTAGTGGCGGACTCTGCCATTTTAGAAGAGGCTAGACGATGTGCGATTCAAATTTGGGCCAGTGCAAATTGGTGGCAGCAGCCTGAATTTGAGCAACTAACCCAATACATTTCAGTTCATTCCCAGAGCAATGAGTACTTCGATTAACTAGAAAATTAGGAAATATTTATGGTATAATGAAGGATATTTATAGAAAATGAGGAGGCAGTATAGTGAAAATTGCAGTCGACGCAATGGGTGGCGATTATGCACCTAAGGCAATTGTTGAAGGAGTTATGTGGGCCCAAAAAGATTTTCCAGATGTTGAATTTCAATTATATGGCAAAGAAACGGAAATTCGCAAATATTTGACGAATGAAAAAAACATAAAAATTATTCATACAGATGAAAAAATAACCAGCGAAGATGAACCTGTTAAGGCAATTCGCCGAAAAAAACAAGCTTCCATGGTCTTGGCAGCACAAGCGGTAAAAAATGGGGAAGCAGATGCGATTTTTTCTGCGGGAAATACTGGCGCTCTGTTAGCTGCGGGCTTGTTTATCATTGGCCGAATCAAAAATATTGAGCGACCGGGCTTGATGAATACGATGCCGGTCATTGGCAAGCCGGATCAAGGAGTTGATTTTATGGATTTAGGTGCCAATGCGGATAATAAAGCAGAGCATCTGGTCCAATATGCTATTTTGGGTTCTTATTATGCGAAAAATGTGCGTGGCATCAAAGAACCGCGAGTCGCTTTGCTAAATAATGGGACAGAAGAAACAAAAGGAAGCGAACTAACGAAAAAAGCATACGAACTTTTAACCAATGAAAAAGCCATTCATTTTATTGGCAATGTGGAGTCACGTGAATTATTAAACGGAGTTGCTGATGTCATTGTGACAGATGGCTTTACGGGGAATGCCGTCTTGAAGTCAATTGAAGGAACGGCACTAAACTTAATGAGCCTATTGAAAGACTCTATTTTAGGTGCAGGCATAAAGGGCAAAATTGGTGCGGTTCTTTTAAAGGATGCATTAAGTAATATCAAAAATGAATTGGATTACTCCTCACATGGTGGTGCTGTTTTGTTTGGTTTGAAAGCACCGGTTATCAAGACACATGGTTCAACTGGACCGGAAGCCGTTAGTGCCACAATTAGTCAAATTCATACAATGTTAGCCAGCCATGTGATTGAAGATCTTGTCGGCTATTTTGAAGAAAACGAATAATTTGAACAAAGAAAGATACAAAAAAGATAGACAAATCTTTGAGAAATAAGTAAAATAGTTAGTGAATCATATTTCCACGTTAAATTGAACAAGGGAGGCAGTACGATGTCGAAAGAGGAAATATTTGAAAAAGTGCAAGCGATTGTGGTGAAACACTTTGGCGTTAAAAAAGAAAATGTAACTGAAAATATAAATATTAAAGATGACTTAAGCGCAGACTCAATTAGCATTATGGAATTTGTTTTGGAATTGGAAGAAGAATTTGGAACAGAAATTTCGGATGAAGATGCAGAAAAAATTGAAACAGTTGGCGCGGCTGTGGAGTATATTACGAGTCACTCTTGAAAAGTGAAAACAATCATAGATTAACTAGGGTTGTTTTTTTGTAATAAAAATCTTTTTTTTGTAAAATAAGCAAAGAAGTTGTAATCTGTTTCTGAATTGGGTACACTATTTAGTAATTTAGAAAAGCGAAGAAGAGAGGGGTATTTTATTGTCTGCCAAAGGTTCCTTATTAGAGATAAATAACTTAAATACAGGTTTTCGAATTAAAGATGAATACTATAATGCCGTAGATAATGTTTCGCTTACGCTTGCTAAAAATGAAATTTTAGCGATTGTGGGTGAATCTGGTTGTGGAAAGAGCACGTTAGCGACGACCATTATGGGCTTACATAATGCACAGAATACGCGAATTGAAGGAGAAATTTTTTATAAAGATTTGGATTTAACCAAATTAAACGAGGTTTTGTACAATAAAATTCGAGGAAACGACATTGGCATGATTTTTCAGGATCCACTTTCTGCTTTAAATCCATTAATGCGTATTGAAGACCAAATCGCGGAATCCTTGTCTTACCATACTTCTCTCACAAAAGCACAACAGGAGCAAAGAGTATTGGAGCTATTGGACCAAGTAGGTATTCCCAATCCCAAGCGCGTAGCGAAGCAATATCCCCATGAGTTATCTGGCGGGATGAGACAGCGTGTGATTATCGCAATTGCGATTTCTTGTAAGCCACCAATCATTATTGCGGATGAACCAACAACAGCATTAGATGTTACCATTCAAGCACAAATTTTAGATTTACTAAAAAATCTCCAAGAGGAAACAGAAGCAGGCATCATCTTGATTACTCATGATTTAGGGGTCGTTGCCGAAATGGCAGATCGTGTAGCCGTGATGTATGCCGGTCAAATTGTGGAACAAGCAACCGTTGAAGAATTATTCACGAATCCGCAACATCCTTATACGCGTTCGTTACTTAACTCAATTCCACGTGAAGATGAATTTGAACAAGAGTTGCATGTTATCGAAGGCACCGTTCCTTCTCTAAAGAATTTACCAAGAACCGGTTGCCGCTTTGCTCCTAGAATTCCATGGATTGCAGCAGAAGAGCATGAAGAAAATCCTGAACTTCATGAAGTGAGTCCAGATCATTGGGTTCGTTGCACCTGTTACAAGCATTTTCATTTTAGAGACGAAGAAGGAGAAGCCTAATGACAGAATTGATTCAAATCAAAGACTTAAAAGTACATTATCCGATCCGCAGTGGATTCTTCAATCGTGTAACGGATTATGTTTATGCGGTAGACGGTGTGAATTTTACGATTGAAAAAGGAAAAACCTATGGCTTAGTTGGTGAATCAGGATCAGGGAAATCAACGATTGGAAAAGCAATTGTGGGGCTAGAAAAAACAACAAGCGGTCAAATTTTATACGACGGCAAGGATGTCACAAAGAGAAGCGCGCGACATGCAATTGGTTATAATAAAGATGTGCAAATGATCTTTCAAGATGCAATGTCCAGTTTGAATCCCAAAAAACGCGTAATCGATATTATTGCGGAACCAATTCGTAATTTTGAACGCTTATCTGATCAAGAAGAAAAGAAAAAAGTCAAATCATTATTAGATATTGTGGGCATGCCAGAAGATGCGCTGTATAAATATCCCCATGAATTTTCGGGTGGTCAACGACAACGTTTGGGCGTTGCGCGCGCTGTTGCAACCAATCCTAAATTGATTGTTGCAGATGAACCAGTTTCTGCGTTAGATCTTTCTGTGCAAGCGCAAGTGTTGAACTTTATGAAACGGATTCAGGAAGAATATGGGTTAAGTTATTTGTTTATTTCACATGATTTAGGTGTCGTGAAGTATATGTGTGATACTATTGCCATCATGACGAAAGGGCGTTTCGTTGAAATTGGAACACGCGAAGAAATTTATACCAATCCCCAACATATTTATACAAAACGATTACTATCCGCGATTCCTAAAATAGACGTTGCACATCGGAAAGAACACATGGAAACGCGACGAAAGGTCGATCAAGAATACCATACCTTACAAAAAGAATATTACGATGAAGCGGGGCGCGTATACGATTTGCAAACACTGAACGCTACGCATCAAGTGGCATTACGTAATGTAGAAAGTGAGGGTGTGTAGTTATGTGGAAAACGATTTTAAGACGAATTCTTCTGATGATTCCGCAAGTTATTATTTTAAGTAT
>JAATGB010000087.1 GCA_015654945.1 Lactobacillales bacterium | reverse complement strand
GTTCTTAATCTAATATCATGAAATGTAAATCTTTTTACCACGGATATCGGTAAATTATCCGTCGTCGTTCTTAATCTAATATCATGAAATGTAAATTATGGAGTGTTAAAAATTTCCATCATAACTGGAGAAGTTCTTAATCTAAAATAATAAAAAATCTGGGCTTATAAGCGCAGGTTTATTTTTTTCTCAAATTTTAAATAGTCATTGCTAATATTTAGTAAATATAATATAATTTATTTAGTAAATATATTTAAAGGAGCATAGACATGAAGACAGAATTACAAGCTATGTTTGAAAAGCAATTTGGAAAAGAGCAGCTAACCTATTATTTTTCACCTGGAAGAATCAATTTAATTGGAGAACACACTGATTATAATGGCGGACATGTATTTCCTAGTGCAATTTCCTTGGGGACATACGGTGTTGCAGCGAAAAGGCAAGATAGAAAGATCTGTTTGTATTCTGAAAATTTCAAAGAAACCGGTACAATAACGTTCTCTTTAGATACACTTGAATACGAAGTGAAAGACAAGTGGGCGAATTATCCCAAAGGAGTTATTCGCTATTTGATCGAAGCGGGAGCAAACATAACGACAGGGCTAGATATTCTTTTTTATGGCACTATTCCTAACGGTGCAGGTCTTTCTTCCTCGGCATCTATTGAATTATTGACGGCTGTTATTCTAAAAGATCTTTTTCAATTAAAAAATTCCATGTTAGACCTTGTAAAAATTGGAAAAAAAGTGGAAAATGAGTTTATCCACGTTAATTCTGGGATCATGGATCAATTTGCAATTGGCATGGGAAAAAAGGACAAAGCGATTCTGCTTGATTGTGCAACCTTGGAATATGAATTGGTTCCTGTTGAACTCGGTGCATATTGCATCGTAATTATGAATACGAATAAACGAAGAGAGCTTTCAGATTCGAAGTACAATGAACGAAGAGCAGAATGTGAGCGTGCACTTGAACAATTACAGAAAGAACTAGCGATTTCCGCTTTAGGGGAACTTGATGAGCTCACTTTTGAAGCAAACAAGAAACTGATTGACAATGAAGTGTTGTATCGTCGTGCGCGCCATGCTGTCACTGAAAATCAGCGGACATTGCAGGCAAAAGATGCGTTAACGAAGGGTGATCTTGTGACCTTTGGCAAACTTTTGAATGCTTCTCATACTTCCTTAAAAGAAGACTATGAAGTAACGGGAATTGAGCTTGATACGTTGGTTGCAGCAGCTCAAAAGCAAGCGGGTGTATTAGGCGCACGAATGACGGGAGCTGGATTTGGTGGCTGCAGTATTGCATTGGTAAAAACACAGAATGCAGCGGAGTTTATAAAAAAAGTGGGCAGTGAGTACCAAGCCCAAATTGGTTACTCAGCAGATTTTTATACTGCAACGATTCACGAAGGTGCAGGAATTTTAAATTAAATGAATAATAGGAGGCCATAAAATGGCAATTGTCGTATTAGGTGGGGCAGGGTATATTGGTTCTCATGCAGTTGATCAATTAATCGAAAAAGGGTATGATGTGGCGGTTGTTGACAATTTGTTAACAGGTCACAAAGAAGCGATTCATGAGAAAGCCCGTTTTTATCAAGGGGATATTCAAGATAAAGATTTTCTGACAAACGTATTCAAACAAGAAGAAGTAGAGGGTGTACTGCATTTTGCTGCAAGCTCCTTAGTTGGCGAATCCGTTGAACAACCGTTAAAATATTTTCGAAATAATGTTTATGGAACACAGGTTCTGTTAGAAGTAATGGCAGAATATCAGGTGAGAAATATTGTCTTTTCTTCCACCGCAGCAACCTATGGAGAGCCAAAAGAAGTACCAATTAAAGAAACGACAGAAACCGCACCGAAAAACCCTTATGGTGAGAGCAAATTAATCATGGAAAAAATGATGAAATGGTGTGATCAAGCTTATGGTATGCGCTATGTGGCGTTGCGTTATTTCAATGTAGCGGGAGCAAAATTAGACAGTACAATCGGTGAAGATCATACACCAGAAACGCATTTGGTTCCGTTGATTCTGCAAACAGCTTTAGGTCAAAGAAAAGCGCTAACGATCTTTGGAGACGACTATGCAACTTCAGATGGTACCTGTGTCCGGGATTACGTTCATGTTGTTGACTTGATTCAGGCACATATTCTTGCTTTGGAATATCTTAAAAATGGTGGAAAAAGCGATGTGTTTAATTTAGGCAGCAGTGAAGGCTTTTCGGTCAAAGAAATGATTGAATCGGCGCGTGAAATTACGGGCAAAGAAATTCCTGCAATTATGGGTCCTAGACGTTCAGGAGATCCGGCAATTTTAATTGCTTCACCGGAAAAAGCAAAAACAATTCTAGGCTGGAATCCGCATTATACGACAATTAGAAAAATGATTGAAACCGCGTGGAGCTGGCATCAATCGCATCCAAACGGCTATGGAAAATCTTAACAGCAATCCAGCTGGAGCGAGGAGAATTTAGTTATGTCAATTAGTCAAACAATTGTTGATTTTGCAGATATTGCAATTAAAAACGGCGGCTACATGGAGATGGATCGGACGTATATTCAAAATCGAGTACTTGCTTTGATCGGCGAGCAAGCATTAGACAGCTGTAATCGAAGTAAAACGAAAAAATCTGCGATTCAGTTGCTAGAACCTTTAATGCAGCAAGCGCAGAAAAATAAGTGTGTTGGAACTACAAGCGTCGAGCAGGAAATGCTGGCAGCACAGCTGATGGATTTAGTAACTCCACCGCCATCCGTTGTCAATGCACTTTTTTCAGAGTTGTATCAAAAAGAACCAAAACAAGCGACCGACTATTTCTATAAATTATGTAAGCAAAATGATTATATTAAAACGCAAGCGATCGCTAAAAATATTGTTTTTCCAGTTGAAACAGAATATGGAGCGCTTGAAATTACAATTAACCTTTCGAAACCAGAAAAGGATCCAAAACAAATTGCCCAAGCAACGCAAGCACCTTCAATTTCCTATCCTAAATGTCTATTATGTATTGAAAATGAAGGCTACTTAGGGCGCGTAAATCATCCTGCACGGACAAATCATCGGATGATTCGGCTGAATTTGAATAACGAAGCATGGTTTTTTCAATATTCGCCCTATGCTTACTATCAGGAGCATTGCATTATTTTGTCAGAAGAACATCGCCCGATGAAGATTGACCGCCAAACATTTGATCGAATTTTGCAGCTTGT
>JAATGB010000062.1 GCA_015654945.1 Lactobacillales bacterium | reverse complement strand
AAGGTTAGGACTTCCATTTCAGTCACACTCCTACTTATTGCTATAAAAATTTCTTAGGGGTTCGCAACATTCTTAAGGCATTTAAGATGACCACAATCGTACTGCCTTCATGCATAATTACGCCGAATGTAATGTCCATTTTGCCTAAGAAATTCAAGGTAACCAGTGACACTACTATAAACATGGAGAAGAAAATATTTTGCCAAGTAACTTTGTCCATTTTTTTGCTTAATTTGTGGGCATAAACCAATTTGGATAAATCATTTTTCATTAGAACTAAATCCGCCACGTCCATCGCAACATCTGTCCCATCACCCATAGCAACACCCACATCCGCTGTCACAAGTGCTGGTGCATCATTAATTCCATCACCTAACATTCCTGTAGAGCCATATTTACGTTGTTGTTCTTGGACAATGCTTGCTTTATCCTCAGGCATTACATTTGCGGCTACTTCATTAACGCCGATTTGTCTGCCAACAGCTTCACCAGTTAATTTTGCATCTCCAGTAATCATTGTTGTGTGAAGACCAGCACCCTTGAAATAGGAAATAGCATCTTTCGCATATTGATTCGGAACATCCATCAAAGCAATCAGTCCAATCACGTCTTCGTCCTTGCCAACATACACAACTGTTTTACCTTCTGAAGACAATTCTTTTTCTTGATTTCTGTAGACAAAGGACACATTTTTAAAGGAAGAAGGTTTCCCAATACGGTAAGTATTTCCTTGATAAATTGTTGATAATCCACGTCCCACTTCATTTTCCACTATGATTTCAACTGCTCTGCGATCTGGAAATTTTTTGATAATCGCTGTTGCTAATGGGTGGTTTGATTGTTTTTCCATAGCGACAACTAAGTCAACTAATGCTGCTTCATCTAAAATTTTTTCAAAGGAATAATCGGTGACAACTGGTTTACCATTTGTGAGCGTTCCGGTTTTATCAAATGAGACTGCTTTTAAGTCTTGCAGTTTAGAAAGGTAGGCGCCACCTTTAACTAGCACACCTTTTTTAGATAAATTAGAGATTGTCGCTAAAGTCGTTGGTACCGCACTGGCTGCTAAGGCACAAGGAGAAACTGAAATCAGATATACCATACTTCTGTAGAGACTTAACTCCCAAGACCAACCAAAAATATACGGTCCAGCAAGTAAGACTAATGGGAATAACGCTAAAACAATCGTGACATATTTTGGTTCCAAGCGCTGAATCAAGGTCGCTGTTTTCGTTAAACTCTTTTGTGATTGGTTGACCATTTGTAAGATTTTTGAAAAGACTGTTTCTGAACTATCTTTCGTGACTTCCATGGTGAAGGTACCAGCTCCATTAATCGTACTGCCAAATACTTCATCACCAATTGTCTTTTCCTTGGGAATACTTTCGCCATTAATTGAAGATTCATCAATGGCAGTAGTACCACTCAACACAACACCGTCTGTGGGAACTTGAGCACCGTTTAAAACTTGTAACGTGTCACCAACTTTGACTTGGTCAACAGGGACCACTTTAGTTGAGTCATCAGGATACAGAATTCGTGCTTCTGTCGGATTTATGTTTAATAAGTTTGTAATTTCTCGTTTACTCTTGCTATCAACATATTCTTCAAGAAAATGAGCTCCGGCAAAAATGACAATCAACATAGCCGCTTCTTCAAAGTTACCAATTGCAATGGCACCTGCTGTGGCCAATGCCATTAAGAAGTGGACGTTCGGTTGGAATTTTTTGGCTGCAACAGAATTTCTGAAGGTATCACCAATGCCTTCCAAAATGATATGATAGCCCGCTGTGACAACCGAGATCAAAAAGGCAATTGCTGCGTAAAATTCATTGTTTCCTTCAAGAAGAAATCCCGCAATAAAAGCTGCGACTCCTACAAAGAACATAATTGTTGTAAATTTACCGCCATGACTGTGCTCGTGGTCATGTCCTTCATGCTCGTGATCATGTCCGTCATGTGCGTGAACATCTAATTTTTTTTCCCCCATCTTAAAACTTCCCCTCTGGTTTAAAAATCATCATATGAATATATATTCATATGTACAAGAAGAATTATATATGAAAGATCATTCATATGTCAATAGATTTTTTAATTTTTTCAAACAGCAAAAAAATATCATTTGATGGTGATTAATCTTCTGAATGAAGGAAGGTAACAAAAAAGAGGGGATTTCTCCACCCTTAAAATTTTAGATTCGCTTATTCTTGTAAAAATGGAATCAACACTTCTGGAATTTAACCGTTTGCTCCAATTATAAGAACGTTAACCATTATTTTCCCTCTTCTCTCGGTTTAATTTTTAATTCCTCAGCTAAAATGATTTCAGCCAAATCAACGTTAAGCAGCTTTAGTTCCGGTTTAAAATTACTTGAACGATCTGTTGTTGCTTGGTCTACCAAGACCTCATGATCATCTGAATGATTTTCTGTGGTTTCAATTTTAGCTAGTGGATACGTTGTGTCCTCTACAATCCAAGTCGCAAGTTGTTCAACATTCCCTAAGATTTCCTCATTTTCTGTGACAACACGACTTGCTCCGGCAACCGTATCAGAACCATTCATTTCTGGTTTAGAAAAATATAGAATGACAGCTTTGTCATTTGGATTAACTTTTGTACTATTTTCTTTTGTATTATCCGCTTGAAAACAACCAGATAATACAAACAAGAATGTCGAACTTAAGAACAATATCTTTTCATCATTTATCTGTCTCTTTCATACGATTCATAAACCACTCTACTTGTTGCGGTGCGTCATGATCGAAAAATGCAGATTCCTTCGTATCTAAACTTGTGATTTTTTTACTATCTTCTTTCGACAATTCGAAATCAAAGATATCAATATTTTCAGCCATTCGTTCTGGACGAACAGATTTTGCTAAAGCGATAATTCCACGTTGCATTAACCAACGAAGTATCACTTGACCAACTGTTTTACCATACTGTGCCCCAATTTCAGCCAAAACTGAATTTGTAAACAAATCATGTCGTCCCTCTGCAAACGGTGCCCAAGCTTCTACTTGTACATCATACTTTTCATGCCATTCTTGGTCTTCGATTCGCTGATTCCAAGGATTCACTTCAATTTGATTGATCTGCGGTTTCACTTCATTCAATCCTACAAATTCAATCATTTTAGCAGATTTGAAGTTTGAGATACCAATCGCTCGTAGTTTCCCTGCTTTTTGAGCTGCACACATGGCTCTCCATGCGCCATAAATATCTCCGTAAGGTTGATGAATCAGATAAAGATCTAGATAATCTAATCCCATAGTTGTAAGTGATTGCTCAATTGTTTCAGTAGCTTTAGCTTCCGGCGCTTGCAAAATAAAAAGTTTTGACGTAACAAACAGTTCTTTACGCGTCACAAGTTTTTCATCAATTGCGCGTTTGATGCCTTCACCTGTTTCTTTTTCATTTCCATAAATAGACGCAGTATCAATCAAACGATATCCTGCTTTGATTGCTTGGTAAACAGCCTCAGCAGTTTCATTTAATGGGATTTGATACACCCCGAATCCAAGTTGTGGCATTTCTACACCATTGTTTAATTTGACTGTTTTCATCTCAATTTCCTCCTCTAATTTTCTTTACATGGTCTATCTTAAATCCTAAAGTAAACTCCATAGCAAGCAGAAACTTCTATTTTTTTCGTTCCCATAATTTTTCAACCTTATCAGATCCCATTTCGCCCGCTTTAAATTTTGCAATATGCTCATCATACGTTTCGATTTTATAAACCAGTAGCTCTCTAACTTCATGTAATTCGGCAATCTTTTTTTCTAACTCTTCTAACTGATCTGATAAAATTTGCTTCTGGGCGTCTTCTACATTCTCTGTTTCTCGTAATTGAGCTAATTGGGCAAATTCAATTAAAGATTCAATAGATAGTCCAGCATGCCGTAAACTTTTGGCTAAGTAAATCCAATTCAAATCATTTGTTGTATAGTCTCGATAACCACTTGTATTCCGATGAACGGGCGGTATAACTCCTACTCGTTCATAATAACGTAGCGTATCAATGCTTAAATCAAACATTTCTGCAGCTTTCTTGATATTCATCATAAGTCCCTCCTTGTTTCTGTCACCTATACTAAACCATAGAGCTAACTCCATAGCAAGAATAAAAGTATAGAAGGTTACATTTATATTTCGGAGTATCCATAAATAATTCGTCGAGAGGATCTCAAAATAGAATAATAGACCAATAAGCCACTTTATAAACTAGTTTATAAAAGAACAAATTTCTCTATAAATATTTTTTCAAGCAGAGTTGATTAAGACTTGTCTGAAAAAATTAGAAACACCCGGATCATCTGCTT
>JAATGB010000007.1 GCA_015654945.1 Lactobacillales bacterium | reverse complement strand
TCTATCAATCAGGAGAAGCATTTTTAACGGTAGTCGCTGACTATTTACTTTAAATTATTTAATGGAGGGGCGACAATGGGCAAATATATTATCAAGCGTGTGTTAATCACCATTCCTGTATTATTAATGGTTTCTGTTTTTTGTTTTCTAATTGTGAATTTGGCACCAGGCGACCCAGCAGATTTATATATTTCTGAAAATGCAACAGCAGCACAAGTTGAGTTGACAAGAGAAAAATTAGGTTTAGATCAACCAGTTCCAGTTCAGTATGTTAAATGGTTGGCGAATATTCTCCAAGGAAACTTTGGGTATTCCTATTCTTCTCGTGTTGCGGTTTTGGACATTCTGCCGTCGAAGATTATGGCGACCTTGCAGCTGATGTTCGCGACGTTACTCGTCTCTTATATTATTGCAATTCCGTTAGGTATACTAAGCGCCAAAAAACAAAATACGTGGATTGATAATGGGATTACCGGCATTTCATTTTTAGGTATTTCGATTCCAAACTTTTTCTTTGGACTAGGTCTAATTTATATTTTTGCTCTCCAATTAGCTTGGTTGCCGACAGGCGGTATGGAAACTTTGGGTGGAAGTTCAGGAATTCTGGACCGACTTTCTCATTTAGTGCTGCCAGTTATTGTATTATCAGCTTTTTATTGCTCGAACATGATCCGATATGTCCGTGCAAGTATGAGTGATATTTTCGCAGAAAACTACATGCGAACAGCGACAGCAAAAGGCTTACGTTCAGAAATTATTCTCGGCAGACATGGCTTTAAAAATGCATTGGTACCGATCATCACGGTCATTAGCTCGGACATTCCCAAGTTAATTGGTGGCGCTGTGGTAACAGAACAAATTTTTCAATGGCCGGGAATTGGTCAACTAACAATTTCCGCAATTAATTCGCGTGACTATCCCGTATTAATGGCAGTTAATTTACTTGCTGCATGTGCGGTGTTGTTTTGTAATTTATTTGCAGATGTCCTTTACGCCGTTGTTGATCCAAGAATTCGCTATTAAGGAGGAAATGAATGGAAAATACAGTAAAATTTAACCGTGTTTCTCCTAAGAAAATAGAAGAAATGGAAAAAATCAGTCAGATGCAGGGAATTTCACAAAATGATGACGGCTATGTAAAAACAATTGTCAAACGTTTTTTAAAAGATAAAGTCGCAGTTGTGGGTCTGTTTTTCTTTCTTTTATTGATTATTATGGCTATTTTTGCCAATCAAATTGCTCCTTATGATCCTGCAAAAATTGTCGGTTCGTTTGAAAGTGCACCAAGCAAAGACTTTTTACTTGGTACCGATGAGGTGGGACGTGATGTTTTAAGCCGTTTAATCTATGGCGCACGAGTTTCACTTGTGGTTGGCGTACTTTCTGTTTTAATTTATTCCGTGATCGGTACAACGCTTGGGTTACTTAGCGGATTTATTGGTGGTTTTTGGGACGCGGCGATTATGCGTCTAACGGAAGTTTTTATGTCTTTTCCATACTTTATGGTGATTTTGGTTATTGTTAGTTTAGTAGGTCCAAGTATTTGGACCGTCACATTTGTGATTGGCCTTTTAGGTTGGCCGATGTTGTGTCGGCTGGTAAGAGGGGAAGTTATGAAGCTAAAAAATGCGGATTATGTGCAGGCAGCGATTGCTTCCGGCTATAATACATTTCAAATTCTCTTTAAACATATTTTTCCCAATGTTTTATCATTGATTTTAGTAAATATGACATTTGGAGTTGCTACTTCAATTATTACAGAAGCTTCCTTAAGCTTTTTAGGTGTAGGGGTGCAACCACCGACTGCTAGTTGGGGAAATATGATGTCAAATGCACAATCGCTAACAGTTCTTTCAACGGAATACTGGCGATGGTTACCAGCAGGTTTAATGATTTTGATTGCGGTGTTATCTGTTAACTTTTTTGGAGACGGTCTACGGAGAGCGATCGAAGGAGAAACACGATAAGTTGGCTTTTGTGAAAAGAAAAAGGAGGAAACGTAGATGAAAAAGGGAAAAAAAGGAATCGTATTTGCTCTGTTTGTTGCAACATTTGTACTCATTCTAGCGGGATGTGGAGGTTCAGATAAAAGTAGTTCAACGACAAAATCAAGCTCAAGCTCTACAGACAAAGATACATTGTATATCGGTTTGACGAATGCTCCAGGAGGCTTTAACCCAGTTTACGCTTCTGATACAGCAGCACAATGGGTTTTAAGAATGATGTATCCAACATTATTGGATCAACCTGAATCTTTAGAATTTGAAGGTAATTTGGCAGAAAGCTTTGAAACAGAGGACAATCAAACTTATACGATCACAATACCTGCTGATCGGAAATGGTCAGATGGCGAAGCAATCACAGCGGAAGATGTCGCATATACGTTAAACGTAAACGCGAATCCCGATGTTGAATCCTATTTTGGTTCGAATATCAGTTCTTTAGAAGGTGTCGATGATACGGGGAAATTGGCTGATGGTGCAACTGAAATTTCGGGTGTAAAAGTAGTCAATGATACCACGTTGACTTTAAAGACTAAAACACCAGTTGACCCTAATTATATCAAGGAAATGATTGGTTTTAATATTTTTATTATTCCCAAACACATTGTCGAAAAATATGATCTCGCAGATCTAGGAAGTTCAGAGTTTGCAACCAATCCAACCGTATTTGGTGGCGCATATAAATTCAAAAAATATGAAAAAGATTCGTATGTACAATTAGAAGCAAATGAAAGTTATTACAAAGGCGCACCAAAAATCAAAAACTTGTATCTAAAAGTACTATCTGGAACAAATATTGTGACGGAATTGCAATCAGGTGGCATTGATATGGTAGCTGGCGGCGGAATCGGGGTTATTCCGGTTTCAGAAATTAAGACAGTTAAAAAAGACAGCTCATTGGATGTGGAATCTTACAGTGGCTTTGCAACGCAATACATGTTTATTAACAATGATAAATTCAAGGATGCTAAGGTTCGGTTAGCCATGACCTACGCAATTAATCGAGAAGAAATTGTGGACAAATTATTCTCTGGTGAAGCAGAAGTCATTCCAACAACGTATACATCAGCAGGTAAATACTATGATAAAGATGTCAAAGCTATTTCTTATGATGTTGACAAAGCGAAAAAATTATTAAAGGAATCTGGATTTGATACGAGCCAAGAAATTGAGCTAGTGGTACCGACTGGAAATAAAGCCAGAGAACAATCCGCAAACTTAATTGAGCAATACTTAGAAGCAGCCGGATTTAATATTAAACAAGTATCTTATGATTTTGTAACAGCATTGGCTAATGTCCGGAAAGGCGATTACCAATTAGGATTGATCGGTATTCCGTTAAATTCCGATCCAGATGTAAGCTATTTATGGTCTACCACAGGATCGACTAATTTGGCAAGAACCAACGACAGTAAGCTTGAAAGCCTACTAGCAGAAGGTAAGAGCTTAACCAGCATGGATGAAAGAAAAGTCGTTTATGACGAACTCCAAGAATACATGCGCGACAATGCGTTTTCAGTTGGTTTGTATGCGGATTACCAATACAAGGCACAAAAGAAAACTCTAGATGGTGGTATTAAAGAGTTCTGGGCAGGAAGTTTGTCAGATATCCAAGATTGGACAATTTCAAAATAATCCGCCCGTAGTAGCGACATCTTTTCGTGAAAATAAGAGTGCCCATCATGACGGAAATAAAGGCGAAAGTGAGTGAGACGATGGTTCAAAAAAATATTCTTTCTGTCAAAGACTTGACGATATCTTTTCATACTTTTGAAGGTGAGGTTCAAGCTGTAAGAGGTGTTTCTTTTGATCTTAAAGAAGGCGAAACCTTAGCTTTAGTCGGAGAATCCGGATCAGGAAAGACGGTTTCAACCAAAGCAATTACGCGTTTACTTCCGACGAAATCAGCCAATATTTCTAGTGGCGAAATTTTGTATAATGGGGAAAATTTATTAGATAAATCAGCAAAAGAGATGAACAAAATTAGAGGGAAAGAAATCGCCATGATTTTTCAAGATCCGATGACCTCTTTGAATCCAACCTTAACTGTTGGTCGACAAATTGCTGAACCATTGGAGGAGCATCAAGGATTAAGTAAAAAAGCAGCATTGGCAGAAGCCATCCAACTAATGGAAAAAGTTGGCATTATCGGTGCGAAGCAACGTGCTTCGCAATATCCTCATCAATTTTCTGGTGGGATGCGGCAAAGGGTCATGATCGCGATGGCCCTCGCTTGCCATCCGAAAATAGTGATTGCGGATGAACCGACAACTGCTTTAGATGTAACCATTCAAGCACAAATTATTGATTTGTTAAAAGACTTAAAAACGGAATTTCAAACCTCGACCATTTTTATTACCCATGATCTAGGCGTTGTGGCGAATATTGCTGATCGAGTGGCTGTGATGTACGCGGGGAAAATAGTGGAGATTGGCACCTCTGACGAAATTTTCTACAATCCCAAGCATCCGTATACATGGGGACTGTTAGCTTCCATGCCGACGCTTGAAATTGGCGACAAAGATCTTTATACCATTCCAGGAGCACCACCGAATTTATTGAATCTTCCCAAAGGAGATCCATTTGCCTCACGGAATATGTATGCGTTAGAGATTGATTTTGAAGAAGAACCGGAAATGTATCGCATATCAGAGACTCATTACGCGGCGACGTGGTTACTTGACGTACAGGCCCCAGAAATCGAGCCACCACTTGAGATTCAAGCACGAAACAAAATTTTCGAACAAACATTAGCTGCGAAAAAGGGGTGAAAAGATGGATAGAAATCCGATTATTCAAATTAAAAATTTGAAAAAAACGTATAACTCAGGGAAAAAAAATGAAGTACGCGCTGTTGACAATGTTAGTTTTGATATTTATGAAGGGGAAACCTTTGGATTAGTTGGTGAATCGGGTAGCGGGAAATCAACAACGGGTAAGTTGCTCATGAAATTGGATAGTCTGACAGACGGGCAAGTATTTTTTCTGGGAGAAAATATTCAGGACAAAAGAAGTCGCAAAGATTTGCTAGATTTTCGCCGGAATGTGCAAATGGTTTTTCAGGATCCCTATGCTTCTTTGAATCCTCGTTTAACAGTAAAAGAAATCATCGGTGGGCCTTTAGAGGTCCACAAGCTGGTTTCATCCAAAAAAGAACGAGATCAAATTGTGTACAGTCTATTGGAACAAGTGGGTCTAAGTAAGAGCTTTGCAAACCGTTACCCGAAAGAATTCTCTGGTGGGCAATGTCAGCGGGTTGGAATTGCGCGAGCAATTGCCCTGAAGCCTAAATTTATTATTGCAGATGAAGCAATTTCAGCGCTAGATGTTTCGATTCAGGCTCAAATTGTTAACTTATTAAGAAATTTAAAAAAAGAAGCAAATCTAACCTATTTATTTATCGCACATGATCTGTCCATGGTGAAATATATCAGTGATCGAATCGGTGTAATGAATCGTGGGAAAATTGTTGAGCTGGCAAAAGCCGACGATATTTATCGCAGTCCATTACATCCTTATACGGAATCCCTACTTTCAGCAATTCCTGAACCAGATCCAGAAAATGAACGCAGCAGGCAGCGAATTGCCTATGATGAGACGCAATTTTCTTATCAAGAAGACGATCCACAAGTGGGCTTACATGAGATTGCACCTGAACATTTTATTTATTGCCATGAAAATGAAGTCGAACAGTATCAACAAAAATACCAACAGCTTCAAAAAGAAGTTGTGTAAAATTAATGAGTGAATACTGGTCTTGAAAGGGGAGAGAAACCGTGGAAATTCAGTTGGTATGGCTTTTGGGTCCGATATTCTCTTTTTTTCTACTTATTGCTTTACTAGTTCTAGAGATTTCTTTTGCAACGCATAAAAATATTCATAGTATTGCGATTCAAAAGCTGCTGCTTTTTGTTAGTACAATTTTGACCTTTAGTTTCTTAGGGTATGGGCTCGAATTTGGAACGGATATAGGCGGTTTTGTGGGACAATTAGGAACTACTTCGATTGAGAGCAGTAACTTTAATAGCAACCAGCAAATATTTTTTCAAATAATTTTAGCCAGTATTGCGGTTTCGATTGCATGTAGCGGTATTGCCGAAAGAGCAAAATTATTTGTCTATTTTCTATACAGCTTTTTTGTTGGTGGACTTCTGTATCCACTCATTACGCATTGGGTACAAACAGATGGTTGGCTTGGAAAAATGGGCTACAAAGAAGGAGGCGCGGCGTCTGCTGTTTTTCTCGCAGCAGGTGTGGCTTCACTGATTGGTTCTTGGGTTATCGGCCCTCGATTAGGAAAGTATGAAAATGCAAAAGTTCGCGCGATTCCAAGTAACTCGATGTATTTCGGTATTTTAGGTGTTTTTCTTTCCTGGATTGGCTGGTTGGTGATCAACGTTTTGATGCTGGATACGAGTGGGATGCCCAATTCCATTTCTTTGTTTTTTATGAATTTATTCGTAGCGCCAGCCATCACGACGCTCGTAGTTTTATTTATCACCAAACAATTGTATCGTAAACCAGATATTTCAATGACGATTAACGGGACATTGGCAGGTATCGTGACCACTT
>JAATGB010000127.1 GCA_015654945.1 Lactobacillales bacterium | reverse complement strand
TGTTCTTTGAGAAAACGTTTGGAATACTTCTTTAAAAACAAATTTTTCGTCGCTTTCTCCTTTTGTATAAACGTCGATTTCAGTTAATTGTTCTGTTAACTTTTGAATTTTTTCATTCATCATTTCAATGGTTGCTTCTTCTGCTAATATTAGTTGTTGTACTTCATTTTTGTATTGAATAAATAAATTCTCGATGTTCTGTTCAATTTCAGCTGTTCTTTCTTCAATCACTGTATATTTTTCATTTAGTTCTGCTATTAACTTATTGTATTCTGATAAAAAGGTTTCTGCTTCCTTAGCATCAATATCGACTACTGGTAAAACAAAAATCTCGAATTGGTTAGTCGTAATACGTTTCGTACTTTTTTTAATCGAAAAATAAGCATATTTATAATTACCTGCTGCAGAAAAAGCTGAATTAGAAAACGTATAACTAATTTGGCCTTTCGCTGCATCTTTCACTATAATATTTTGACTATCGATTACTTTTGTATCTGCAGCAGTTACGCCTTCAAAACAAACTTGACAGTCCGCAAGTGAAAAAGGCTCGCCATTTTCAAAAATATTAATATCGACAACTTGATAGTTTTCATCCGCTACTCTACCGAAAATTAGTGGATTGATCATCTGTTCTTTTGATACATCTAAATTTATTAGTGTGTGTGACATTCTTTTCCTCCTTAATTTACTGATTTCCAAATACCATTAATTAAATGGGCCATATCGCCATTATCCCCAAACCAAATTCCTGCATTGCCATCTTCATTTACAAGAGCAATTCCTGCATTGCCGCTAAGTGTCATTCCATGAAAATTAATTCCTTTGTAATTTTTGTCTGGTCTCATCTGGTTGAGAATCAATTGAGAATTTACGTTGATTGTATTTGCATCCGGGTCAAAACTAAGCATAGAAGAATAAGTTTGTTCCGTTTCCCCTTTACTCGTTTTTCTAGAAATATCAAACGGTTGCCCTTTACGAATCCCCAAAATACCAAATGGATTATTCTGTGAACCTGCTCGCGTAAGCGAAAATAAAGGCTCCGACTTATTCGGGTAATAAACGTACATCCCTGCGCCATTAATCCCTAACGTTTTACTCCCATTCTCATAAGTTTCGATTGCGTCTCCTGTAAATTGAATCGAATTACTAATTGTATTCCACGATAATTTAAGTAATGAAGCTTCCAAAGTTCCAGTTTTAATTACGGAAGCGTTGATTCCTTTAGCTGTAATTGCATTTTCAAAAGTTTTCCCACCATTACTTGAAATACCAATTCCAGCTGAATTAAAAAGTACAAGGTTATTTGCATTTTTTTTATCAATCGCTAAAATTCCTGTTTTCGTGAATTTTATCTCTGTTTGCGCATTTAGCAAAGCTTCCGTCGCGACATTAACAGCATCTGTTAACCAATCATTCGGAATTCTTTTATTACCATTCTGGATCTCCCTCCATGTATTTGCCATTGCAACATCCGCTTTTTGCTGTTCTTCTATTAAACTTTCGGAACTGCACGTTACCTTGTAATCATAAATATTTTGATGAACATCATATTCTTGATCAACAGAAATAATGCGTATTTTACTGGAAAAACCAAGATTTTCATTGATTGCTAAAATGTAATCACCTGGCTTGGGTAACGCATATTCATAACCCGCTTTTTGTAAATCCTCTAATGTCAACGAAACTGAAATTGTGTAAGAATTACAAACTAGCGCTTCCAATCTACTTTCTAATTCACTTTTGTCGCCGCATTTCTCATCGACTAGAGGATCTCCTTCTAATATTCCATATACATCAGCAAACGGGCTTTTATACTCTGCCACTAAACGTCCTTTACTCTCATCATTTTCATCATTAAATGCACCAAAACCTTTTGCATAAGTAATAAAACCGGCAATATTATGCTCCAAACCAAGTTCTTGCATATTGAAACCTTTTTTTACAATAGATGATAAATCTTCTCCTAATTGATCTGTAATTCTCACATTTTTTCCAACAATTTCAAATTCAGTATTTGTTGTATTGATTACATCATTAAATAACGATAAACGGTTTTTCATGCCAAAATTACTTTTTTCAAATGAATCAGCTTGTGCATCGAGTGTATAGGAATAACCACTTCCATTAAAAATAAAGTTTAGATACTCAGCTAATGAATGATCACCCGACAACTCTTCATATATGCTAGATTTTCCAAAATCAAAGAAAAATTCATGAATTGCATCAAATTCAACCGTAATATTCTCGCCATTATCAACAGGAGTCGCATACGTAATAAAATATTTCTCATTCTCTAACTCTACTGACCAGCCTCGATCAATACTTTTCAATACATCAGAATTTGTATAAATCACACCTTGAAGAGATTTTTCACCATTCACTTTGTGAGAATAGTGAGCTTCAGCTAGTGCTAAATACGTTATTTTTTTTTCATCTATAAATTTAAGCATACTTTCCTCCTTATAGGTAAAACTCCACTTTATTTAACAAGCTAACCCTACTTGGAACACTACAGTTATAGGAAATAGATTGTTCCATTGATGGTTTTAAAATAAAGTCTACACAATTGGTCTGATCATTGATATTTAAGCCATTTAAAGTAAAAGATGTTCCTGATAATAGCAAACGATCGCCCGTTACTAATTTTTTCGTACCTTCATATACAAATACCTGATCATCTAAAATAAATTCCAACAAATTTCCAGAATTTTCAGTAATTTCAAGTTGGATTTTCCAAGGCCATTCTAATTGGCCACAAGCTGCTGTTCCTCTATAAGAAATTGTCTCTTTATTCGTTACATCTTCTTCACATGGAATTGTTATTCCAAAAGGTATGTCTGCAGTTACAAAGGATAAACTGCATTCTGTCAATAAGCCTCTTTTACTCTTTCCAAGAAACTCGTATTCAATTTCACCTTCTAACATTACACGGTGCCGATAATGATACATTCTATGATGTATGTTCAACAAATCAAAATCAATGCGTTCTCCTGGCCTTTCAAAGTCGTATAAGTTACTAGTTGCTACCATTTTCGTAATATAAAATGGAGTAGTACTCGCCAAAATTGAATTGAGTTGATCTTTTTTTTTCTCATATTCATACTCATCTTCTACATAATAGTTGCAAGAAATTTTGATTCTTTTTTCAGTATATGTTGCACCATAAAACAATTTACCATTTTTGTTTTTTAAGGTTGCTTGATTCATTTCAATCGCAGCATTTGTCTCTTCATAATCTTTAACTTGAATTCCTAAAGAAGAGAGAGCTACGCGCTTTCTTTCATTCTCAACAAATAAGTCCATAATCTTCCACTCCTCCCTTACACTTGATGAATAAGATTTATTTTTTGCTGGTTACGGATATTTTTACTATTAACTAATGTTACTATTTTATCTCCTACAATTTCATTATGAATCTCAAAAACAGGCTGCTCTTGTAACGTGTCAAAAACATCGTTGGTTAAATTAGTGAGTAATGATTGCGCTTTTGCCCCTTGAGCTACATTATTCAAAGCTAAACCGATTGATGGATTTCCAACATATTGATCCTCTGCTAAAATATCTGCATATGCTTGGGCTTGTTTTTCAACAGCACTTTCCTGAGAAAATAAACCATTTACTAACCCTTGACCGGTATACTTGCCAATTTCAAATAATACTCTTGACGGAGAATGAATGCCTAATAATTTTTTTATACCATTTGGGATCGCATCTGCAATTGATTGAACTTTCTCCCAAACACTACTTGCCATTGATCCAATTCCATTTACTAAACCTTGGATAATATTTGTGCCAATCGCAAATAAATCAACACTTCCAAGAGAAGTAAAAAATGCTTTGATTTTTTCAATTGCACCACTAACTAGATTACTTGCTGAATTCATTACATTTGAAATTGTTGTTTTCACACCATTAAAAATCGTACTTACCGTAGATTTTACTAAATTAAAACCATTTGAAATAATTGAACTAATTGAGCTTACAACGGTTGTAATAATGGTTGTAATAGTTCCCCATACGGCGCTAATTATACCTAAAATAGCATGGAAAATTGTACTGGTTACAGCTGATAATGTATTCCAAATCCCAGAAACAATGCCTAAGATAGTTTGCACCAAACCACTTATCAGTGTCATTAACCCTGTCCAAATCATAGATGCAGCAGCTACCAGATTATTCCAAATTGCAATTGCATTTGTTTTTAATTCGGTAAAATTCCCTGTTACCAAATTCACCAACAGCAGGACAGATCCTAAAACTATATTTTTTAGCATTTCCCAAATGCCTTGCACAATCACTACTAGTCCATTAAAAATAGTTTGTACACCCGTTACTAAACTGCTAAAGGTTGTTGTTATAAATGTTACTATAGTCGAAATTATTGTACTAATAACCGTTACTAATGTTGTCCAAACTGTTTGAGCTGCTAAAATAATTCCTTGCCAAATCGTTGTTAATATTGTCATTATTTGAGCCCAGCTAGTAGAAAATAAAGTGGTGATTGTTGTCCATAATCCTTGGAAAAAAAGTTGCAGGTTATTCCATATCATTTTTATAGTTTCAACCGACGTGCTTATAAACCCTGAGATAGCTGTCCAAACACTTTGAACAATTGCTTGGCCCGTTTGTGTTTGTGTAAAAAAATAAGCCAAAGCGGCAACCAATGCCGTTACCCCAATAATAATCAAACCAATCGGTCCAGATACTACCGTTGATAACGCGCTAAAAATAGCCATACCTGCGTTCGCAATCTCTAATCCTGGACCTAAAATACTGATACCTACTGATAGTGATTGAAATATATCTCCTTTAATTCCTTTTGAACTATCCGAAACAGATTGAAAAGCATCTGTCACTTTTTTAGAACTTTCAGAAATATCATTTAAGCTGTTGTTAATATCAACTAATTTTCCATATGTCTCATTTACATTTTTCAGACTACCAACAATGTCTGTATTTGCGCTCTTCTCTGTGACACTCGCTGGACTTCTTGCCCCTATGGAGGATGTTGCTCGTTGCGTAACAGAGCTTGTGCCTGAAAAAGGTGCCGAAAAAGCTTGTATTAACCCATTTGTAGTTGTTGAAGCAAATGCAGAAACTCGAGACATAATTGCCGAAACATTCGTATTTTGAAGAGCCATTGCACTTTCATAATTCATTTATTTCCCTCCTTGCCTTTCTTTGAAAAATATTCTGTTGCTTTTTTAATTGCTTGAATTCTTTCATTTTCTTTTTGCAAAGATTTTCTGAATAGCTTTAATATTTTTCGTTCTTCTTTTTCTTTATTGAATATTTTTTTCACACGTGGTTTTTTCGCATTCAAGACATATCTTAAATGAAAGGCCAATTCCGTATACATTTCTCTTTGGTCCAATTTTTTTAGCATGAGACCTTCTAAAATTGCCTCTAGTTCCCATTTATAACAAGACATTATCTGATTCTTATCAAAAAAACCAAATCGTGCACATAATGAAATTAAATCTCTTTCTTCATTAATCGGATCTGTTCGTTGATCGTTTCTACTGTCAACTTGCTTTCCTCGTCGGTTTTCTTCATAAGCATTTTTGCTGCTTTTTCCATTGTCTCGATATACTTTTCGATCTTTTGTTTGAAAAAACCGGAATTCACCATTTCCTCTTTCACTTCAGCAAATAGTGCTTGATAGCCTTGTTCCTCATCTTCGTAATTTGAAACGAATAATTCGACAGTATCCGAGATTTCTTTATCCGAAAGTTTGCCATTTATTGCAATACGTAAAATATTAAATAAAGCATCATCATCTTGATTTAAGATACCTGAAAAAAGTGTTCCAATACCGTCTTTCATATTATTTCCATCTTTATCTTTATTTGCTAATTGTTTATTGATTTTGAAGACAAGTGCATAGTCAAATTTGATTTCTTCTTTTTTTCCTTTAATTTCTAGTTCAAATGCCATATTTATCAAACTCCTCTTATTTTTCATTAGTAGGAAATCACGGTATCTTTTATTTAGACACCGTGCTCCATCTTCTAATTATTTATAACAATAACTTACTATGCTTCCTCTTTTACAATAGCATCATAGTCCCCAGTTGTTTCACCCGGACGTTGGTAATCATACATGTTAGAAATCACCTGTACTTCTTCATCTGAAAGAGGAAATGTTCCTTCTTGCAATGCTCCCAAAATATTCAATGTATACGTTGCTTCTACAAAATCTTCACCATCACCTAATTCTAGTTCATCAACAATTCCATACCCGAATTCTGACGGATAAACTTTATAATCTCCTTCAACTACTGCAACACGTTCATCAACAACTACTCTCCATACCTTGACAGAATCGCCTTTAATTTTAGAACGCTTAACGATATTTAAAGATTCATCCTGGGGAGAAAAATACTGCGTTAATTCAATACTATGCTCATCCGTTCCTTTTTGGATGATTCGCCCCATTTTTGTTTGTTCATCAATATTTTCACCACCATAAGTAGTGGTTCCTTCTGTTTGAAATGCTGGAAAATAAGCAGCACTTCCGATTGGTGCATTTACACTTTGAATAAAGTACCAAATACTTTTAGCCACTACTGGTTTATCTGTTACTTTAATGACGCCATTGTTTATTTGCTTGTTGTCTGCCATTTGCAAGACCTCCTGTTTTTTATTAATAAAATACTTGCTGAAATATTAAATTTTTTCTTACTTTTCTTGAAAAAGAAGCAAAGCTTCGGGCAAGATATTGTAGAAATCGCCTTCCAAGTAGATCGGATAGCTTTTGCCATTACTTGGAAATTGTTGGTTTAAGAAACGAATCACCTTACTTTTTTCTTTATTTTCAAAATAGACTTTTCTCGTT
>JAATGB010000175.1 GCA_015654945.1 Lactobacillales bacterium | reverse complement strand
GTATGGATCGCATGCACCAGATTTTTCCGAAAAACGCCGAACTTTACGGAAAGCCAAGCGAGAGTTAGACATGGATGAGGCAATTGCTGATTTTCGTGTGAGCGAAACCTCCTTACAAGATATTCTAGATCACGTGGGCTACGAAATTGCGTCAAGCATTTCAAAAGATATTAAAATTAACGCGGGGAATCCATTCTTTGAAATGGCACAAAAAGGTTGTGGAGGTAGTTGTCATGTCGGATAATCAAGAAAATCAACTGGCTTTTTCAGTCACCAAAAGACGTGCACTAGTTGTTTGGGTCTATAATTTAAAAAATTTAAAAATTTTGCGACAATTTGGGTTTATTCAGTACGTATCAAGGCGCTTGAAATATGTCGTGATTTATATGGATGAAGATGAGATCGAGGCGAATGAAAAGAAGATACAAAAGCTCCATTTTGTGCGAATGATCCAGCATTCTTATCGCCCAGATATCGAAATGAATTTTGCAGAAAAAATAGGAACAAAAGCAGCATATAAACAAGAAATTGATCTTTTTGAAGTGGAAGAAGTCAAAACCGAAATTGTTTTGATAGATAGTTAGCAGTTTGGCAAAATTAAGGGTGAATGAAGTTATTTTGGAGCAGTATTTTAAAAAATGCTTAAAAAATAAAAAAATTCATCCTTTTTTATTTTTTCTAACAATTCAGACTGGTATAATAAGGTAGAAAATTAGAAGGAGCAAAACGATGCGCGTAATTTCCGGAATGTACAAGGGACGAAAATTAAAAGCTTTAGCTGGTGCAAATACGCGCCCGACAACGGATAAAGTCAAAGAGTCGATTTTTAATATAGTCGGTCCTTATTTTGAAGGTGGTCGGGTCTTAGATTTATTTTCGGGTAGTGGTTCGCTGGCAATTGAAGCCATTTCTAGAGGTTGTGACCATGCAATTTGTGTAGAAAAAAATGGAGGTGCTTTAAAAATCATTCGTGAAAACATTGCGTTTACAAAAGAACCTGAGAAATTTTCTGTCCGAAAGGTGGATGCAGATCGGGCTTTATACTTGTTTGCAGAAGAAAAGGAATCCTTTGATTTGGTCTTATTGGATCCTCCGTATGCAAAACAAAAAATTGAAAAGGAACTCCTAAAAATGCACGAATTGAATTTACTAAATGATCATTGTACAATTGTGTGTGAGACGGATGAAAAAGCGCACCTTCCAGAAACTATTTTGGATTTATTTTGTAAGAGAAGGCAAACATATGGTGCAACTGAAATTGTGGTTTATGAAAGGATAAGGCAATCATGACAAAAAAACGCGCTTTATTTCCAGGAAGCTTTGATCCATTGACATTAGGCCATCTTAACACAATCGAACGAGCTGCAATGTTGTTTGATGAAGTGATTGTCGGGATCTTAACGAATACGACCAAAAAATCCTTGTTTACAGTTGAAGAAAAAATTGCCTTGACAAAAGAAGCAACACAACATCTTACCAATGTTTCGGTGATGGCACAAGAGGCTGGTTTGACTGTTGAAATCGCCCAAAAATTAGGTGCCCAATTCTTGATAAGAGGAATTCGTGGCATTCAGGATTATGAATATGAACGAAATATCGCGTTTATGAATCAGCAATTAAATCGAAAAGTAGAAACTGTTTTTCTGTTATCAGACGAAAAATACAGCAATGTTAGTTCGAGTATGCTGAAAGAAATTGCTTTTTTTGACGGGGATGTCTCTGAATTTTTACCTGCATGTGTCAATGAAGCGTTACGAAAGAAAAATGAAGGTGTGAACAAATTTGACAAATAAGAAAAGAATGTTTCATCGCTGGTTTACTTTAGTCTTGATATTTTTATTGGCGAGCGCGGTGATCCCAATCCCCTATTATCTTGAAGTTCCTGGTTCAGCAGAAAATTTAAAAGATTTTGTCAAAGTAAATACCAAAACCGATACTTATGACGGTTCATTTATGCTGACAACAGTGGGAGTTGTGCGTGCAAGACCACTGACGGCTTTTCTTTCGCTTTTCTTTGAAGATCAAGAATTAGTGAGCAAAAAAGAGTTGATGGGTAGTAGTAATTCAGAAGAGTATAATAAGTTACAAGAATACTACATGAAAAGCTCCGAAAATGCAGCGAAGCAAGTTGCCTTGGAATTAGCGGGGAAAAGCTATAAAATGACATACAAAGGAATTTATGTCATGGAAGTCGATGAAAAATCGAATTTCAAAAATGCATTAGAAGTCGGTGATACCGTCTATGAAGTTGATAATCAAGCGTTTAAAAGTTCAGAAGAGTTTATGAAGTATGTTAAAAGTAAAAAAGTTGGCGATCAGGTGAGTATCAAATATGTACGTAGCGGCAAGAAAAAAGAAGCCAGTGGTAAATTAATTCGCTTGGATGACAAAAAAGCCGGCATTGGTATTGCTTTGGTAGATAATACGGCAATTTCAACAGATCAAGATATTTCCATTGATGCTGGCTCGATCGGTGGTCCTTCGGCGGGCTTGATGTTTACGTTGGAAACGTACAGCTTATTAAGTCAGAAGGATATTCGTAAGGGCTATAATATCGCTGGAACAGGAACCATGAGCGCGGATGGAACGGTTGGTCGGATTGGTGGAATTGATAAAAAAATTGTTGCTGCAGATAAAGAAGGTGCAGAAATATTTTTTGCGCCGGATGATGAAATTTCCGCGGATATTAAAAAAGAGTATCCCAATCTGAAAACAAATTATCAAGAAGCTGTCGCAAAAGCCAAAAAAATTAAGACAAAGATGAAAATAGTCCCAGTTAAAAATGTGCGCGATGCACTTGACTACTTGGACAAGCTGAAACAAAAATAATCAGAGTGAAAGAGGGAGCTATGAAAAGAAAAATTGGTGTTATCGGTATCCTTTGTGTGTTATTTTTATTAGGGGCATGCCAAGCAAAAAAGAAAGAATTAGCTGCAATAGAGGGAAACTGGTATTCAGAAGAATGGAAAACTAATTTAAAGGTAACGGTGGAGGAGCAAGATCAGCTCAAGCTCAAATTAGGGGATCAAAAAGAAGACACAGCTCTGCTGAAGGAAAAAGATAAGAAAACCTACACATTTACTTCAAAAGAAAAGAGTCTGATTTATACCTTTAAAGTTGTAACCAAAAACAAAATAACCTTTGGGTATCATACCACGCAAAAGGGAGCAGTGGGAGCAACAAATCAGGTTGTCTTTACACGTTCTGCAAATAAAAAATAGGATGGTCGCTTGACCATCCTATTTTTTATTTTGCTAATTTCGCAGATAGACGTGACTTATCACGTGCAGCTTTATTTTTATGGATTAAACCTTTTGAAGCAGCCATATCAATTGCTTTGACAGCATCTCTATATAATTCGTTCACATTATCAGAACCGTCAGCAACCGCTTGATCAAATTTCTTGATGATTGTACGAGTAGCGCTTAATTTTGCTGTGTTTTGGATACTTGCTTTTTCATTTGTATGGACACGTTTAATTGCAGATTCAATGTTTGGCATTAATTTCACCTCCGATAGACTATAGGTCTTATATCTAGCAAATGCTAAACATAATTCAACATCTTTCATTATACCGAATCCTCGGACACTTTGCAATAAATATTCCGAGGATCAAGCTATTTTTATCAGCATGAGCGTGATGGAAATACGCTCATTATTTTTAGCAGGTAAGAGTTAAAACGCAATCAGCCAATAGGCAATTAAGATTGCGCCAAGAATAATGCGGTACCAGCCAAATGCTTTGAAATCATTGGTTTTAATGTAACCAAGTAAGAATTTAATTGCGATAATCGAAACAATAAAGGCAGATACAGAGCCGACTATAAGAATTAATAATTCATTTGAGGTGAAAACATTGCCTTTCATAAAAAATTTCACTAGCTTCAAACCACTAGCGCCAAACATCACTGGAATGCTTAGAAAGAAAGAATATTCAGCAGCGATAAACCGCGAACAACCAATCAGCATTGCACCAATAATTGTGGCACCCGAACGAGATGTTCCAGGCATCAGCGCGAGAACTTGAAAACCGCCGATTAGAAACGCTGTTCGATAGCTTAATTGATCAAAAGTGGTACATGTCGGCTGCCGTTTTTTTGTATAATTTTCGACAACGATAAACAATATTCCATAAAGAATCAGCATCAAAGCTATAGGTAGGTATTTGTGGAAATGAGCTTCAAGGAAGTCATCAAATAAAATACCAATGACTCCAGCAGGAGCACACCCAATAATAACTTTCCACCAGATGCGCCACGTATCTTTTTTTTCTGTTTCTGATTTTTGAGGTGAAAACGGGTTTAGCTTATGAAAAAAGAGTACGCAAACCGCTAAGATGGCACCTAATTGAATAACGACGTTGAACATCTCTTTGAAGTCAGCAGACGCGTTAAGATGAATAAAATCGTCTACTAAAATAAGGTGTCCAGTACTGCTAATTGGCAACCATTCAGTTATCCCTTCTACAATTCCAAGAACAAGTGCCTTTATAATGTTATAAAAATCCATTTTTCTATTCCTTTCTAAACAAGTCAATTGGTTCAGAACTAGTATACCGATAAATAGTCAAAAAACCAATTTTTTTCTGAAAAATTTGCTTTTTTTTAAGAATAATCATGTGCTTTTTTGCAAAGGATAAACGAAATATGGTATGATAGATTGAATTGAAAATGCTTTTATACTACTAGAGATAAGGAGAGACATAAATATGTTTGGTTTTCTAAAGAAAAAAGAGGAAAAAGAACCGCTTAAAGCATCAGATGATTTATTCGCAGTTGCAAATGGAGAATTGGTTGCCATTGATCAAGTAAATGATCCAGTCTTTTCGCAAAAAATGATGGGAGATGGCTATGCTGTTATTCCAACAGATGGGGAAATTCACGCACCAGTTGTTGGACAGGTCCTAAATATCTTTAATACAAAGCATGCGGTTGGGATCAAAATGGCAAATGGTTTGGAAATTTTGTTACATATGGGAATTGACACGGTTGAGTTAAAAGGAGCGCCCTTTGACGTGAAAGTGAAGGAAGGCCAAGCAGTGGATGGTCAGACAGTGATCGCAAATGTAGATTTAGACGCGTTGAAAGTGGCGGAAAAAAGTAACGACATCATTGTGGTAATTACAAATATGGATGCTGTCGGAGAATACACATTAGCAAAGACAGGCTCAGTTACTGCTGGAGAAGTCGTCGGAACGGCAACTGGAAAAGAATAGAGAAAAAGAAAAAACAGCGGGGAACTAATTCTCCGTTGTTTTTTTGCCATTCTCAATATAAGAAGTATCGTTGATGCTTTTAATTGTAAAGGTACCATCTTCGTATTCAAGCAGACAGACACTTGCATTTAGCAAATTCACTTGAACCGGAATATGGGGATCGATAAGATTTAATAAATATGCAATGGTCAAGCCATGTGAAACGATAAAAACATTGCCTCCGCCGTTAGCCGCCGTTTTTTCAGCAATATCAGAAAAACCACCCCAGATGCGTTTTTTTATTGTTTCATATGATTCAGCCCAATTTGCCGTATCGGCAGCCAAAATCGCATTTGCCAATTGTTCATAGGTTAGTTCAGCCATCATTTCATCATAATTAGGGTACATGAGAATTCTAGGGATTACGCCCCATAATTCCCCATCAAAACCGCCTTCTAAACTTCCAAAGCACCATTCTCGAATCCGTGGATCTGTTTGATAAGGAATCTCTTGATTACTATGTTTACTTAATACAAGGCGTGCGGTTTCAATAGCTCGGCCGCTGTCACTTGAATAAGCAGCTGAGAAGGGGATCTTTTTCAATCCTTCCGCGAGGTAATTTACAGTTTGAACGCCTGTTTTTGTAAGCGGAGTATCTGACCAACCTTGGACACGTTCCAAACTATTAAACATGGTTTTGCCGTGACGTGTAACAAATAATGTTGTTTTCAATTTTACAATGCCTCCCTTTGCTTCCATTCTAACAAAAAAAATGAGGAATGCCAATTTCTAAAACAAGTTGCACTTCTTTTGCTGGTCAAGTATACTCTTTTTATGACATAAAAATGAGAAGTGGGATAAGATGGAAGAAAATACGAAAAGGCACTTTGGTTTGTTTACGGCAATCTCGATGATTGTTGGTATTTGTATTGGTTCAGGAATATTTTTTAAAGCAGATGATATTTTAAGATATACAGGAGGAAATGTTTTTCTGGGTGTTGTTGTGTTATGTATTGGAGCATTCAATATTGTCTTTGGTGGCATCAGTTTGACAGAATTATCCTTGCGCACCGAGAAAAATGGTGGGATCGTTGGTTATTTCGAAGAATTTATTTCATCAAAAATGGGTAGTGCATTTGGCTGGTTCCAAACATTTGTTTACTTACCAACAATTACTTCGGTAGTGGCATGGGTCGCAGGTATTTATACATGTATCTTATTAGGAATCAACAGTACCCTTGAAATACAAGTTTTATTAGGTCTTATTTTTGTTTCCTTTTTTTATTTAGTAAATATTTTTAATTATCGGTTTGCTGGTTTTTTTCAAAACATGACGACACTCACCAAATTAATTCCTCTTTTCGGAATTGCAATTATTGGGTTCTTTTGGACAAAATCAAATCCTAGTATTCCAGCAAATGTGCAAGCAGTATCAACGAGTAATGTTGGCTGGGGTTGGTTGGCTGCATTGGCGCCCGTGGCGTTCTCCTATGATGGCTGGCCAGTCGTAACGAGTATTACGAATGAAATCCACCGACCTAAAAGAAATATGCCGCTAGCCTTAATTATCGGTCCTCTCGTCGTATTGGGTGTCTATCTTTCTTATTTTTTGGGCATTACTAAAGTTCTTGGTGCAGAATATATTTTATCAACTGGCGATCGGGCGATTTATGATTTAGGTGAATTATTGTTAGGCAAACAAGGACAGTTCGTTCTCCTGATTTTTGTGATTGTTTCTGTTTTAGGAGTGGTCAACGGCATTGTACTTGGAAGTACAAGAATGCCTCAAGCCTTGGCTTCAAAGAATATGCTTCCTCAATCGGAACGGATCAAGAGAATTGATGAAAAAAAACAATTATCGGTGGCTTCTTGTTGGATTAGCTATGGTATTACGCTGTTGTGGATGCTGGTTCACTATATCACGCAGAAGACGGGCATGATTTCTGGTAGTGATGTCAGTGAAATTGCGATTGTTTTTAGTTATATTTGTTATTTGTTTTTATACGTAAAAGTGATTCAAATGAAGAAAGCAGGCAAGATTAAAAGTATCTTCAAAGGCTATATTGCACCTGTTTTTGCAATATTTGGTGCAATTATCATTGTAATTGGAGGGATTATTTCAAATCCGTACATGCCAATTTACATTTTGATTTGTTTACTCGTTTGTGCATTCGGTTATTTTTATTATCAAAGAAAAAAGATTGAATAATAATAAAAATGTGTGCTTTCTCTTTTAATGAGAAGCACACATTTTTATTGATTACACTACTAATTGAAAAAAGGATTGGTCGCTTTTTCATAACCAATGGTAGTCGAATCACGATGACCAGGATACGCGATAAAGTCGTCAGGCAAGGTGAACAAATAGGTTTTAATTCCTGATAAGAGCTGATCTTGGTCACCTGTATAAAGATCAGTTCGGCCAATACTGCCTTTGAACAAAGCATCGCCTGTAACCACAAAATCAGTAAAAATAAAGCTAACACCACCAATTGAATGACCAGGAGTGGGTACCACTTTAAATTGCATTCCGCCTAATTCATATTCTTTTAAATTTTCAAATTCAAATTCAGCTGGCGCGACAATAATATCTGCCAAATCAGCGTGACGATTTAAGCCAGAAAGATTGTGTTCAGGATTTCCTAACCATTCTTGTTCCAAAGGACTGACATATACCGGAATTTGGTAGAATGTCCGTAATTCTTCGACAGCACCGATGTGATCGTAGTGAGTATGTGTTAGTAAAATCGCTACCGGTTTTTTGTTTAGTGTCGCAATGGATTGACGAATCGTGTCTGCAAGAGCTCCAGGATCCACAATCAATACATTTTTTTCATTATAGATCAGATAACAATTTTCTTCAATTGCGCCCGTCACGATTTGTTTAACTTTTGGCATTCAAGATTCCTCCTTCTGTTCTTTCATTTAGTATAACGCAAGGTGGAAGTTTTCAAAAGAAAAAGTTATTTTGCATACAAAACAATGATATCACGGAGTAGTGGTGTGATTTTTTTCCCTAATTTTTGATCGTAATAGTCACTAAAACGGGAATCAGCGACATACATTTCTGCTAAACTAGAATGAGCTTCTGCAGAATAGGTTTGCCAGGAAAAGAGCAGCCATTTTTTGTGCTTTTCGTAGACTGCCAGTGCTTCTTCTGAGTCTAAATTGTTTGTTTGGCTAACAATTTCCAGATTCGCGACCATTTCAGCTTCTAACTCATTCATTTTTTGAAATTCACTTGCCGTTTGTTTTTGCCACCGTTTATTCGTTTGTGTCACACTGGCTTCACCATATTTTTCACGGATTTCTTTGCCAAAATTTTGTTCATTTTCAGTGATCATTCTTTGTTTAAAGACTTCAAATTTTTCTTGATCATTCATTGTGATTTCTCCTTTCTTCATCGCGATTGTTTTGTCAATCGCTGCAATTAATGCTTGCGTTTTTCGTTGCTTCGTAAGCAAAGTTTCTTTCTGTTTTTCTAGAAAAGTCAATGAATCATAGTCTGGATTTGCTAAGATTGTTTTGATGGTTTCTAAGGGAAAATCTAAGGCTCGGAAAAAAAGAATATGTTGCAAACGGTCAACTTCATTCTCACCATAAATACGATAACCTGCCCCAGTTACGTAGTTTGGGTGCAATAAATCAATTTCGTCATAATAGCGAAGCGTACGCGTGCTTATTTCGGCTAAAGTGGCGAACTGTTTAATGGTGTAGTCCATCTAAATCCCTCCCTTTGTCTCACTGACAAGTTTACTATAAACGATTACGTAACGTGAAGGTCAAGCTGAAAATAAAAAAACAAACTTTTTTTTTACGTATGATAAAAAGGAGAATCTTTATTTTCCTACTTTAAACGCGAGACATTTCATGCTATCCTAATATAAATACGATGAAGCTAAAAATGTAAGGGGAGTGAAAAGGATGCACAAAGAATTGATTCAACAAAAGGAAAACCAAAAATTACTGCAAATAAATCGACTGATGCCTTTTGAAGGTGTTGAAAATTTTCGTGATATGGGTGGCTATCTGACAGAAGATGATCGAAGAGTGAAGTTTGGCTACCTTTATCGTTCTTCAGCACTCTACTATTCAACGCCTCAAGATCAACAATTGCTGAAAGATTTAGGAATTCAATTAGTTTTTGATTATCGTGATCAAGCAGAAGCGTTGAAAGAACCAGATCCAATTATTCACAATGTGATAAATGAACGAGTGCCAGCAAATAAAATAGAAGAAATTGGCCGAGACGATTTGTTTTCAGAAGCGTATCGTGCGAATCTAAAACGCGATTGTTTGATTGATTTTTACCACTCTTTAACCTTGAATAATCGTTCGTATCGCCGATTAGTAGAAATTGCGTTGGACGATAAGATTACACGCTTTGTCCATCATTGTGCTGCTGGAAAAGACCGCACGGGAATTGGAGCAGCTATTCTTTATTTGGCCTTGGGTGTATCACGAGAAACGATTATGGCAGATTATTTGTTAAGCACAGACTTTCTACCAAACTATATCGAAAGAAATTTACAGCAAGTACGAGAAGTCTATTCACCAGAAGAAATTGCGTGTTATCGTGATGCCTTTATTGTGAAGCAAGAATATTTAGCGACTTTCTTCCAAGTGGTTGATCAAGAATATCGCGGAAACGATCTGTTATACCTAGAAAAAGAATATGGATTAAATGAATTTTCGCGTGAAAAATTAAAAAAACAATATTTAGAATCTTAAACAGTGGCTTGGGTTTTATAAATCAGAATAACAAATTGCAGTCTTCTATTTTGACTGTTTTTGTGTTATACTATATTTGTATATTATTCGTATACCCTTTTACAACGGGGGCGTTACGGATTCGACAGGTATAGTTTGAGCTTGAATTGCGTTCCGTAGGTTACGTCTACGTAAAAACGTTACAGTTAAATATAACTGCTAAAAACGAAAACAATACTTTCGCTTTAGCTGCGTAAAACCAGCGAGTGAAGATCCTCTTGGCATCGCCCATGTGCTCAAGTAAGGGTCTCAAATTCAGTGGGATACGTTAAACTTTTCCGTCTGTAAAGTTTAAAAGAGATCACCAGACTAGCAAAGAGTAATGTTTGTTTTATGTCAGAACTCTAAGCGAACCCAAAGCATAAAACTATGAGCGTAGATATTGAAGTGGCAATGTGCTTGGACGCGGGTTCGACTCCCGCCGTCTCCATTACTTGATTTTAAATCAGAATAATATGGAAAAAACGTTGGTAAATCAGCGTTTTATTTTTTTGAGCGAAAACGAGCGCGGATTTTTTGATCAAGAATGAGTGTTTCGTAACGTATGATAAGAGAAGTTGAAAAGTAGTGAACGTTTAGGCTGAATTAGGAGTGGAATGATTGAAAGTTGGTATGAGAACAATAAAAACAGGATTAAGTGTGTTTTTATGCATTTTAGTGAGTATTATTTTAAAGCGAGAAACCTATGTAGTATCCGCAATCACAACTATTTTTACGCTACGAGAGGATATGGAAAATACGATTCGGTATGGCAAGCATCGTGTTGTTGGTAATGTGTTAGGCGCGGTCACATCTCTTGTCGTGATTACCATTTTTAAATTATTTGGAAAAACCGAAATCGTTCAATTAGTTTCAATTCCCTTAGTGATTATTGTGATGATTACCGTGTTATCTTTTTTAGGGTTTCAAGAAGGAACAGTTGGGGCATGTGCAACTTTACTAACGATTTTGTTTATGATTCCAAGTAAAGAATCTTATGGCTATGCACTTGCTCGTGTAACGGATAGTTTTATCGGCATGAGTATTGCCTTACTCGTGAACCTGCTTTTACCGAATGGAAGGAAAGCGTAGCTATTTTGAAAAAGAAAGAGTCTGTAGTCTTTATGACCACAGACTTTTCTTTATTGAGATTAGAGTGCACTATCGTACTGACTTTGATATAGTTCATTATAAACGCCTTTTTGAGTTAGCAATTCATTATGGCTACCAGTTTCGACTACATCACCTTGCTGCATCACCACAATTTTATGCGCATCGTAAATTGTCGATAAACGGTGGGCAATGACAAAACTGGTTCTTCCCACCAATAAATTTTTCATTGCTTGTTGAATGAGTCGTTCTGTTCGAGTATCCACATTTGAAGTGGCTTCATCTAAAATTAAAATTTCAGGATTGGCTAGAAATGCGCGTGCAATTGTGATCAATTGCTTTTGTCCTTGCGAAATATTACTTGTTTCTTCATTCAAAATCGTCATGTAGCCATCAGGTAATTTTGTGACGAAATCATCTACATACGCCATTTTAGCAGCATTCACAACTTCTTGCATAGAGGCCGCCGGATTTCCATATTGGATGTTGTCATAAATACTACCGGAAAACAGCCAGGTTTCTTGCAAAACCATGCCTATTTTTTTATGGAGTTCTTGATGTGAAAAATTTCTAATATCATTTCCTCTTATACGAATACTACCACCTGAAATTTCATAGAATCTTTGCAATAAGTTGACTAATGTCGTTTTTCCAGCGCCAGTTTGACCAACGATTGCCACCAGCTCACCTTCATTTACATGTAAAGAGAAGTCCTTCATGAGTAATTTACCGGGAGAATAGCCAAATTGAACGTGATCAAAACAAATTTCAGCATTTTCGGCGACGTTAGTTGGAAAATTTGCATCGCTAAAGACGGTAACTTCTTTTGCATCCAGTACAGCAAATACTCTTTCAGCAGACGCAATCGTGGATAAGAACCCATTCCAGATTTGCGAAAATTGGCTAATCGGGCGTGAAAATTGAGTGGAATATTGCAAGAATGCTTGTAAGTTTCCAATTGTGAGCTTACTTGCAGTGACTTGTAGCGCACCTAAAATGATTACAACAACATAAATGATATTTTTTAAAAACAACATTGCCGGCATCATGGAACCGCCATAAAATTTTGACTTCCAGCCACTTTCATACATCGTGTGATTCATATGATCGAATGCGTTTAAAGCTTGCTTTTCGTTGCTAAAACTTTTGATGACCTCTTGTCCAGTAAAGGTTTCTTCGATTTTTCCGTTTAAAGTTCCTTGTGTTTTTAAATAAGCGCGAAAATTACTTTGTGTTTTCGGAGTGAATATTTTTGTCACAAGGGTACTCAACGGAATAATGATGCTGGCAACAAGTGTTAATTGCCAACTGATGGTGAGCATAATCCCGATAATGCCAATTGCAAGAATAGAGCTAGAAACTAATTCAACTAAATTTTGTTGGAGCATGGTTGCGATGTTGTCGATATCGTTTATCGCGATGGACATGAGGTTTCCATTGGTGTGTTGATCAAAATAGGAACTAGATAGTTGATTTGTTTTTTGTTTTAAATCATTTCTCAATTTTTGAGTTATTTTTTGAGCTACTACGGTCATTAATGTTTCTTGAAAAAAATCAGTAATAAATTTACCGAGATAGAGGAGCCCAACAATTAGTAGAATTTGTTGGAGCTTTTGAAATTCAATAGCTTGCTGTTTCGTGACAGTCGCAAATAATAAAGTTGTGGCCTTTCCTAATATTTTGGGACTTAGTACCTGCATAATCGTACCAGCAATTGTTAAAATAATGGTAATTCCCAGTAACCACGAACTCCCTTTTGAATAGGAGAGTAAACGGTGCATGGTTTTCCATATATTTTTTTCATCAGTATTTTTTTTAGTCATTTGCATGTTTATATTCCGCCTTTTCCTCGGTTTGTGAGGCCATTATTTCTTGATAAATCGTATTATTTTTTGCAAGGTTATCATGAGAATCAAACCCTACGATGCG
>JAATGB010000091.1 GCA_015654945.1 Lactobacillales bacterium | reverse complement strand
GGGATAAAGATAACCAGAATTACTGCGGCGCCAAGTAGCGCTCCCCAAAAGTTCGAATCTATTGTTCCCGTTGCAAGAATATGACGCACCGTAGAAACTGCATAAGAAACTGGGTTAATGTGGTTAGCAAAAAACTTTAACGCTGCCGGAAGTGTCTCTGTCGGAACAAAAGCGTTTGAAAGAAAGCTTAAAGGAAACATAATAAGCATTGCCGTTGTTGAAGCTGCCGTGACCGATCTAACAGACAGGGCCAGAAAAGCAAAAAGCCAAGACAAACACCACGCTATCATCATCATAAATCCAATGGAAGCAACGACTGATCCTAATCCTGCTTCGGGTCTAAAACCAAGAACGTAGCCCATACCGAAGACAACAATACCAGCGACAGCATAACGTACTAAATCTGCTGTTAACGTTCCAATGAGCGGTGCTAGCCGTGAAATTGGCATTGATTTGAAGCGATTACTGATTGATTTATCCGTATCCTCACGTAAATTCGTTCCTGCTGTTCCGGTTGACGTTATCAATGTTTGAATCAAAATTCCCGGAATAACCGTTGGCAGATAACTCTTAACCGAACCTGCAATTGCACCACCAAAAAGATAAGTAAACAGCAGCGTAAACATGATGGGCATAATCGTAATATCCATCCATGTTTCAGGATTATGAAGAGCTTTTAATACCGCACGATAGGTAAATGTAAACGTATTTTTGACAGTCAAACTAAAACTAATATGATTTTTCAGATTTCGCTGAGTGGCTGGAACTATATTCATTTTCATATCCATTTTACTTTCCTCCTAATTTTCTTTCATTGATTTTCCATTTGACACCACGTTCTCTGTACTCGTTTCTTTTCCTGAACTCGTTAGGGTAAAAAAAACTTCATCAAGGGAAGGCTGCCGAACACTCGTTTCACTCAAACCTATATTTGCTTCTTTCAAAGCAACGAGAATGTCAGTTAGCTTGTCCGTATTATGCATCGGTGCCATTAAATGTATTTGTTCCCGAATTTGAACTTGATTTTGGAGTTGTGCTTCAATAATCCGTGTTGCTTCCATCGCTTGGCTTGCATTTTTTAGGGTCAATTGTAACGTTGAACTGCCTATGGATTTTTTGAGTCCATCTGGCGTATCATTTGCAACAACTTTCCCGTTATCAATCACAATAATTTGATCTGCTAATTGATCAGCTTCATCAAGATATTGCGTAGTCAGTAATACCGTTGATCCCTTTGCCACAAGCTTGCGGATCGTTTCCCACATCTGATTTCTTGTTCTAGGATCCAGACCTGTAGTTGGCTCATCCAGAAAAATCAGTGGTGGATTACTGATGAGACTAGCTGCTAAATCAAGTCTCCGACGCATTCCACCGAAAAAATTAACAAGCGATTTAGTTGCCGCTTCTGTCAAGCCGAATTCAGCTAAAAGTGCTGTCGTTTTAGCACGTGCTTCTTTGTGTGACAACCCATGAAGGCGTGCAAGTATCCGTAAATTTTCTTGTGCAGATAAACTTTCATCAATCGAAGCAAATTGACCGGTTAAACTAATCAATTGTCGAACTTTCTGCGCTTCTTTTTGGCTATCATAACCAAAAATTTTAGCCGTGCCAGCATTTGGTTTTAAAAGAGTGGCCAACATATTGATAGTCGTAGTTTTTCCTGCGCCATTAGGTCCTAGAACTCCACAAATTGTTCCTGTTTTAATTTTTAAATCAATTCCATCAACGGCACGGTGTGTACCAAAAATTTTAACTAAGCCATGTACTTCAACTGCAAAAGTTTCAGCTGCTATTGTCATATTACTTCCTCCTTAATGGTGTTAATCTCGATTACAAAATACAGCTTAACACCGTTAAGGAAATTTAGCAAGCTAAATGTTTAACGCTGTTAAGTTTATTGAAAACATGCTATACTATTTATATGAATAAAATAGAATTTAGTAAACGACAACTTGAAATTATTCAAGCAGCAATAGAATTACTTAATGAAAAAGGGTATAACGAGCTGACTCTTCGTGATATCGCCAAAAAATTAGGTGTTAAAGCCCCTGCAATTTATTGGCATTTTAAAAATAAGGCACTTCTTATCGACTATATTGCGGAATATCTGTTACAGCAAACTTTGCGCGATATACGCCCCCGAAAAGGAAATGAACTTTGGCAAAATTGGTTACGTACGCACATTCTGTTGTTGCGAAAAGCCATGCTTTCTTGCGGTGACGGTGGACGGATTGTCGCGGGTGCCCATTTATATCCTGCAATCACGTTGGCTTCGCTTATGGAAAATGCGCTTGCCTCTTTGCGTTCAGCGGGGCTTGACTTGGTACAGTCGCGAACGATTATCATGACTTCCATTCATTATACTTTTGGTCACGTTATTGAAGAACAGGCAGGAAGCGAAACCTTCGACATTGATGCCCCACGAGATGATTTCACTCCTAGCGCTTTTCCGAATCTTTTTGAGTTGACAGATCCGACAGTCACCAAGAAAACATTAGCTGATAAAAATGAATTTCTTGCCGGCTTGCAGCTAATTATTGCTGGTGTCCAACATTAAAATTTGGTGAAATAAATTTATCGGGTGCATTATACCGCACAATTATGAATAAGATCGAAGTTGCAATCGACTGCTTTAGCAAAAAAGAGGCTAAAAAAATATATCCACCAAAGGATACTTTCCTTGGTGGATATATTTTTTCTGTTATTTTCTTTACGAAATATCAATGGTTACTTCGACTTTTTGAAGTGGTACGTCATAGAAAGGATCTTCACGTCGTCCTAAGAAGTCGCGCGCTTGCTGCGGAAAAAGTGCGTACATGAGGACATCTTCTTCGGATTTTGCATACTGCTGAATTTCTGCTCTAAAAGCAGGTAATTGCGGTGCAATCAGATTAGCTGGTCGTTGGGTAATGACTTCTTCTTCCCCGATAATTTTTTCTTGAATTGCTGCTGAAATTGGTACCGGAGGGCGACCATATAACCCGCGTACGTAATCTTTAATTTCGGTGGGAATTAATTTGTAGCGCTCTCCAGAAATGACATTCATCAATGCTTGGGTACCAACCATTTGAGACAAAGGGGTAACTAAAGGAGGAAACCCGAGATCTGCCCGAACTTTTGGCACTTCTGCCAATACATCGTCATATTTATCTTGCAGACCTTGTTCGGTTAATTGACTCAAAAGATTGGATAACATGCCCCCCGGAACTTGATAAATCAGCGTTTTAGGCTCCACATCTTTCACTTTCGGATTTAGTAGTCCGTCATCACGGAATCGATCTCGAATTGGGTTAAAATAATTCGCTACTTCCGCTACTTTTTCCATGTTTAAACCAGTATCATATCCCATCCCTGCTAGCGCAATTGCGATTGATTCGGTTGCTGGTTGACTTGTACCACCCGCAAAAGAAGAAATGGCAGTATCAATTAGATCGGCTCCTGCTTCTGCAACCTTGAGGTAGGTCATTTCTGAAATACCGCTAGTAGCATGGGTGTGTACTTCCAATGGCAAATCAACCGCGTCTTTGATTCGGCTCACTAATTCAAAACCTGTTTGCGGAGTTAAAACGCCAGCCATATCTTTAATGCAAAGCGAATCAGCTCCGATAGCAGCCATTTCTTTGGCTAGTTTAACGAAATAATCGAGTGTATGAATTTCACTCGTCGTATAAGAAATAGCAGTTTGGCAGTGTCCTCCTGCTTCTTTTGCGGTGACAATCGCGGTTTTTAAATTTCGAGTATCATTTAAAGCATCAAAAACGCGAATGATATCAATGCCATTTTTGATGGATTTTTCAACAAATTCACGGACAACATCATCTGAATAGTTTTTATATCCTAGTAAATTTTGACCTCGTAAAAGCATTTGCAGCTTGGTATGTTTCACCTCTGCACGAATCTGGCGCAATCGTTCCCATGGATCTTCATTTAAAAAACGAATGCAAGAATCAAAGGTTGCGCCGCCCCACATTTCCAATGAATGATAGCCTGCTTCATCCATTGTTTTGATAATTGGCAACATATCAGCAGTGGGCATGCGTGTCGCAATAAGGCTTTGCTGCCCATCGCGCAAAACGGTTTCCATAAACTGAATTTTTTTAGTCATTTGCTTGCATCCTTCCCTTTTTGATTAGTTCACTAATTTTTTGCTGCATTTCTGTAACAGAATGCGTTCGCGACCGACCACAAAGCTTCGCCTCTTCTTCACAAACAAAACACGTGCGTCTAGGATAACCCAAGGCTTCTCGGCTAATACTCTTCATCTCATCGTCTTCGAGCCAAAGAACATCCAAATCAACCAGACGTCCATATAAATGGGTTTCTTCAATCTCGATCATTCTGTTTTTCAATTCTTCTCTTGCCAAAGGAACTAATAAGAAATATTCATAGCCACTTTTTTCACTTCGGTACAGATGAACCAGTGGCGTTACATCCGACAGCTTCGTTTCGATTGTATCCATTATTTTTTTGAAAACTGCCTCTAGCTTAACAGAAGTCTTGACAGGCCCCGGAATGTTCATCGTTGCAGACAAAAGAGAACAGGTAGGATCAGCGGTTACTACTTCTTTTTGTGTCCGAACTCGCTTCTCCCGTGCATGTAACATCTCTTGTAGCGAAACTTCGGGGCCGCTAAACACTCCCTCACACATTTTTCACAACATCAATCAGTGTACCATCGCGGTATTCAACGAGCGCAACAATTTTTTCGCCGTATTGAATTGCTTCCGGAGTTCCCACGATGCTATATGCTTTTTCTTTTAATTCTTCAATTGTATACTGAGGAATCGCTAATTTTTGAAAATGTTTAAGTAAATCTGGCCGATTTGGATTGATCGCAATCCCGACTTCCGTTACCACAACATCGATACTGGTACCAGGTGTAACCACGGTATTCACTGTCTCAACAACCGTTGGAATCCGACCACGAACAAGGGGAGAAATCACCAAGCTCATTTTGCAAGCCGCGCTCGTATCCGAATGTCCACCTGAAGCTCCTCGAATGACACCATCTGAGCCAGTCATAACATTTACATTATAATTTGTGTCGATCTCTAATGCCGACAAAATAGCTGTGTCCAGCTGATTAATAACCGAACCTTTGCTCAAAGGCGACGCATACATATTCGCGTCAATTTCATAATGCTGGCTATTTTTTCCTAACGAAATTGCAGAAGGATGATCAAAATCTTGCACATCAATAATTTTTTCAACTAAACCTTCTTCTAAAAGTTCAACCATCGCATTCGTAATTCCGCCTAAAGCAAAGCTTGCCGTAATACCATCTTTGATCATCGCTTCTCGTAAAAAGCGTGAAACAGCTAACGCCGCACCTCCTGTCCCTGTTTGAAAAGAAAAGCCTTGTTTATAATATGGGGACTGCGTAATCACTTTTGCGGCATATTCTGCAATGACTAATTCTTTGGGATTTTTTGTAAAGCGTGTTGCGCCCTTTGCAATTCCTTCAGGATCACCAATCGCTTCGACTTCGACCACATAGTCCACATCTGTTTGTGGAATACTGATTGGCGTGTTTGGAAATGGGACCAAGGTGTCTGTAATAATAACCACTTGATCTGCATATTTTGCATCCATCATCGCATAACCTAATGATCCACAGGTTGCTTTGCCAACAGTTCCATTTGAGTTTCCATAAGCATCCGAACTTGAAGCCCCTAAAAACGCAACATCAATGTGAATATCTCCGGCTGCGATCGCACGCGCCCGGCCACCATGAGAACGAATTACAACTGGATTTTCCATAATCCCAGCAGAGATTGCGGCGCCGACTTTATCACGCAAACCACTAGAAGTAATATTTGTAACCACACCATTCTTAATATGGTCAATTAACGGTTCATGGACATTGGCTATCGAGCTTGGTGCAATCGAAATATTTTTGATTCCCAGCTTCGCAATTTCTGCTAAGACAAGGTTCATCACATAGTCGCCTTCACGGAAATGATGGTGAAAGGAAATTGTCATGCCATCTTTTAAGCCTGTTTTTTCAATTGCGTCCCGAATACTTCCTAAAAGCTTTACATCACTGGGACGGACTGGTTTAATCTTACGGCTTGCTTCTTTATACGGATCAATATGAGCAAATTCTCCTGCAAAAGCACCATATTGATCCACGTATTCTTGCGGAATTTCTTTTCCTACTTTATTCTTGACCATGACTAAATATCCTCCTCCGTAATCAATTTAGCAGCTCGAGCTAAAGCAATGACTCTTTCGGCCCGTTCAACAATCGGTTTATCCACCATTTTTCCATTGACAGAAATCACGCCTGATCCTTTCGCTTCCGCTTCCCGAATTCCCCAAATCACTTCTTTTGCATTCTGAATTTCTTTTTCGGTTGGCGTATAAATTGCGTTCACTAAAGGAATTTGCCGCGGATTAATCACCGATTTCCCATCAAAGCCTAGCTGTTTAATATGGCGAACTTCCGCTTCAAGTCCAGCCACGTTATCAACATCAGAATAGACGGTATCAATCGCCGCAATACCGGCCGCACGAGCGGAATGAAGAATCATATTGCGTGCAAAAGACAACTCTTGTCCATCTGGATAACGTCTAGTCTTCATACTTGTAACATAATCCTCTGCTCCTAAGGCAATCCCGATCAAACGATCTGAGGCTTTCGCAATTTCACGAGCATTTAAAACTCCTTCTGCTGACTCAATTGCGGCCATCATTTTGGTAGTTCCAACAGGAATATGGTTTCGTTTTTCAACCTGTGTGATTACTTCATCGACATCCACTATATCTTGCGCCGTTTCTGTTTTAGGTAGACGGATCACATTGACACCAGCTAAAACTACTGCTTCCACATCTTCTGCTCCCACAGTATCTAAGCCATTAATTCGGACAACAGTTTCAACCTCTTGATAATTAAACGTTTTCAATGCAAAATGAACCAATGTTCGTGCAGCATCCTTTTCCTTCAAAGAAACCGCATCCTCTAAATCAAACATAATTGAATCGGCACCATATAACGGTGCATCTCTAAGCATGGCTGCGTTTGCACCCGGTACAAACATCATTGTTCTTCTTAGGCGTTCCATGAGTCGATCTCCTTCCAATCATAGGTATCTTTTTTGGCAGCACGATGAATTGCAGTAATTGTTCGCGCTTGGATGGTACAATCCAACGCCCCTTTGTCTACTGCAGTTACTTTGACCGCTTTAACACCTAATTTTTTTATCGTTTCTTCAATAACCTTTCGAATTTGTTGACCAAACTGTTTTTCAACACTACTGTCCAAAGAAATACTAATTTCTTGTGTTGCATTGGGATTAACAGTAATCATAATATCACTTGATTCAATCGTTCCAGCAACAGCATTTTGGGTAATTTCCACGTTACTTCACCTCGATAGTTTTTGTGTGTTTTTTTAGATAGTTGTACGTTGTTTGTGGTAAAAATTTTTGGAGCAACTCCTCATCCTGTTCCTTTAATGCTTTACGGACTTTAGTTGCACTAATTATCTGCCCGTCCACGCTCAATCTAGGCAAGATGATTAACCGCAAGTCTTTTCCAAAAACTTTTTTCATTGATTGATTGTAGGTTTCAGTTACTTTTGAAAAAGGTTCTTCTCCAACAAAACGCGTTTGAATAGCTAAAACAGGCGCAATTTTTCCTTTGAATAATTCCGCATCCAAACTTTCTTGAGCCTTTGCAACATTTTCTGGTGCATTGTCCTTTAAAAAATAAGAAGGAAATGTGGCAGCAGAAACGAGATAATCATTTGTTGGCAGAACGGTTACATTCGGTAAATGTGCGACACCTTGCTTCACCATCTCAAATCGGTCACTTGTTGAAAAGAGCGACCGATCTTCTGAGAGAACAAATAGGTAAACCTGCGCCGATTGTTTGGCTGCTGTTTCGACAAGGTATTGATGTCCTTTGGTAAACGGATTGGCATTCATCACAATACCGCTCCCTTGTCCTTGCTTTTTATTTTTCGCAAGTAAAGCAAGATAGTCTTGAAAATCAGGTGAGCCCTGTTCCATGAAAAGAATTTCGTCTGTAGCGATAATTTTACGAAAGCCTAATGACTGGAAGAGGCGCTCATTACTCGGTTTTGTATAAACAAAATAATGTTGCCGATTTTCTTCAGAGAGTCGATTCATTAAATGTTGAACCAGCTCTGTTAGCAAATTTTCCGCTTGATACTCTTGGTCAACAACGAAGCATTTAAGTACATTTTGATCATACGAGCCCGTTGCAACTAACCTTTCATCTAGATAAATCCCCGCAGTATACTCGACCGCTTCATCTGGGTTTAGATTCGCTTTTTTTAAGAGCGCTGCCCATTGTTGATAGGCTTTTTGGTCCTTTGTTAGCCAAAGTCTTTTGATTGCATGCATACGATCCTCTTCTTGCTTATTTTTTTACTGGATACAGTTTGCTTAATAGCAGTGATGCAAGGTAAATAATCAGAATAACAGCGAATACGCCGCCCCATCCTAATCCTAATAATTCAATTGCTTTGATTAGATCTGCTGACATCTGTCTGCCCCTTTCTTAGGTAAGTAATGCAAGTAATAACCCACCAGCGATCACCGAAGCAATTTGACCCGAAACATTGGCTCCTGCTGCGTGCATTAAAATAAAATTTTGTGGATCTTCATCGGTTGCCATTTTTTGAATGACACGACTAGACATTGGAAACGCAGAAATTCCTGCTGCACCAATCATTGGGTTAATTTTTTCTTTTCGAAACAAGTTTAAAAGTTTGGCGAATAATACACCGCCGACTGAATCCATGATAAAGGCCACTAATCCTAACGCGATGACCATCAATGTATCCACTCTTAAAAATTCTTGATATTGCATTTTAACAGAAATAGACAAGCCTAATAAAATACTAATGATGTTTACCAGCTCATTTTGAGCCGTAATCGATAAGCGTTCTAAGACGCCACACTCTCTTAGTAAATTTCCAAACATTAAGAACCCGACTAAAGGCAATGAAACGGGCGCAATTAAGCCGGCTACAACAGAGATCACAATTGGAAATAATATTTTTGCTGTTTGTGAAACTTCCCCTGCCCGATAAGTCATCCGAATCCGTCGTTCTTTTTTCGTTGTCACTGCTTTGATTGCAATCGGCTGAATAATTGGCACTAATGCCATATACGAATAAGCCGCTACCATAATGGCACCCATATATCTAGAGTTCAATGTATTGGCGACAAAAATCGAAGTTGGACCATCTGCTGCACCAATAATTCCGATCGAGACTGCATCATTTAAATCAAACCCGAATAAAACAGAAAGGATAATCGTAAAGAAAATCCCAAATTGTGCTGCTGCGCCAAATAATAGTAGAAATGGATTTTGTAATAACGGTCCAAAATCAATCATAGCGCCAATCCCAATGAATAAGAGCAACGGAAATAATTCGGTTGAAATTCCCATATCAAATAACACTTGGAAAGGTCCCGCTTCACCACCCGCGCTTAATACACCCGAATTAGGGAAATTAACCAAAATAGTGCCTAACCCCATAGGAACCAATAGCGTTGGCTCATACTCTTTTTTGATTCCTAAATACATTAAAATACCGCCAATGATCATCATTACGAGCCGTCCAGGTTCTTGTCCCATTCCTAAAAACCCTTCAATAAGTGTTTCCACAAACGTCACTTCCTTCTCTCAAATTTAAAATTTTCTTCTCTGCTACCCACTTTATGCTCACAAGTATTTCGTCCATAGGGTTTCTAGTGAATTGTAATTAACGAATCTCCAGGATTCACGATTTCTCCTGGTGTCACATGGATGCCGCTAACCGTTCCGGCTTTTCCTGCTACAATTTGATTTTCCATTTTCATCGCTTCTAAAATCATCAACGGTTGATTTTCGGTAACCGGATCCCCGACATTCACTAAAATTTTTAGAATAGTTCCTGGCATCGGAGAAAGCATTGCATCCGCTCCGGCTTGCGTAATCGCCGGCTCTGGTGCTGCAGGT